>NZ_JAEMVC010000001.1 GCF_029215985.1 Sulfurimonas sp. SAG-AH-194-C21
GGCTACGTCTTATAATAGGTATTGGTAGTATTCTTATTCTTACAATAATAGTAGGGGTTACAGGTTGGTACACACTAGAGTCACAAACAAAATCCCAACTCCTAGCAAATGCTGCTATTGATTTAGTATCTTCTTTAAAAGATGCTCGTCAAAATGAAAAAAACTACATTCTCCGTGATAACCAACAGCTCGCTAAATCTACTGTAAGAGCTATTAACAGTATCAAAAGTATATTACGATTAATCCTAGCATCAGATCTGGTAAGCCTGTTATCCGTGGCATGAGAATAACTGTTTATGATATTTTAGAGATGCTTTCAGATGGAATGACATTTGATGAAATAATAGAAGACTACCCAGAATTACATCAAGATGATATATATGCCACATTAGCATATGCGGCAGATAAAGAGCATAAACTTTCTATATGTGCATAAAGCTACTTTTTGATCAAAACCTATCGTACAGACTAGTCTCAAGACTAAAAGATATTTATCCAAACTCAATTCATATTGCTTCAATAAACTTAGATAAATCAAGTGATAGGGATGTATGGAAATATGCTAAAGAAAATAACTATACGATAGTCACTAAAGATTCTGATTTTAATGAAATATGCATGCTTTACGATTTTCCTCCCCACATTATTTGGTTAAGACTAGGAAATAGTCGTGTATCGACTGCAGAAGAAGTACTAAGAAAATATGAAGATAAAATTTGTAAAATTGTTAAAGATGCTGAAATAGGTATTATCGATATTTCGACATGAAGTTATAAAAGTTAATATAAACAAATGATATAATGAATTATGTCAGAAAATGAAAAGCATAAGATAATTGTTATTGGCGGTGGTTATGCCGGGATAAGAACTGTTCAAAATCTTGCTAAAAACCCCAAAAATGAGATAATTCTTTTAGATAAAAATCCTTATCACTATATGCAAACAGAGGTTTATGACCTTATCGCAAATGAAGAAGATTTTGCACAAATCACCCTTGACCTTTTTACATACTGTAGCGGATTTAAAAACAACAATGTCACTTTTTATAAACAAGAAGTGAAAAATATAGACTTTAATAAAAGAAAAGTTATTACAACAGTAGATAGACTCAACTATGATTATCTTGTCTTAGCAGTAGGTTCAAGAACAAAGTTTGCTCCTAATGTTGAGGGATTACGAGAGCATGCTTATGGGATAAAAGCACTTCATCGTGCTATGTACTTTAAACAAAAGTTTGAAATGTCCCTTTTTAAAAAAGTGGATGAAAGTGGTACATTATGTACACCCTTAAGTATAGTTATAGCGGGAGCAGGACTGAGCGGTGTTGAAATAGCAGCACAAATGGCATCTTTTGCTAAAGAGTTTTATGCGAGTAACCATTTTATATGCCGTAAGCTTAACATTATACTTGTAAACGCGGCAGAGCAGATACTGCGTGGAATGGATCAGCACTTAGTCGATAAGTCGATTGAGAGACTCTTAGACTTAGATGTAGTGATCAAAAACAGAGAAAAAGTCGTGGCGTTAACCAAAGATAGTGTAACTCTTAGTAGTGGAGAGATAGTTTTTATGGATTTTATGATTTTTGCTGGAGGCATTGAGCCAAATGGTTTGGTATATGAGTTGAACTTAGCCAAAAGTGAACGTGGTTACATTCAAACAAAACCTACCCTTCAAGTACTTGATTATGAAAGTGTTTTTGCCTTAGGGGACTGTACGACTTTAAGAGATAAGGATGAAAATATCATTGCTCCAACGGCAGATATTGCAGAGCAGATGGGAGAACTTTGTGCTGAAAATATACAGCTCCATCAAAAAGATAAGAGTTTAAAAAAACACAAGATACATTCACGAGGAATTCTTATAGCTTTAGGTCGAAGGTATGCAACTGCAAAGGTTTTTGGTATCTATATAAATGGTTACCTAGCATACATGATGAAAAAAATGATTGAGAGAATATATTCTAAAAAGTTAGATATGCACTCTTGTATCGGATGCAAAAAAATATTTGATGAGTAAAAACTTATCTTTAGTAAGTTTAGAATATAATAATTAAATGAATTTACTTACAGCACAAGACATAGCGCATACTTTTGAATACGAACTCTTTAGGGATGTAAATATTGAGCTCAACTCTGGAGAAAGTATCGCTATCATAGGTATGAGTGGGAGTGGAAAATCTACACTGCTACATCTACTTTCAACACTCTTAACACCAAGTGAAGGGTCTGTTTTACTTTTTGGTGAAGATGTAAGTAGTATGAGTAAAAAAAGACTCTCTAGCATTAAACGCCATGATTTAGGTCTTATCTTTCAATCGCATTATCTTTTTAATGGTTTTAGTGCTTATGAAAACTTAGAAGTTGCAGAGCTACTCTCAGGTGAAAAGATAGAAGATGATTTACTAGAAGCCTTACATATAAAAGAACCTATACATCAAAAAGTAACTGAGCTCTCAGGTGGTCAGCAGCAACGTGTCTCTATAGCAAGAGTGCTGACTAAAAAACCTCGTATTATCTTTGCGGATGAACCAACTGGAAACTTAGATAAAAAAACAGCAGATGAAGTAATGAGTCTTTTCTTTGAGTACTGTAAAGAACATGATGCAGGCATGATACTAGTGACACATGACAATGAATTAGCACATCAGTGTGATAAGGTTTTCCACCTTGAAGATAAAAAGCTCCAGCGAATTAAGTAGTAAATAATATGGAGTTTATGAAAATATTTGAAGAAGCAAATGTAGTTGGTTTTATACTGCTTTTTTTTCGTTTTGCGGCACTTTTTATAGCTGTTCCAATATTTTCTCATAAAAACATTCCTATGCAGATAAAAACTGCGATGGCCTTTTTCTTCACTATAGTGTTTTACTCCTCTATGCCACCCCTGCAAATAGCTATAAATCTACCTACGATAGTGTTAGCAATTTTGAGTGAGTTTATGCTTGGTTTAGTAGTAGGCATAATACTTCAACTTGCATACCATGTTATCACTTTTGCAGGGGGAATTATCTCTTTTATGATGGGCTTTTCCATGGCGAGTGCTATTGACCCACAATCGGGTGTTTCAATGCCTATCATTTCTCAGTTTTTATCTTTAATGGGATTAATGGTTTTACTCTCATTAGATTTGCATCACTGGGTACTGCTTTTTGTAGATAGCTCTTTAAAGGTTGTACCTTTAGGTGGGTTTGTAATGAAACAAGATCTTTTTGACTATGTAATCCATGCTGCTTCAAATATGTTTCTAGTTGGTTTTATGATAGCGTTTCCTATAGTTGCATTGTCTTGGTTGGCTGATGTTATATTTGGAATGCTTATGAAAACAATGCCACAGTTTAACCTTTTAGTTATAGGGTTCCCAATCAAAATCATGGTGGCGTTTGTTGTGCTCATCGCGACATTTGCTTCGACTATGTTAATCGTGAAAACTCAAATGATAGATGCATTTAATGCGTTAGAGATGCTTTTTTAGTTTTATTTAGATACAATAATAACA
The DNA here is from genome assembly GCF_029215985.1 of Sulfurimonas sp. SAG-AH-194-C21. Classification (GTDB taxonomy): domain Bacteria; phylum Campylobacterota; class Campylobacteria; order Campylobacterales; family Sulfurimonadaceae; genus Sulfurimonas. The sequence continues at coordinate 3,499 of NZ_JAEMVC010000001.1, forward strand.
ATATAATCAATATACTACCCTCAAGGAATATTCGTGAATATTTTACTCATAAATGACAATCCTGTTGTTAATAAACTCGTTACTCTTAGTGCTCAAAAAACTTCTGATAATCTTGAAGTTGTTGAATCTTTAGAAAACTTAGAATCTACTACATATGATTTAGTTGTTATAGACGATACTCTTTACAGTGATGAATTGCATATGGAACTTAATGCAAAAGTTCAATACTCTCAATCACTCTATATCTGTTCACGTGATGCCGAAGCTGTAAGTGGTTTTACAAAAATACTTAAAAAACCATTTTTACCGACAGACCTAGTAGAACTGTTTTCAGTTTTTAGTAAAGAAGCGGATGAGATTGATCTAAGTGTGTTGGACGAGGATGATGTAGAAATTAGTCTGGATGCACCAGACATAGAAGAGTTAGATGATGAAATAAGCCTTGATGAACTGGATGAAATCGGGGAGCTAGATGAGCTTGAAGAACTCGATGGACTTGATGAACTAGAAGAGCTTAAGGATGAAGAGAGCAGTGACAGTATTTTAGATGATGATGAAGCACAAAAAGTGATAGATTTACTCGAAGAGACTGATACAGATCTTGATGAAGTGCTAGAACTTGAAGAAGAGTTAGACCTAGAACTTGAAGCTGAAGAAGAAACTGAAGATGAAGAAGAGCTAGACCTTGATATTTTATTAAAAGATTTAGATGAATATCTCAAAGAATTTCAAGAGTTTGTAAACTTAAACATTGAGAAGAACAACTCTTTGCAAGAGATGGTTGAACAGGGTAGATACCTTGAAAACAGTGCAGTCAGCCTGAAAAATGATCAAAAAATAGAGTTACAAAAACTTGAAGGTTTAGCAATATCTTCATCAGAAGACAGACAAGAAAAAAGTGAAAAAGCGGATGATGCAAATAGAATCATTAAGTTCATGGGTGAAGCACGCCAACAAGAAAAAAACTTTTTACTTCGTGGTGACTTTAGATATGCTGATGCTACCGAAGTACTCGTTGATAAACTCATCACACAAGCAGGCACAACAAAGAATCGTTTTAACGATAAAGAGAACAAACAACTAGCCCAACAAATAATAACAAAAGCAAAAGAGTACTTACGAGAGTTACATATAGTTATGGAAGGTAAAAAGAACAAATCCTTAGTCCATGCCCGTATGATAAAACTAGGAAGAAAAGTAGAAAATAAAACAATTCGCCTCAGAGAAGATCAAAAAGAGGAACTCTTAGCTATAGAGAAGCTCGGGAAAAGTAACCTTGTTATGCGTTTAGAAAAACGTGAAAAAGCTGACTCTGCAAATAGAATCATAAAACTAATGAGTGAAGCACGACAACAAGAAAAAAACTTTTTACTGAGAAAAGAGGCTGCCTATGCAGAAGTAACACTCTCTCTCGTACGTGAAGCAATTAAAGAGGCTACAAAACTACAAAAAAAGTTTGCAGATAAAGAAAATAAAAAACTTGCACAAACAATTATAGACACAGCCAATCAATATATAAAAGAGTTTAAAGAAGTTGTTGGCATTACAAATGATAACTTAATTGCAGAGGATAAAATGGCGAGTCTCGGTAGAAGAGTTGAAGATCGTGCAACTAGACTACGTGGAGATCAAAAAGAAGAGCTCATTCGACTTGAAAAGCTTTCAACAGGTTTATCAAAACAGCGTTTAGACAAACGAATCAAAGTTGAAACGGCAAATACAATAATCCGACTCATGGGTGAAGCCCGTCAGCAAGAAAAAAACTACCTACTCCGAAGTGAGTCTTCTTATATAGATGTGACGATTGACTTAGTTACACGTGCTGTTATAGATGCTAAACTCTTAAGTGAAAGATTTGAGGATATAGATAATAAAAAGCTTATAGATACTATGGTTGATGCTGCGAAAATATACCTCAAAGAGTTCAAAGATGTTGTGATCATTATAGACAAACAAGAAGCGAAGCAGACAGCTATGATTAATGCTGCAAGAAGTATAGAAAACTTAGCAAGTGAAATACATACTAAAACACAGAAAAAAGTAAATACTTCAAGAGTAATCGCAGTAAATATCATTTTAAGTACCTTAATTATCGCTCTGTTTCTCGGTGTGCTTGTAGCTATTTTACTCACCAAAAGTATATCAAATCCTATTAAAGAGCTAGTAGTTGTTATAGATAGACTAGCTAAAGAGGACAATGCTGATGTTCCACTCGTAAACAATAAAGATGAAATAGGTCAAATAGCGAGAGCGATATCTAACTTTAAAGAGATAGTGCTCACAAGAAAAGAAAAAACAGAAGCACAACTTGTTCAGTCTGAAAAAATGGTTGCGTTAGGAGACTTAGTAGCGGGTGTTGCTCATGAGATAAACACTCCTATAGGTATAGCTGTAACAGGAAGTACTCACCTCCAAACACAGATAAAAAACCTTGAGATACTCTTTGAAAATGGTACACTTAAAAAAGCAAATTTTCGAGAGTTTGTACAAAATGCAATGCCAACAGCCACTACAATACAGACAAACCTAGAACGAGCATCTCAACTTGTCAAAAGTTTTAAACAGGTTGCAGTTGACCAATCTTCAGAAGAGAAGAGAGAAGTAGTTCTTTATGAGTATATGCAAGACATCCTGTATAGTTTACAGCCAAAATTAAAACTCGTCAAACAAGAAGTACATATTTCCGGTGATGAAAAAATCAAAGTAGAGACTGTTCCAGGCGCACTTTCACAAATTGTTTCAAACTTAATTCTCAACTCTCTCAAACATGCTTATGCTCAAGATGAAGAGGGAACTATTCGTTTAGATATTACAACTGAGGACAAGAATGCATTAATAATTTACTCAGATGATGGAAAAGGTATGAGTGAAGAGATAATACAAAGAATATATGAACCATTTTTTACAACTAAAAGAGGTGAAGGTGGAAGTGGACTTGGACTGAGCATAGTCTATAACCTAGTAACCCAAACACTCAATGGAACAATAGAGTGTTTTAGTCAAGTAGGTAAGGGAACACGATTTGAAATCAGATTTCCACTAGAAAACATAGATAAAGGAGATGCTAAATAATGAGCATACATGATGATGAGGACTTACTCTTTAGTGGTGATGAGTCACAAGATTTAGAAGAACAAAATATTATAGAGAAAGAAACTTGGAAAATATTAATTGTTGATGATGAAGTAGAAATGCACACCATAACAAAACTCACACTTGTAGGCTTTGAGTTTAACGAAAAAACTTTAGAGTACCTTCATGCATATAGTGCTACAGAGGCTGAGGGTATCTTAAAAGAGCATGATGATATTGCCCTTATTCTTTTAGATGTTGTAATGGAAAATGACCATGCGGGGCTTGATTTAGTCAAACATATACGTAATACACTAGATAACCACAATACCCGTATTGTTTTACGTACGGGTCAAGCAGGACTTGCCCCTGAGAGAGATGTGGTAACAGAGTATGATATAAATGACTATATCAACAAGTCAGAACTCTCAGCTGATAAACTTTTTACAATTTTAATGGCAAGTTTACGATCGTATAGAGATATTATCTACCTAGAAAAAGGGCGCATTGAACTAGCACAAGCAAATAAAATACTTGCAGATCAGCACAAAAGAACACAACTCACACTGGAGTCTATTGGGGATGCAGTTGTCACAACTGACACACAAGCTAATATCACCTATATGAATAAAACAGCAGAGAGACTAACGGGATGGACTAAAGAAGATGCTATGGACAAAAAGGTCTCAGAAGTTCTTCACATCATCAACTCTTACACAAAAGAAACTGTAAGAAACCCTATTTATAAAGTGCTCGAGGACTTAAAAGTAGCACTGCTTGATACACATAGTATACTCGTTTCTAAAGATGGTTTAGAATTTAATGTCTCTGATAGTGCAGCACCTATTTTTGATAGTAACAATGAACTCGTTGGTGCGATTTTAGTATGTCATGACATTACCGAAGCCTACCAGATAGAAGAGGCACTACGACGTTCTCAAAAGATGGAAGCAATTGGTCAACTCTCCGGTGGAATTGCCCATGATTTTAACAACCAACTCGGCGTAGTTGTTGGTTATCTGGATTTTTTAGAAGAGGAGTATGAGGAGGGAGATAAACAACTGAAGTGGATACGGACTGCTATGAAAGCTTCGCAGCGTTGTATAGACTTAACTAAACAACTACTCTCCTTTTCAAGAGTAAAAACAAAAGATAAAACTACCCTCAATGTTAATACTGTTATCAAAGATATGGATATGATGCTTAAACGTTCTATAACGCCTGAGATAGAGTTAGAAGTAGTGTATGAAGACTCATCATGGCTTGTTGATATTGATGCGGGTGAACTCCAAGACGCTATTTTAAATCTTACTATAAATGCGAGGGATGCTATGCCAGATGGTGGAAAGTTACGCATAGAAACAGCGAACAAATACCTTGATGCAGCATATATCCGTCTGCATTCAGAAAAAATATCAGGAGAGTACTGTGAAATCACTATTAGTGATACCGGTACAGGAATGAGTAAAGAAACTTTAGAGAAAGTATTTGAGCCATTTTTCACTACTAAAGATAAAAGCCAAGGGACTGGACTTGGCATGTCTATGGTTTACTCCTTTATGCAAAGATTTGATGGATTTGTGCATATTTACTCAGAAATAGGCTACGGTACAGAGATAAAACTCTATCTCCCTAAATCAAAGTTACACAAATCAAAAAGCACAATCTCAGTAAAAAGTGATATCCCACACGGTAAGGAAAAAATTCTCGTAGTAGATGATGAAGAAGATTTACTAGACTTAGCGACACACTATTTAGAGAGTTTAGGATATACTACTTTTAAGGCATCTTGTGCTGCTGATGCCCTTGAAGTACTAGAAAAAGAAAAGGATTTTGACCTTCTATTTAGCGATGTAGTTATGCCTGGTGGTATCAATGGTTATGAACTTGCTGTACAAGCACAAAATGTACAAAAAGATCTTAAAGTATTACTAACATCAGGGTTTACATCTAAGAGTATTTTAGAGAGTGTTCAAGAAAAACTGTATGAAGAGCTCTTGACAAAACCTTATAGAAAAATCGATTTAGCAAAAAGAGTCCGTAAAATTTTAGATGAGGGGGGGGGAAAGTAAATGAATAAGAATGTAGTAATTGTTGTCGATGATGAAGTAGATTTAGCAACATTTGTTTGTGAAGTTGCAACTGAACAAGGGTTTGAAAGTCATGCTTATCATAATGGTAATAAGTTTTTAAAAGAGTATGATTTTAAAGCAGATGTAATTTTTTTAGACTTAATGATGCCAGACATTGACGGTATTGAAGTTATTCGTCACTTAGGAGAACATAAGTGTACTACACAGTTAGTACTGATGAGTGGTGTTGATAGTTCGATTTTACACTCAGCACAACAACTTGCACTAGCCCAAGGTTTAAATATTATCACCACTATCACTAAACCTATACGACTAAAAGAGCTTAAACATATACTAGATAATATTTCTAAACATATCCATCTCTGCCCAGTGATTCAAGAAAACAAACGAATAGATGCAGAAGACTTAAAAAAAGCATTTATAGATGATGAACTTGTAGTCTACTACCAACCAAAACTAGACTTACATGATGCTAATGTCTTAGCCGTTGAGGCTTTGGTTCGATGGAAACATCCAACTAAAGGTTTAATCCCACCAATGGATTTTATCAGTATTGCAGAAGAGAACAATCTTATAGATGAACTTACATGGATTGTTTTAGAAAAATCATTGCAACAGTGTGCCAAATGGAATCAAGACTCCTTAGAAGTTAAAATTTCTGTAAATATGTCAGCTATCACACTCAAGGATTTAACGATTCCCGAGTTTATTACTAAAATGCTCAAAAAGTATAAGGTCAAACCTTCACAACTTATGCTAGAAGTAACAGAGTCTGCCCTAATGGAAGAACTCATTACATCTCTAGATATTTTAACAAGACTTCGACTCAATGGTATCGCATTATCAATAGATGACTTTGGAACAGGATACTCTTCGCTAATGCAACTACATCGTGTGCCATTTTCTGAAATAAAGATTGACCAATCTTTTGTAAAAAATATAAGTAATGATCCAGAGTCTTTAGCAATTGCCGAGACTGTACTTATGCTAGGTCATAAACTAAACATGTCTGTAGTAGCAGAAGGTGTTGAAGATGTAGCCGTTCTACAAATATTAAAAGATATGGGATGTGATAAGATTCAGGGGTATTATATACAAAAGCCTCAAGAGGCTGATATAATTACGAAATGGTTAAAGGAGAGTTCTAAAAGATTTGGCTAAGCTAAAAAGCTTAAGCCATTTGTGCAGCGACTTCCGCAGCAAAATCTTCTTCTTTTTTCTCAATTCCCTCACCAACTTCAAGACGTATAAATGTTGAAATTGCAGCTGTACCACCAAGGGCTTTAGCAGCTTGTTCAACCGCTTGTGCAACTGTTAGTTTATCATCCATAACAAAGTTTTGGTCAAGTAAACATTGCTCTTGATCTAAAGTACTATTGTCAGAGATAAAACGAGCTAATTGTCCAGGAACAATTTTATCCCAGATTTTCTCAGGTTTACCTTGTTCTTTAAGAGTAGCTTTGATATCAGCTTCAGCTTTTGCTAAAACTTCTTCAGTCAGTTGACTCATAGAAACATAAGTAGGTACATTTTTAAGAGGTTTCTTCAAACGACCTAATTCAATGTTATCTTTTTTGATAACTTCGATTCTTCCAACAGTTTCAGAAGTTACATAAGCAGCATCTAAATCTCTATATGAAAGTGTAGTTGGTTTCATTGCAGATGCATGCATCGCAACTTGCTTAAGGAATGGTCTCATACCCTCTGCAGTTTTTTGACTATCACAAAAAGCAGTAACGATAACAGCTATTCGAGAGTTTGAATGAATATAAGCATTTAAAGAAGTACTAGCATCAGCAGTAAGTGTAGCAAAACGACGTAATTCTATTTTCTCACCAATTTTGATAACTTCTGCTTGAAACTTCTCGCCAAAGTCAGATGCACTAAACGCAGCTACATCAGCAGGCTGGTTAGTATAAATCTCTTGTGCAGTATCTTGCACTAAGTTTTGGAAACCTTCATTTTGAGCAACATAGTCAGTCTCAGAGTTGATTTCTACAACAGTAGCTTTAGAGAAGTCATCAGCGATAACGATTCCAGCAAGACCTTCAGCCGCGATTCTATCAGCTTTTTTAGCTGCTTTAGCAATACCACGAGCCTTTAAAAGTTCAGTTGCTTTAGCCATGTCTCCATCAGCTTCAACAAGAACTTTTTTACAATCCATCATAGGAGCATCAGTAGAAGCACGAAGTGCTTTTACCATTGCTGCTGTAACTGCTACTGCCATAATTATGCTTCCGTTGTAGCTGCTGGAGCTTCAGTTGCAGGAGCTTCAGTAACTACTTCTTCTTCAGTTTGCTCTTCTTCTTCTGGTGCATCACGAAGTGCTTTACCTTCATTAATAGCCGCAGTCATTTCACGACAGAAAAGTTGAATTGAACGAATCGCATCATCATTTCCTGGAATTGGGTAGTCAATTAAGTCTGGGTCACAGTTAGTATCAAGTGGAGCAACTACTGGGATTTTAAGACAACGAGCTTCTAAAACTGCGATGTGCTCTTTAACAGCATCTACTACGAAAAGCATGTCTGGAAGTTTCTTCATGTTACGGATACCACCGAAATATGCTTCTAGCTTAACTTTTTTACGTAAAAGCATTAATTTTTCTTTCTTAGTAAGAAGATCAATTTGACCATTTTCTTGCATTTCAGAAATAATGTCTAGTTTACGGATAGACTTTTGAATAGTTGGGAAGTTAGTAAGCATACCACCTAACCATCTGTTATCTACATAAGGCATGTTACAATCAAGTGCAGCTTGCTTTACAGAGTTACGAGCTTGTTTCTTAGTACCAACAAAAAGGATAGTTTGACCCTCAGCTGCTGCATCCATAACAACTGTATAAGTAGTACGGAAATAACGTAAAGTCTTTTGTAAATCAATTATATAGATATTTTTACGAACACCAAAGATGTATTTTTTCATTTTCGGGTTCCAACGACGTGTTTGGTGTCCAAAGTGTACACCACATTCTAAAAGGTCTTTCATAGTTACCATAGGTAATCCTTAAATCGCATTTATGCGAAGATTTTGTTAGTTGACTTCGATAATGTCGGACATTGACTCTCTAAAAAGAGAGTTGCACTAACTTTTGACACATATCTGTTTAATGTTTTCTATTCTACAAAAGAGAATGAAAAATCCGCGAATTATACTCAAAATATATTTAATTTAAGCTTTTGTACCCAAGATTAGAATTTATTATGTGATTACCCTGCGTTTCAAATTGCTTTTATCTTATATAATGTATAGTATTGCAGATTTATTACATATAAGGGGAAAATATGAACAAGCCTTTACTACTTTCATTGGCTGCTGCGACTATATTAACATCTAGTTTAAGTGCAGAGTCAATGTATGAGCGTATCCAGTCAATGGAGCTTAAAATGATGCAGATGCAAGAGGAATTAGTTACACTCAAAGCACAAGACACTCAAGATGATGAAGATGAAGAAGAAACTTCTCATGAAGATTCTGAGGATGATGAAGATTCTGATTCAGATGAAGAAGGGGATGAAGATTCTGAGGACGAGGATGATGATGAAGAAGAAACAGTTGAAGATCGTTTAGCTGATCTCGAAGAGAGTGTTACAGACCTTAACAAAGCAACAAATGGTTCGCATCTAAAATTTGGTGTTGATTACAGGTTTGCTATTGACAATATGCAGTATAAAATGGCTGATGGTTCAGAGCAAGGCAATGATGCTTTCATGACAAACAGACTATGGATTAACATGAACTGGAAAGCAACAGATAACCTCAGCTTTTCTGGTCAACTCGCTTATAACAAAGCTTTTGGTGCAAGAAGTGGAAGTGGGTCTCATAGAAGTCCATTTGAAACATTTGATTGGATTACAAATGAAAATGCATATGATGATGTAATTCGTGTTCGTTCAGCATATTTTCTTTACAAAAATGATACTTTTTTAGGAACTGAAATTCCTTGGACATTTAGTATAGGGCGTCGTCCATCTACAAATGGTCACCTTATCAACTTAAGAGAAGATGATGGTGCAGCATCGCCAATGGGTCATACTATCAATGTTGAATTTGACGGTTTAAGTTCAAAGTTTGCTCTTGAAGATCTTATCGGTGTTGAGGGTATGTATGTTAAGTTCTGTGCTGGTCGTGGTGGTACAAATGCTAACCCTAAATTTTTCGATGTTAGAAGAACAGGAGAGCCCGTAGTTAGTGCACCTTACACTCAAAAAAATAGTGATATAGCAGACATTGACTTAGGTGGTTTAATCTTTGTTCCATATGATGATGGTCAGTATGGATTTGCTACTCAATACTACTATGCAAATAACCTAATCGATGCAGGTTTTAATAATCTTGGACAATTTCAGGGGATGATGACTGTTGGTGGAATGCATAGTATCACTGCTAACTTCACAATGAATGGTCTTGGAGATGAGTGGAGTGATTATCTTGATGATACATTTATCTTTGTGAGTGGTGCTATGAGTATTACGGACCCTCTTGACAATGGTAACGGTGGTATGCTTGGTTCAACTGACTCACAAACTGGTACTTCTATCTGGGCAGGATTACAAATGCCATCCCTTTTCACTGAAGATGGAAGATGGGGTGTTGAATACAATCAAGGTAGTAAATACTGGAGAAGTATTACATATGCTGAAGATACAAACATAGGTTCTAAGATGGCTGTTCGTGGTGAAGCTTATGAACTTTATTTTACAGAACCGTTAATCGAAGATATCTTAACTTTTCAAGTTCGTGCAACATACATAGACTATAAATATACAGGAAGTAATGGTTTCTTTGGAAGTACTACCGGTACACCAGTTGAGATTACTAACTCAATGCTTAATCGTGGTGGACAAGACTATGCAGGTAGTGTTGTAGATACAGCTCAAGATATCCGTTTCTATCTAAGATACAGATACTAGAGTCTAACAAGTTAAGTTCTCACACTTGTGAGGACTTCAACTCTTTTAAAATCTAAGCTTGTAAACTTACAAGTTCAGCTTGTACTTTAGCTACATGCTCTTTAACTCTTACTTTTTCAAATACGGCCTTAACAATTCCCTCAGGATTGATAATAAAAGTACTACGAACAATTCCCATATACTCTTTACCATAGTTTTTCTTCATCTGCCAAACACCATACTCTTGCATCATGTCTGTTGACTCATCACTTAGTAGTGTTATGCCAAGGTTTTGCTTCTCTATGAAGTTGCGGTGCTTTTTAGTTGTGTCAGCACTCACCCCTAAGATAATAGCATCAAGATCACCAAAATCAAGTGCAGCCTCAGTAAACTCACAAGCTTCAGTTGTACAACCCGGAGTATTATCACGAGGATAAAAGTATAAAACTACCCATTTTCCTTTTAAGTCACGAGAACATATCTCTATATCATCTTGATTTGGGAGACAGAACTCCGGTGCTTTTTCATCAATTTTAATCATATTTTTCCTTTAAATTTATTTCTCAAAAGTTTATTTTTGTAGCTTTAGGGGGTTGTAGGGACTTTAGTCCCTGCAGTAATAGTGGGCTTTGCTCATTATTGCTTTTAATAGATGAAGAGTAGTAGATATACCCAAATACCACTAAATGAAGTGAAGATAATAGCTACAAAAGCCTTTAATGCCATCACTTTATGTCCGCGAGATGCTATACCTGGTAAACTTCTTTTTCTAAAGTTTATATTTCCATTAACAACGGTAAGACCCCAGTAAAAAAGCATCACAACTGCGATGAGGATATGTACAAGCAAAACTATAAGAGCATATGTATAAGGAACCCCACTTCCTTCCATAAATGCATCAAATCCACCACCAACGCGAACACCAACTTCAAAATAAGCAACAACAACAAGTGCAACTACAAAAATGATGTTTTGTACAACCATATGTGTTTTATACATCTTTTTTCTTGCTAAAATTATCGCACCATATACAAGTATAGGCAGTACTGCTACAAGTAGTGTAACAAAGTCCATAAAAAACGGTGCTTTTGTCCCTAAAAATCCAGCTTCAAACATATAATCCATTAGCTATTCCTCTTTTTTTTAATGCGAAAGTATACACTAACAATGATAACTAAACCAAGTAATACACCAATAGTTATCTCACGTAAGTAAGTATTAATAAGTCCTTGATTCTCGCCTATAAAGTAGCCCAATAGTGTCAAAACTAAGGCCCAAATACCTGCACCAAAGGCCGTAAAAATTGAAAACTGTACTAGGTTCATACGTGCTAAACCAGCAGGAATAGAGATGAGTTGACGGATGCCAGGGATAAGTCTTCCTGTAAAGGTTGAGATATGCCCATGTTTAGCAAAAAAGTCTTCCATCTTTTGCAAAGTTTCTTCTTTTATAAAAAAGTACTTTCCATACTTTATGAGTATTTTTCGCCCTAGTGTTAAAGCAAGATAATAGTTAACAAATGCCCCAACCATAGAACCACCAAGAGCACTGAGCATTATCATACTTATACTCATTTCCCCTTGACTTGCCAAATATCCTGCGGGAATCAAAACTATCTCACTCGGAAAAGGGATAAAACTGCTCTCAATTGCCATCATTATAAAGATACCTAAGTACCCCCAGTCAAAAATCAAATCTACTAGTGTTTGTGCTAATTCATGTAACATTTATATCATTTCCTCTACTGCGTTTATCATTTTTTTTGCAACATCTGTATTTGAGTACTTCAGTAACTTCGCACTTCTTTTTTGTAAGTCAGGCTTTACTAGTATCTCATCTAAGGCAAATGGCAACTGTTGATTTTCTAACTCACACCAGCCCATACACTCATCTACAATAAACTTTGCATTAAAGTACTGATGATTTCCTGCGGCATATGGATAAGGAATGTAAAGTGCCGGACAGCCATTTGTTGTAAGTTCCCATAAAGTACTAGCACCTGCTCTACTGACTCCAAGGTCAGCCTTAGCTATAAGACTCGGCAACTCTTTTGTAAAAGCATATAACTCCACGGCTACATCCAAATCCGCATATGCACTTTTTACTCTCTCATAATCAGCCTCACCCGCTTGATGAATGATATGTATTCCCATCTTTTGTAACTTCTGTGCTTTTTGAAGGGCTAAGTCATTTATGGCTTTTGCACCGTGACTTCCACCTAAGAAGATAATAGTTTTTAAACTTTTTCTCTCTCTTTGAGTAGAAGCAAAAATCTCTTTTACAGGATAACCTTGGATAGAAGAGTCTTTATCATAAGCCGATATAAAACTTGTAGAAAAAGGTTTTAGGAGACGGTTGAGTTTTCCATACACTGCATTTTGTTCATGAATAAAAAGAGGAACCCTAGAAAAAATACTCGCAAATGCACCAGGAGCAGCAGAAAAACCACCAACGCTATATACAGCATCTATTTTTTCTTCTTTGAGAATTTTTCTTGCTTTTAAAAATGCCTTAAAGACCTTTCCAAGTGCTCCCAGTTTCCCTAAACCTTTTTGATTTACTACACCTGTTGTCTCAAAAAAATGTACAGCTTTAAAAGTAGATGAGTCTTTAAAGTATTTTTGATCTTGTCCATGTGTTGAACCCATAAAGATAGCCGTATGTCCTGCTTTTGTAGCTGCTTCAACAAGAGCCTCTGCTATCATAAGGTGTCCACCAGTTCCACCACCTGTTATACATATATTCACTCTTTGTCCATCCTTTGTATATTGTCCATGTTGACTCTGTTTGAAGCCATAAGCACCATTCCAACACCAAACGCGGAGCCAAGCATAACAGAACCACCATAAGAGAGAAAAGGCACACTAATACCTTTAATAGGGGTAATTCCACTAATACCGTAAGCATTTACTAAAAAGGCAAAAGATAAAATGAGTCCTATACCTATACTAAAAAGATAAACACTTTTATCCTCTGCACGGTTTGCGATTTTAAATATACGCTGCAACATCCAAAGAAAAATAAATACCACAAACGCCACACCTATAAAACCAAACTCTTCAGCAAGACCAGCTAAAATAAAGTCCGTATGAACCTCTGAAAGAAAGCCGAGTTTAAAAGTGCCATTTCCAATGCCAACACCAAAAATACCACCATTGTTAATGGCGTTTAAAGAGTGCCCTATCTGGTAAGGCTCAACCTCAACTGGTACTCTAAGCTTTTCTGCCAAACTCTCTGGTAGTACCTCTAAGACAGAGTTTTGTGCTAATGCCCACCATGATTTTATACGAATGATTCTATGTTCAGCAGTAACAATAAATATCATCACAGCCATAAAAATTCCACCTAAGATACTCAGAAAAAAACGGAAGCTACTTCCAGCAAATATCAACATAAAAAGAAGTGTCAGACCTAAAACAACAACCTGCCCTAAGTCTTTTTGTAAAAACGCGATGATAAACATTGCCCCTATAAAAATAACACCATAAGGAATAAAGCGCTTAAACTCATTTGTTATGCCCATTCCATCATGATGCCCTAATTTACGAGAAAAACTCCATGCGAGAAAGTAGACAAAACCTACTTTAAAAAATTCTACAGGTGCCAAAGAGAAACCTGATACCTTAATCCAGCGTTTTGCACCACCAACTGCTGACACCAAAGACTCTGGTAAAAAAGGCATCATTATCATAAGTGCTAAAGAGCCAAAGAAAAGTAAAAAACCAATTGGGGTAAGCCATACATCAGGGTCTAACCGAGAAAGAATAAAGATAATACTAATACCCATTACACCAAACGCAGCTTGGCGAATAGCAAAATGAAACTCATTTACATTAAATAAAAGTGTCGTATACGAGGCTAAAGTGTATGCAAGTAACACACTTATACCGATTAAGATACTCACTAAGGTGAAAAGTTTTTTATCTGCACTCATGTGATTACTTTATTTTGTTTATTTTGAGTACAAACTCAACTTCAGGTTGTGAAATATGTAACTCTTTAGAGATAGTCTCAACGGACACACCCTGCTTAAAAAGTGAAAGGATCTTTTCATCATCGTTTCCATGTACTGAAGTTGGAATACTTATCTGTTTTACACCACTTTCTAAATTAGTTATACGGTTTGCAACTTCTGTATCGATGGCGTTAATGTTATCTTGAAGTTGTTTTAAGCCTAAACTAAGAGGTTGAACCATGTCATACACACTGCGTTCTATCTCTTCATATATCGCTTCATCATTCATTCGTTGTGAATTTTCTTTGATGCTTCCCTGAGTTTCAGTCAGGTTCTTTTTGAGATAAAAAAGCTCACGGTTCATCTCTTCTACAACACTAGCAACCGAGCGAATATTTCGAGTATAACTCGCATCTTTTGCATACACATAATAAAGTAAGTAAAGGATGATTCCCGCCATTACAACAACTACATATTCTATATTAAACTGTAAGTAATTCACTATTTTTTCTCTCTTGCTTCTCGGATTAGGACTCTTTCTCTTGCTGTCATATATGCATTCCACTCTTTTTCATCTCTATCGTGCATCTTTATTATCTTTGCTAAAGTACTGCTTTGTGCTTCAAAGAACACACCAACATCATGCTTGGGATAAATTGGCATCTCAATCCGACCATAATAAAGTGTTCCCTCTTCTAAAATCTCAGTCTCCATCTTGAAGTACTCAAAACCTATAGACTCTATGGCAGATGCACAAATAAGTGAGACCCGTTTAGGCACTTCATCTTTTAAAAACATCTCAAGCGAATCTATCTTTCTATGTAACTCAACTACAAGTTCTAAAAGGATAGGGTCTGTTTCTCGTGTATCCCCTTTTGCTTTAGCAAGTTTTAACCACTGGCTAATAGGATCTTCATCGGATTCACTTAACTGCTGATACTCTCTTTCATATACTTCTTTGTCTATATTTTCTTCACTAAAACAGATGCTAATAGGAGCTTTTACTAAACGCGGAGTACTCATGAGATAATCCTATCTAAAACGATTAAAATAAAAAATGCGACTCCGAGATAACCATTGACCGTAAAAAAAGCACGGTCTATTTGTGTAAAGTCACGGCGTACTAATTTTTGCTCATAGGCTAAAACGAAAGCACTTCCAAATGCAGCGACATAAGCTATGGAGCCTAAGTTTGCCTTATATACAAAAAGTGTCCAAAAAAGGACGGTAAGTGTATGAAACAGTGCGGATATAAGTAGTGTTGTCTCCGAGCCATACTTCGCAGGAATAGAGTGCAGACCTTTTTCTTTGTCAAACTCTATATCTTGCAGTGAGTAAAGCAGGTCAAAACCAGACACCCAAAACACAACACCTAAACTTAGGAAGATAGACCACAGAGGGATAGTAGCACTAACTGCAATCACACCAGCAATAGGAGCAAGTCCGAGAGAAATACCTAAAACAATATGTGCTAAAGAGGAGAAACGCTTAAAGTATGAGTATGAGCCCAAAACAAATAAAATAGGTAGACTCACCTTTAATGCTAAGGGATTTATCATATAAGCAACTCCTACAAAGACCATTGCATTTATTACAATAAAAAGTAAGATATTTTTTGCATTTAAACGACCATCTACATTTGGTCTATCAGCTGTTCTTGGATTTTGTGCATCTATGTCACGATCTGCATAACGGTTTACACCCATAGCGAAATTTCTAGCACTCAATGCGGCTAAAACACCCAAAGTCAGAAGCATAAAACCAAACCAACCATCTGCAGCTACAACCATAGCAATAAAGATAAAAGGCAAGGAAAAGATAGAGTGTTTAAACATTACTAACTCGTTAAAATCTTTTGCTTTTTGGATAACTCTTTGCAACATTCTTCCCTTTGTATATAATTATTAGTTATTTTATCTAAAAGAGCTTTAAAATGATATAATTTCGTTATGAAACAACTTGCAATCATTGGGCCAACTGCATCAGGGAAGAGTAATTTAGCAATAAAAATCGCACTAAAAATGGATGCTTATATACTCTCAATAGACTCTCTTAGTATTTATAAAGAGATTGATATAGTCTCTGCAAAACCCTCCAAAGAAGAACTTGCACTAGTGAAGCACTTTGGTATAAATGTTTTAAAACCTGATGAGTACTTTAGTGTAGATATTTTCATATCTCTGTATAAAGAAGTAGTAAAAAGTTGTAAAGAAAATACTAAAAACCTTGTTATAGTTGGTGGAACATCTTTTTATCTAAAATCATTAATGCAAGGGCTTTCTACACTTCCTTACATATCTCAAGAGATAAAAGAGAAAGTCAAACAGCAGTTAAAGGACTTACCTACTTGTTATGAATTACTTCTACAAAAAGATGCTTTATACATGAAAAAAATCGATAAGAATGATAGCTATAGGATAGAAAAAGCCTTACTTATTTATGAAGCTTCACGAATCACACCAACACAATGGTTTAAGGAAAATCCACCCCAACCCATCATCCAAAATATGCCAATTTACAACATAGAAGTATCGCGTGACACAATCCGTGAACGTATTAAAAAACGTACAGCTAGTATGCTTGAGACGGGCTTGATAGATGAAGTTTGTGCACTTGAGAGTAAGTACTCGCGTTTACCACAATCAATGAAAAGTATTGGAATAGTTGAAGTCTTAGATTTTCTTGATGGAAAAGTAGAGGAAGAGGAGATGTGTGAGTTAATATCAATTCACACCGCACAACTCGCTAAACGCCAACAAACTTTTAATAAAACACAGTTTGATGGACTTATATCTGCTCCATTAGAAGAGCTTGAAGAGATTATCCTTACTAAGTTTTAGAAGTTACAGAGCCAAATGCATTAGAAGTTTTCTATTTACCTCTGATATTTCTTCTTCACTTAACTCTGTTAATAAGCTTTCTAACTTAATTCGTGACATATCTAAAGTGCAAAGCTCATTAATGCAGATTTCACTTCTCTCTTCTAATTTATCGCGTTTTTCGATACAAACTCGCAAGTTACCTTGACTGATTCTCGAAGTAAGTGGAATTAATGTCACTCCTTTAAAATCTACTTTATCAATGTTTCTGTTTGCTATGTCATTTTGGATGATAAGTGCTGGTCTTACCTTTCCAAACTCACTGTTGTACTTTTTTCCAAAATTTACTAGGTATATCTCACCGCGTTTCATTATGCCAACTCTTCTACTATCTCTTCTATCTCTAAAAATTCACTAAAAGACTCTTCTGAAAGTGCCTCTTTGTTTTGGATAATGTAGAGTTCATCTTCTATCTTTTCACGCAGTTGTTCATATAATGCATAAGGGAATACTACACTTTTTATAATATGTTTTTTTGCATCTTCCACAAAAGTAATATCTTTTGGTTGAGTAATATACGAGGGAGTTTTTATTATATCTTTTGAGGCTATAGTAATCATTTTAATATCCTTAAATAAACTACTATATTATACTACTTTAAAAGTAGTGTGTCAAATATTAAAATTACAAAGAGAGGACTATCCTCTCGCAGTAACTTCTAGTAGGTGGTAACCAAACTGAGTTTTAACTGGTCCATATACTACACCTACATCAGCGTTAAACACGACTTTATCAAACTCAGGAACCATTTGTCCTGGACTAAACTTACCTAAGTCTCCACCATCAGCTGATGAAGGACAAGTTGAGTTTGTTTTTGCTGCATCTTCAAACGCTATGCCACCCTCTATTTCTGTTTTTAGATTATTACATTTTTCTTCACTATCTACTAGTATATGTCTTGCTGTTGCCCATGCCATATTTATTTCCTTAATTTTTTTGTAATTATACACAAATTTTTTTACTTTAATATTTATTAATCTCTTGTGCTAAATTTTTCACTATTGTAAATATAAACTATCTAGTGTATCATTGCACAACAATAAAAAAGGATTAAATAATGATGAAAATTATTACAGCACTAACACTTGCACTACTTTTTGTAGCTTGTGGTGCAAAAGAAGAAAACACTCAAAATGTTGAGGCAAAACTTGTAGTTGGTAAAAGTTTAAGTGGTTTAACACTTCAAGATCAGTTTGAAAAAGAGCATACACTTAAGAAAAATACTAAGAAAGTAATTTTTGCTTTTGCTAAAGATGCGGCACATATATGCAATGACTACTTTGAGACTCAAGAAGCATCATACCTTTCACAATATAATGTTGAGTTTATCGCAGATGTAAGTGCAGCACCTTCAATTATCAAAAGTCTTTTTATTCTTCCGGGACTCAAAGATTTTAAACATACAGTTTTACTTTTAAACGAAAAAAGTGTTGCTGCTCCATTTAGAAAAGATATGGATACTGAGAAGATAACAGTTGTTTACCTCGATGATGGAAAGATTAAAAGTATCATGACAATCAATGCAAAAGAAGAGCTTAAAAGTACTATCGAAGCGACTAAGTAAAAAAAATACTAGCAAACTAACAAGAGTTAGAAAACTTCTTTAACTCTTTTTAGCTGTAAAATCTTGAACAGTTGAGATAAAAATATTTTTATCTAAAGGTTTAGTAAGATACCCATCCATTCCTGCATCTAAAAACTTTTCTCTATCTCCTCTAAATGCATTTGCCGTTAGGGCTACAATTGGTGTATGTTGAAGGTTCTGCTCTTTTTCATAACGAAGTATCTCTTGTGTGGCTTTAATTCCATTCATGTTAGGCATATTTTCATCCATGAAAACCAAATTATATTTACTACTTTTAAACATTTCAATCGCTTCTAGTCCATCATTAGCAATATCAAATTTAATATTTACCTTTTTAAATATGACTCTCATAAAAAGCTGGTTACTCTTGTTGTCTTCAACTAGAAGTATTTTTAGATGAGAAAAATCAACATGTTTATTTACTATTTTTGGAGTACTAACAGACTTTCCTATTTGTAGCGGTAGTGAAAAATAGAACTCACTCCCCTCACCTAATTTACTTTTAACATTAAGTTTTCCACCCATTAGATTCACTAATGAGCTTGATATTGAAAGTCCTAAGCCTGTGCCACCATACTTACGAGTAGTTGATATATCGGCTTGCGTAAATGACTCAAAAATTGTTTTTTGATACTCTTGGCTTATCCCTATTCCCTCATCTATTACAGATATACATAAGGCTTTATCTTCATACTTGAGATTTAAGTATATATTTTTATTTTCGGCTGTAAATTTGATAGCATTACTTAAAAGATTATTTATAACCTGTTTGATACGTAAAGGATCACCAACTAAAGCCTCTGGCATATTCTCAAAAGTAACATGTAACTGTATACTTTTTTCACTACACTTACTTGAAAAAAGATCTCTTGTCGCATTAAATTCATTGACTGGATTAAAGTCATGATAGTCAATATCTAGCTTACCACTTTCAATTTTAGAAAAATCCAATATATCGTTAATAATTTGGAGCAGTGATTTACTAGAGTTGTCTATAATGTCTAAGTAATTAAGATTTTCATGCTCCTCTTTGAGTAGTTTTATAAAACCCATAATTGCATTGAGTGGTGTTCTTATCTCATGAGACATATTTGCTAAAAACTGCTCTTTAGATTTTTCAGCATCAATCGAGTGTAAAATTGCTTGGTAACCTGCTAACTTGTTTTCTTCATTAAGTTTAGGGTATATGCTACACCTAACCCAATAAGAACCCACTTCTCTAAATTTATATTGACAGTCACCCTTCCAAATATTTCCGCTACTGAGCGTTTCTTTTATTTGAATATTTACTATATTATTTGTTTCATTTGTATGTAGCCTTGCAAAGGAAACACCTAAAAGTTCTTTTTTTGTGTAACCACTCATAACTAAGAGTGACTGTGTGATATAACTTATCTTACCATCTAAGTCACATTCCCATGCCATTACATTGCTAGTAAAAAGTTCTACTTGACGTAAGAGGTCTAAGCTCAATTCGTTAATTTTACTTTCAGACTTGATTTGTTTCAATATAAAATAAAAGATAAGTAGCGAAATCAGTAATGAAAAGATTCGAATTAACTTAGATGTAAATAATATAGACTGAATTGTTTCTGAGTTAGTATAAGAGACAAACCATGCGACAGCCTCTTTGTTTATATTTTTCACAGGTAAAAATGAATATATTATTATATGCTTTCCATCACCAGAATAAGAAGAGAAGGCTTTTCCTGCTGCCATTTTGAATAATATTGCTTTTTTCACACTTGTATCGTTTAATATCTTATGAGCACAAGGTCTCTTTTCCTTTTCTGAGAGAGTTTCAGCTAATACAAAACCTCTGTTTTCTACACTCTGAACATACTTTACAACTAAGTCGTTCTTTTTGAAAGTCTTATTTTCTATGAGTTTTTTATTTATTAAAAAACTTGCATGTAATTTCCTAGTATTGTTTAAGTACTTTATAACATCATCACTTGAAAAAGATATCTCCATAGAACCAATATGTTCACTTCCTTTATATACTGGAAATATATTTCTAAAACCATGAGATGTTCTTCCTTGCGAAAACACACCTAGTTGTTTTTTTGTTCTATTGGTATATTCAAAATCTTTTCTAATGCCAGTTAAATCATCTCCAAATTTATCTACCTTATGCATACGTAAAAAAGAGATGTTATTTTTATCTACAAACTGTATTTGTAAGACCCCTTGTGTTTTCGCATCATTATAGTCTCTTAGGACTTGCATATATAATTTGGCTCTATTTTGTTTTTGTATCTTTGGACTGAGGCTTGTGTCTAGTAGTGTTGAGACATCGGAGCTTCGTAAAATATTTTTATGAATAGCAAACGCGATGTTTTTTTGAACAGACAAAAGTAGTTGATAATGTGTCGTTAAGGCATCAATATCTTCTTGAATTTCATCATTTGCGATGTTTTGTATATTTTTTTCAGTTAAGATATAGACTATACTATTTGTAAGTAGTAATAGCATTAGTAGTAGTATTATTTTTTTCTTCATGTTCGGAATTTTACTATAAGTCTTTAAATACAAAACTTTAAAAATTAAAAAACAAAAATATTTTAGTTAAATTTGAGTTTTATTGTGGAAATACATTTCAAATATTCTTATCAAGTTTTTCTTATTTAAAGGTTTAGTTAAATACTCATCCATTCCTGCTTCTAAAAATCTTTCTCTGTCGCCCTTTAAGGCATTTGCAGTTAATGCAACTATAGGGGTATGCTCAAGACCTAACTCTTTTTCAAGTTCAATTATTTTCTTAGTAGCTTCAATACCATTCATATTTGGCATATTCTCATCCATCAAGATAAGATTATAATCATTTTGTTTAAATGCATCTATGGCATCTAGTCCATTCCCAACTATCTCATAAGTGACCTTCAGTTTTTTAAGAATAACCTCCATAAACATTTGGTTAGTCTTATCATCTTCAACTAAGAGCAGTTTTAATCCAGTAAAATCTTGTAAAGGTCTCTCTGATACACTCTTAGTGCTATCTTTTACACTCTCTAATGGTAAGCTAAAATAAAACTCACTCCCAACGCCAAGCTCGCTTGTAACCTGCAACTCACCACCCATTAACTCTACTAGTTTAGTGGATATACTCAGACCCAATCCAGTACCACCATACTTGCGTGTTGTTGTACTATCTGCTTGAGAAAAAGAATCAAATATTTTCTTCTTGTACTCTGGTGTAATTCCGATGCCCTCATCCTTAACACTCACATGTAGCATTTCGTCCCTGTATTCTATGTTTAAAAATATATGCTTATTTTTTGGTGTAAACTTTATGGCATTGCTTAAGAGGTTATTAACAACCTGCTTTATTCTTAAGATATCGCCCTTTAAGTAGTGTGGTAAGTTACTAAAAGATATCTCTAGTTGAATACTTTTTTCTTCACTCTTTGCGAAAAAGAGGTCTTGAGTGGATTTAAACTCATAACTGGGGTCAAAGTTTATAGACTCAATATCGAGTTGTCCATTCTCTATCTTAGAAAAATCTAAAATATCGTTAATTATATTTGTCAAACTCTGACTAGAACTGTTTATAGTTTTTAAATATTTTAACTTTTCTTCATCTGCTTCCTGCTCAGTAAGAATTCCTATAAAGCCCATTATGGCGTTTAAAGGTGTTCTAATTTCATGAGACATATTCATCAAAAACTCTGACTTGGCAGTTGAGGAAACTACGGCCATCTCTTTTGCCTTAATTAGCTCTATCTCATTTTCTTTTCTTTGTGTTATATCATGCCTGATTGCTATATAGTTCTTTATCTCTTCATTTTTATCTAAAATTGGAACTATTGAACTATCTACCCAGTATAAAGAGCCATCTTTTGCTCTATTGCAAACTTCGTACTTCCATATCTTCTTTTTTGCAATAGTTTTATGCATCGTGGCCCAAAAATCACTATCGTACATGCCTGAGTTGACTACACTATGAGTCTTACCTAAAGTCTCTTCTTTTGAGTATCCACTTATCTCAACGAACTTATCATTTACATAGATTATTATGCCATTCGTATCTGTTACAGTGACTATAGAATGCTCATCAATAGCCCTTTTATACTCTTGGAGTTGTCTAAATATATCTTTATTTTCTTCTAAAATTTTTACTGTTTGAGATATATTATCGTTAATAATTTTCGACATAGCAGCCAACTCATCCCCAGAACTATCATCAAGATAAGGAACTTTTTCACTTTTTTTATTTAGATAATCAAAAAAACCAAGTAGACCTTTTTGTAATTGAGAAAACTGTTTGTTTATAGTTTTACGGAGTAATATCGATGCTATTATTGAGATAATGATAACACTGAGCAGTGCTATAAGCCCAAATAGTTGAAGAGAACCTGTTGCTTCTACAGATTTTTGTACTTCACTATGCATTAGTTGTCTTTGATTTTGTAGCATCTCATGTAAGGTCTTTCTAATTTTTTCTGCAGTTGGAGCAGCTTTTGTTTTTAGTAAATAGTTTGAAACATTCCACATTTGTGATCCACGAATATCAAACATTTTCTTTGGTAGAGGAGTAAATTTCTCTCTTGCTAGACGGTATTTATCAAAATATTTTTTCTGTTTTTTATTTAAAAAACCTACTCTATTCTCCAAACTCAAAAAATTCTTTGTATTTCTCTTCCATGATTTGTAAAATGATGTTTGAAACTTCTTGTCTCCTGAGAGTAAGTATGCTCTAATATCAGCTAAAGACATAGCTGTTGTTCCATGAAGATCTGCCATAAATCCAAGTAGTACTTTTCTCTCATAACTTGCAGGTTCTTGTAACTCCAAGTCAATTATCTTTTCCATACTATTTGTTAGTATTCTAGTTTGAGGAATAGCCTCGTCAAAAAGAATTTTTAAAGCAGGTTCGTTCTCTGGGGTATGTGCAATGTCTTCTATATCTTGTTGATATTTTTTAAACTCTTTAAAAAGAGGAGTAAGTCTATGAAACTTCTCAATATTTTGAGGATTTGTCCATCTTTGAGATAGTTCAGTTAAAATTTCTAAGGCTGGTTCTATATCTTCTTGCCAGGCAAAAACTCTTTCAAACTTAGACTCTTCCTCACCTAAAATTATCCATGCTCGAAGACTTCCAAGAGAGTGATTAACACCATTAAGTAAACGAGTATTTTGTTCTACTGTAGGAAGTCTTAAGTGACGGATACTCTCTCGTATTGTGTTAACCTCAGTAATTTTTATACTGTTTATCATTATAAAAATAGTAGTAAGGATTGTTATAAGCCCAAATCCAAGACTTATCTTATGCCCTAGAGTCAACTGTTTCAAGAAATACCTCCAAGGTAGCAACTAATTGTTTTTTGTTCAGGGGTTTAGTAAGATACTCATCCATTCCAGCCTTAAGAAATCTTTGCTTATCACCATTTAGTGCATTTCCTGTGAGTGCAATAATCGGAGTATGTTTTAACTTCTCTTTTTTTTCAATGACTAAAATATGTTTTGTTGCTTCAATACCACACATAATAGGCATATTTTCATCCATAATGATAACATCGTATTTAAATTTTTTAAACATTTCTATAGCTTCTTCACCATTTTTTGCTAAATCATAGGTTAAGTTTAACTTTTTAAATAAAATACCCATATATACTTGGTTAGCTTCAGTGTCTTCAACTAAAAGTACATGACTGCCATCAAAGTTTACATTATCTTGCTTTGACTTTTTTGTAAGTTCTTTTGTCTCTTTCATTCCTCGATTTATATTTTTACTTTTTATAAAAAATATAAATTCACTCCCCTTGCCTAACTCACTTTTTAGTTCAATATTACCACCGAGAAGTTGTGCGAGTTTTTTAGATATACAAAGTCCTAGTCCTGTTCCACCAAACTCTTTTGTCGTTGTAGAATCTGCCTGCGTAAAAGGTGTAAATATCTCTTTTTGATACTCTTTAGATATACCGATACCATTATCTTTAACACTAAAGACGATGTCCGTACCTCTCATATATACACTCAAGACAATATTTGTACTATCTTTTGAAAACTTCACCGCGTTACTGAGTAAATTTGACAAAATTTGACGAACTCTTAAAGGGTCACTATCTGATGTTTTTAGCATATCATTTGCTATATTTATATCTATACGAAGATTATTTTCATTTGCTTTAGCACTAAAAAGGTGCACAACTTGTTCTACAGTTTTACGTATATCCATAGCTTCGATATTAATAGCAAGTTGTTCACTATCAATTTTATCAGAATCCAATATGTCATTTACAATAGATAATAAAGACTCATTATTATTTTTAATGATATCTACATAGTAAAGCAGAGTTTCATCATCAAAATCTTCTTGGATGATATCTATAAAACCCATACTTGCATTAAGTGGTGTTCTGATTTCATGGCTCATATTTGCTAAGAATGTTGATTTTATTTTATTTGCTTGGATAGCTTCTGCTTTAGCTTTTTCTAATGCTGTGTAAGATTTTTCAAGTTTAAACTTATCATAAAGAATGTCTATGATTTTTTCAAAAGCATTCTCAACTTTTTCATAATTTATCGGTTTTAATATATATCCAGATACACCTAAGTCAAGAGATTTTTTTAAATAATCAGCATCATTAAATGCACTCATAATTAAAATAGGAACATCTTTTGAAATTTTTCTTATAGACTCTATCATTTCTAGACCATTCATTTCGGGCATTTGAATATCAGTTAGAACTATGTCATACTTTCCTTGTGTAAACTCATTTAAACCTTCTTTACCGTTACTCATATGGGTTATATGCTTAAATGAGTATGCCAACATATCACACATATCTTGAGATATATCATTCTCATCCTCTACATACAATAATGATAAAGTGTCGATAAATGCTTGTTTATTATCTGGCATAATACACAAGTCCCATTTTAAAAGAAACCAAGGTCATCATCATCAAAAACTTCATCAGATTCAACTCCTACACTATAAAACATTGACTCAATTTCAAAGGCACCATTAGAAAATGAGGCATCAAAGTAGTAAATATTACTCGCTGTTTGATCAATAAAAATAGTTTTAATCCAATTAGATATATCTTTTTCAACATTGAGTAAAAGACTTACTAATAACATCTTTTTCTCACTATTTTGGAGATCTTCTTCTTTTATATTATGTATAAATTCATTTAAGTTCATAAACGCTCGATGAATTATTGGGAAAACCACTAAACTATCTATAATTTTTAAAAACTCATCAATATAAGCTGACACCCGCCCTAAAGATACGATTGACTCCGATGCACTACAACTTTCTATTAGGTCTAACTCTACAACAAACATATCTAAAACCTCTGTAAAGTTCTCTATCTTATCAATGATAGTATCATCAAGTTGTTCTAAAAGTTTTTCGGCACTGAGTTGATAATCAGCAGTAGAAAAACGCAAGTCTTTTTCATGTGCTTCATTAAGAGTAACCTTCTTTTCAGATAACAAAACCTTACTCTTTTGTTCTTCAATAATTACATCAGTTTTTCCCACAAGAGTATTGAGCATAGCTATTACATCTTGTGCTTCTTTATTCTCAGATATAGCTTCTAGTTTATCTATTATAAATTTATAATGATTTTTATACTCCATCTCCTTAGTTACTACATCTTCTAAATCAGCTATATAATGGCTTAACTCTTTTTTTTCAGCTATCTTTTTTAAAACTCTATAGAGCAAAATAAATAGTTTTTTATTATTTACAGGTTTTGGAAGTAATCCATCTATGAAATAATATGCTAAATCTTGATTTTTAACTATGTCTGTAGTTGCAGTGATTACAATAATACTTTGATCCATACAACGATCTCTAATGTTTTTTACAAGCTCTAAGCCGTCCATTATAGGCATATCTACATCTGTGATAATTAGGTCATAATAATTTCTATCTTTATTGTACATATCTAACGCTATCTGCCCGTTTAATGCCACATCACAAACATTAAAGTACTTTCCAAACGCGACCTTATAAAAGTCTATGTTTGCTGATTGGTCTTCTACTAAAAGTATTTTCATATCTCGTGCATATGACTTTACTAAAGGGGTGATTCTTTTAACTACTTCATCTAATGTATCCATCTATTTACTACTAATCCTTGTATCTCTGTTGTATTTCTAAAAATTTATCTATATTCTCTAAAAAAAGATTGATTAAAGAAGCATCAAAATGTGTTCCTCGTCCATCTTTTAACAAGTCTAGTATTTTTTCTAAAGGCCATGCTTTTTTATAACATCTATCAGCACCCAAAGCATCAAAAACATCACAAATAGCCGTTATACGACCATATATATGAATTTCTTCACCTTTTAGGGCTCTTGGGTATCCACTTCCATCCCATTTTTCATGATGTTCATAGGCTACTATAGCTGATGTTTTAAGTATCTCTCGTTGTGAGTTTTTAAGCATATCGTAACCGAGTTCAGCATGTGTTTTCATAATCTCAAACTCATCAAAATCCAGCTTCCCTGGTTTGTTTAAAATATTATCAGGAATACCGACTTTTCCTATGTCATGCATAGGAGATGCTAATCTCAACAACTCTGATTCTTCTTCACTTAAACCAGCTAGTCTAGCCAAGGTATAAGAGTGATTTGCAACACGTTTTACATGGTTTCCTGTCTCTTTACTTCTAGTCTCACCAATTGCACCCATAGTATACACAATCTCTTTTTGAGTATCTACTATTTCTGATACTGCCAAATCTAACTGTGCTTTTAAGTCTTCTTTATAAAGTTCTAACTCTGTTATATCATGTCTAATACTTATGTATTCAATAATCTCATCATTGAGGTCTAAAAGAGGAATAATGACACTATTGACCACATACTCTGTACCATCTTTGGCTCTGTTTGTAATGATTCCCTGCCATCGTTTTTTCGAGCTTATAGTTTTCCACATATCTATAAAAGTTGCTTGAGGTGTTTTTTGTGAACGAAGAATTCTATGGTTTTGACCTAGCAACTCTTCTGCACTGTATTTTGAAATTTTACAAAATTCTGGATTAACATAAGTGATGTTTCCGTCTTTATCACTCTTAGAGACTATTGCCGTTTCATCTATACTACTTTTATACTGACTCAACAAGGTTTGGTTTAAGGCAGCCTCTTTTTGTTGTGATACAAGTTCAAAACTTTCATTTAAAATACGCATAAACTTTTTAGGACGAATAGGTTTTGCAATAAAATAGTTTATATGGAGTTCAATTGCACGGATTAAATCATTTCTATTTTCTAAACCTGTCACCATTATAAAAATCTGCTTGTCATTGATTTTTTTGATATGTTCGATGAGTTCAAAACCATTTATGATGGGCATAATCATGTCAGTAATTACAAGATCAAAAGATTTTTGTGTATAAATATCTAATGCCTCTTCACCGTTAGAAGCAAAAGTAACATTTTGTATATCATTTTTTTCAAATATAACTTTGACAAAATCACAGACAGAAGAGTCATCCTCTACATAAAGTATACTGATACTATTTTTCATTCTTCAAACCATTAATTAAGAGATTTAGTTTCTCATATAGTACAAAATAATCTATATTTTTTTCTTCCATAGCATTGAGTTCTAACTCTCTAGCAAGATTTCCGACATCATCAAGGAGTAAGTTTAAGGCACTTCCCTTTATGGCATGTGCACTGTTTGTAATCCCCTTAAAATCATCTATTTGTATCGCTTTATCCATAAAATTTAAGTTTGTTTTTGCATTTTCTAAAAAAGAATCCATTATCATTTCAACATCTTCTAAGTCAAATTCTAATTCATCTGCAATTTTTTGTAAGTCAATTTTATAGCTCAATTTTTTAGTCCAATATGAAATTTTTTGTAATTATACAACAAAATGTTATTGTAACGGTAACTTGATTTTGAATGATGCACCCGATAGTGTGTTCTCAACCTCTAGTTTTCCCTGCATATGCTCTTCTATAATGGTTTTAGACATATAAAGTCCTATCCCCGTTCCATTACTTTTTTCTTTTGTTGTAAAATAAGGCTCAAAGATTTTCTCCATTATATTTTCTGGTATGCCACCTGCGTTATCATCTATAATTATACTTACATAGTGAGTGTCACTTTGAACTGTTATACTTATTTCACCATCTTGAACTTCATTGAGAATGATGGCATCTTTTGCATTTGCTATGATATTTAAGACTACTTGAGAGAGCTCATTTTTAAAACATTGAAACTCTACATTACTTTTAATATGTCTAGTTATTGTTATATTGTTCTTTATAAGTGTGGCTTCTATAACATTATTTGCTTGATCTAAAACATCTGTTGGGGTAACTAAACTTAACTTTTTATCGCTCTTAAAAAAGTCTCTAAAGTCATCTATTGTTTTAGACATCTGCTCAATAATTCGTATTGCTTTTTGTGTAGAACTTGTCATTAGTTTTTCGTTTAGATCTTCTTTTTTATAGGCTAAATTTAATTTCTGAAACATTATACCAAGAGAGCTTAAAGGTTGTCTCCACTGATGCCCAATATGACCTATCATTTCACCCATTGAAGCCATTTTAGACTGCTGGATAAGCATCTTGTTTTGTTCCCAGTTCTTATGAACTTCATACTCAATCTTTTCTTTTAAATCACTCTCTTTTTGCTCTAAAAGTGTCACATCAAAACCGATAACAAGAATTTCATCAATCTCATCTTTCTCATTTAAAAGTGGTGTAAATGTTAAATTTAAAGAGACATACTGTAGATGAGAATTTTTAAAAGAAAAAACATCCTTAAATGGTTTTTTCTCTTGTAGTGCATCTTTTAAACCATCAATACTAACTCTATTCTCTTCACTAAGATACTCTTTAAAGTTCACATTTTCTATGAGGTCACTATCATCACAGAGTAGTTCGCATAAGCTATCATTCGCATATGTAATTGTAAAATCATTACTCATTTTAAAAAATATAGCAGCCTTATCAATAGCCTGATTATACATTTCAAATCGAGCTTCATGGCGTTTAATTTGGCGCTGTTGCTTTAAGTCTTCCATCATTTTATCAATTCTTAGAATCAACTCTTCATTTGCATAAGGTTTTTTAATAAAATCACTTGCACCATTTTTAATAACTCTTGCTATTTTATCAGGGTCTGTTGTTCCTGAAACCACCATAATAGGCATAAGAAGGTTTCTTTTATCTCTCTTGATTGCACCTAAAAGTTTGTTTCCGTCCATTACAGGCATCTCAAGATCAATAATAGCACCATCTATTTGATGTTTTTTTATAACTAGTAGTGCTGCTTTTCCATCAACTGCATCGTAAACCTTAAAGCCGCGTTTGGAGAGAAGTATTCTTAACTGTGTTCGCATAAACCTTGAGTCATCAACAACTAACACACTTAAATGATGGTTCGTTGAAACACGTTCTATAAGTTGTACGATAGAGAGTTCCATATCTGCGAAATAGCGCTCTTTGGTTATATAGTCTATGACTACACCATAGTTAAACAGATGTTCACGTCTCTGCTTATCTCTATCAGATGTCATAACTATAACTCTAATCTCTTCATGAATCTGTAAATACGGCAGTACGTCTTCACCCACTCCATCAGGAAGCTCTAAGTCAAGCAGAGCATAGTCAAAACTTCTATCTTGTAAAATACTCTTAGCAGTTGTCACATCAAAAGCCTGCACAACTTCATAACCTCGGCTACTTAAAGATTGTGTTAAAGAATTATTTATTAGTTTAGAATCGTCTATTATTAGTATTGAAAATTTATTTTTCACTTCCACTCCACAAAAATATGTTATTATAATCTTATTATATAGTAAAAATCTTATTTATTCATAGTGGACAAAGGAGTACAAAAAAAATTACAAAAAATTCTATAGTTCTAAAAGAACAGTATCTCTTCGAGTAACCTCAAACTTTCGACAACCACTCTCAAACGCAGCACCCTCACCTACTAAAATACACTTATGTTTTGCACGAGTTATCGCAGTGTATATAAGCTTAGTATTGTGCATAATAAAGTGAGTAAAAGTCATAGGAATAACCACTATATCATACTCCATTCCTTGAACCTTGTGGATAGTCAGAGCATATGAGAGCATAAGATGGCTTTTTAACTCTTCATACTCATAAACAACCACTACATCTTCGTTTGGATAAAATACGAACAGTTGTTCATCATCCTCTTCTATCTTAAAAAGCAGTCCACTCATCCCGTTAAAGATGCGTCTTTGATTAGAGTCTTCACCCATCTTAAAACCATCCCCACTCCAAGAAGTCATGTTCTCATTTTTAGTGTGTACTACTTTATCCATAAGGCGAAACTCTAAACCACCGCGTTTAACACACTTTTTAGGGTTAGGGTTAAAGTACTCTTGTAAAACCTTGTTAAGATTTGTACTTCCGAGTATGCCACCTTTCATAGGTGTTATGACTTGAAAATAATTCAGATATTCTTTTATCTGTTTGTTTTGTAGTCTGTATCTCGCTTTTTTGAGTGAGTCTAAAACGCGGTGAACTATCTCTACTATTATCTGTTGAGAGTTCTCATCTCTTAGGTTTTTAAGTTCATCTGTTGAGAGTTGATTTTTTAGTGCATAGTAATTCGCAATAGTAATGTCAACAAACTCAAAATCTTCATAAGTAGCTCTATACTGAGGTACGACTCCCTTTCGAATATCATTTGCGATAAGAGTAATGGCTTGGTCTTCACTCTGTCTATAAATCTGGGTTAGTTTTACAGTTGGAGCTAACTCTAAAGTAAGCACATCACTCAAAACATTACCCGCGCCAATAGGAGGAAGTTGTGCATCATCGCCGACAATGATAATAATAGCCTTACGAGAAATTTTTCCTATGAGTCTTGCAAAGAGTGAAGAGTTTATCATAGAAGCTTCATCGATAAGCAGTACACTATAAGGAAATTTATCACTATTTTCATGCTTTATAAGTAGTGACTGAATAGTTGCTGACTCATACCCTGTAGTATCACTGATACGCTGAGAAGCGATGCCACTTAAAGCACAAGTCATTATCTCTTTTTTATCATATTTTGTGTTTATGAGTTCAAGGATAGTTTTACTTGTAGTGCTTTTACCCGTTCCCGCGTAACCCACTAAAAAGAGAACCATTGCTCCCTCGTTTATCTTAACAACGGCCTCTTTTTGCTGTTCGCCTAGTTTAAGTGAAGAGTCTTTTAAAAACTCATCTATGTTTTTAACAAATCCACCACTACTGAGTTTAGTTCGCATCTTGAACTCATCATACAAGTACTTTTCTGCATCATAAAGTCGAGCAGGTGAGACTCTATCATTTTTCATAATGACGATACTTCCCTCGCCTACTCTCTCAACTAAAGCCGCCTCATAAAGATTGTGTTTTTGAGAAAACATAAGCAATTCATCTAAACCACTAAAAAGAACTTCTTTAGCAATACAAGAGTTCCCCTGAGCTTCACAGTAGTTTAGCAGTACATAATCCATAGCAGAACTTATGCGCCCTTCATCTTCTCTATCTATACCCATCTTCAGTGCGAGTTCATCTGCTCGTTTAAAACCGATGGAGTTTATGTGTGTAAGTATGTATGGATTGTCTTTTATCTTTGTGCATGGTTCATCTACATCTTTCATTGCAGTGGCTATTGTAGTAAGAAGTGCTGGGGAGACATCAAAAGGAGAGAGAAATTCTCCTAAACGCCGCATTGAACGAAACTGTTTCCAAGAGGCTTGAATCTTTTTGAGGCGTTTTTCTTTTATGCCTTTAAATTCCAAGAGCCTTTCTATATCGTTATCAAGGATTTCAACTAAACCATCTTGCCCAAATTTTTCTATCAGTTCAGCTGTAAGTTTTTTTGTAAAGCCTTTGATGATTTTATTTAAAAAGAAAAAGAGTTCGTTTTGGTTGACTTTAAGTGTCTCAAACTTAAAAGTTTTTCCATACTTTTTATGATCTTCCCAAAATCCACTCAAAGTAATAGCAGAGCCTTTTATACTCTCGATATCACTCTCATAGTAAGTACCACTAATCTTTTCACCAGTCTTAAGAGCCGCAATAATAAAACCCTCATCTGAAAAAAGGATTCTATCTATTTGACCGATGAGTGTAGTAGCCAAACGCTCTTCCTTTTTCTTTTTAAACAAAATATGCTATAATTTTATTCAGTTGGGACAAATGAGGAGCGTCAACTCCCCATAAGCTTTTAATACAACCTAAGTTCTAAAAGAACTAAGATTATAACAATTATGACTGTGAATCTCATTGTTACATCCTTGGTTAAAAGGCTGACCCTGTCCCACCTTCCACCTCACAATGACTACATTCATAATCGCCAACCGATATGACGATTATAATACTTTTTTAAATTATCACTTAAAAGAATGACAAAATGCCATACTTTTTACTTACTTCGTAACAATAGAGTAAGTAATATCTAAAATCTCTTTATGACTCTTGATAAACTTGTTTAAGTCTTTGAGTTTTAAGTTCTTGATTTTTTCTAATTCAGCTGCTGAATGACCAGCTTGGAAACCTTTATAGTAGTCCATAAATGTTCTACTTAAACGCTGACTCATAGTCTCAACTCTCAATGGTTCACTTCCGAGAATAAACTTTTTTGTCTGCTCTAACTCTTCTTTTGTGACACCATTTTTTACAAAGTCATTGATAACTTCACTTACTGTTTTTTTCGCTTCTTCCATAGAGTCAAGTTTCGTCTGTAAGTAACCCGACATATATGAACTTGATTTACTCATGTGAACGCGAGCATATGCAGAGTATGCAAGTCCGCGT
The DNA here is from genome assembly GCF_029215985.1 of Sulfurimonas sp. SAG-AH-194-C21. Taxonomy (GTDB): domain Bacteria; phylum Campylobacterota; class Campylobacteria; order Campylobacterales; family Sulfurimonadaceae; genus Sulfurimonas. The sequence goes on from NZ_JAEMVC010000001.1 coordinate 36,723, forward strand.
TTCACACGAATCTCTTCCATTAAACGGCTTCCAAAACCACCCGTACCTAAGATAAACGTAGCAACACGAGCCTTATAATACTCTTCGTCATCTACTCTCATATTGTAAGGTGTACCAAAATAGATATATGCCTGCTCTGTTTCGCGTTTAAGTATAGACTTTTTCACACTTTTGTTTACTTCAAAGTGTGCTACATCTTCTGCTTTTCCCACTTCAAGAGAGGCTAAAACAGTTTGCATACTCTTTTTTACTTCTTCTAAAGAGATATCTCCACCCACAACAATTATCGCGCGAGAAAGAACTATATGCTCTTTTATAAATCTTTTGATATCTGTCACACGAATTGACTTAATACTCTCTTGGGTACCAGTAGAAGGTGTTTCAAAAACAGTGCCTTCAAACATAAGTTTTTTTAACTCAGCACCAGCGATATAGTCAAAATCATTCTCTTTTCTACTTAAGCTTCCAAGTGTCATAGTTTTAATTTTACTCATCGCTTCTTTTGAGTAGTTAGGGTCACGAAGGAGTGAGTCTAAATACTTTAAAGAGTTTTCATACTCATCTTTAAGTGAACTTACTTCCATAACAAAAGTTTCAGTTCCTGCAGTTGCTGAAATATGAATCGCTTTTGACTCTAGTGCTTCTGCAAACTCATTTGAACCAAGTTTTCCAGTACCCTCATTGAGTACTTTTGCACTAAACTTAGCAACACCGCCCTTTTTTATATCCGCAATGCTTCCACTATTTGTAAAAACAATTTGTGTTGTTACTATTGGAAGTCTATTATCCTCTTCATATATTAGAGGTACATTTACGCCGTTTATTTCGATTGAATCTATTGTAGTTGCCATTAAAATTTTCCCTAGTACTAAAAGTGTTAAAAATATTCTCATCTAAGATGCTTCGAAGATTTTTAAGGTTTCATATGCAGTGTTTCTCACCGCTGGTATCTCATCTATGTCACGGATAAGCTGTACCATCTCTTCTTTTGCCATTGCATAAGCAGCTCCTGCTGAACTTACAACATTTTCTTCCATCATTGTTGAACCTAAATCATTTGCACCAAAACGCAGTGCCATTTGACCGATGTAAGGCCCTTGTGTTACCCATGAACTTTGGATATTTGGCACATTATCAAGATAAAGTCGTGCTACTGCAAGTAGGCGCAGGTAACGGTTTGAAGATGGTTTTTCCATATTTGGAATAAGTTTTAGAAGTTCAGTATTTTTACCTTGAAAACTCCACATGATAAACGCACGAAAACCACCCGTCTCATCTTGAAGATCACGAATCATCTCAAAGTGCTCAAGTATCTGCTCATCCGTCTCAACTGTTCCGTACATCATTGTAGCAGTTGACATAATGTCAAGTTTATGTGCTTGACGGTGTACATTTGCCCACACTTTTGCATCTATCTTTTTAGGTGCAATGATATCACGAACATCATCATTAAGTATCTCAGCTCCAGCACCAGGAATGGAAGCCAGCCCTTTCACTTTAAGGCGTGATAAAACCTCTTGTATAGTTATACGAGAAACTTTAGCGATAAAATCAAGCTCGATTGAAGAAAATCCGTGAATAGTAATACTTGGATATTTTACATGAATATGTTCTACTAAATCCTCGTACCACTCAATCTTGAGTTTAGGATGCACTCCACCTTGAAAAAGTATCTGTGTTCCACCAATTTCTAAAAGTTCATCTATTTTTTTATCTATTTCATCAAAAGTTAATATATATGCGTCTGCATCTTTTTCATGTCTATAAAAAGCACAAAACTTACAATCTACCCAACAAATGTTTGTATAGTTGATGTTTCTATCTATTACAAAAGTAGTGATACCTTTAGGATGCAGTTCTTTCTTTCGAGCTGAAGCTAAACGTCCCAGTTCTTTTAAGTCAGCATTTTTGATTAAATCTAATGCTTCTTCTTTTGTTAATCTTTTGAACATTGTCCCGCTTTTTTTACAAACATAGCCATAGCCTTGTTTATTTTTTTCTCTTTAATTGGTGCATCGAGAACATGTTTTGATGCTAGCCATGAACCATCTCTATATGCCATTTTTACTTTTCCATCATTGTCTTTAAAAACAAGGATTCTAAGTGGTAAGTCAAGTCCTACAGTCATATCTTGTTGCATAAGTGCAGTACCAAGTTTAGGATTTCCAAAAATCACCATTTTTGATTCATTAAGCTTCATGTCAACCATTTTAGCATTACCACTATGGTTAATGAGTGCAAAAACACTTAAGCCTTTTGAGCTAACAATATCTTTAATATTATGTGCTGTTGTAGTCACATCAACACAAGACTCTTTAACAATAATGTCATTTGCTACGAGGCTCAAGGCCATTGCTACGATAAGTGTGATTTTTTTCATGATTATTTCCATCCTCTGTTTCTTGGGTTAATAAATTTTTTCTTGATAAAAAGAGTATATACAAGATACATAAACACAAGTAAAATGAATACTCCTCCCACTATCTGTGTACCTGCACCAATATTTAAAATTTTATTTACAATATTCTTATGCTCTTTATTATCTATTTCTATCTCTGCCATCTCTGCTATGTGCTTCATAGCACTTATACCAAGGTTTCCTTCTGGTATATCAACATGACAAGAAAGACATACTCCGCGGCGATCAAGTTTAGCTCTTTGCTCTTTATCCAAAGCTTGTGAAAGTTTAAAGTGATGCCCTACCGTCATAAGTTGTGTTCCATTTTCATCTACAAACTGAGAGTAGTCATGTTTAAGATTTGGAATTGCTGGTATCTGCTCATCTGTTTTTCTTGGCAGTACTTTTCTATCTGCACTCATAAGGTCTACAATAGTAGTTTTACTTGGATCAGCGTTTAGTTTTCCGCCACCAATACCAAGTCCTAAAGCCTTATCTGAAACATGGCAAGACTCACAGTTACGTGCTTCTTTTTGAATAGTGTGTGGTTGAACTGGTGACATGTCTAGCGTATTTTGTCCTTCTTCACCTGCACCCTCAGCATTTTTCACTTTATATATATGGTTTTGAATAAGGGCTTTTCCATCTTCACTAATAACCGTAATAGTCGTCTGACAACCAGGAATAACCGGAGTAATACGACCCTCACCATTTTGTGCTAAGGCTGGATCTTCCCAACGAAGGAATGAACGTGTTTCGGTCACTTTACCGGGTACTAGATACTTCTTTAAGTCGCGCATACCACCAGTTGTCCCGTGAATATCTTGATCATGCGAGGCTTTAAGATAGTCGACATTACTTTTTCCACCACTATAGTCAATCTTCACATGACAGCCATAACACTGTGGTGCCCAAGTTGCATGGCAAGTGTAACACTCTAACTCTTCTGTATGAGCTGTAACAACATCCATCGCGATTAATGCTTTTTTTGAGAGATGCTTTTCTTCTTTTAAAAGTTTTAGTGGTTTAAGTTCTATATCTTTTCCCGAGGCAAGGTGCATGATGATTTTATTGCCTTTTTTAATAGCTTTTGGAAGTGGATTTCCGCGTGCAGTTAAAATGTAACCATCACCCTTATCTTTTGGAACATAGCCTTGTTTGAGATACTCAGCCAAATCTTGTGTAACGCCACGAGCTTTGCCTTTACTTCTCTCTTTAGAAAACTCATCAGAGTAACCGATAGGTAATTCCCAAGGATATGCTTTAGTCGTTCCATGACAATCTTGACACTCTATCTCAACTGCTGCTAAATTTGCTCCACCTAAAAAACCATCACCGTGAAGGTCATTTGAAGTGTGACAATCTTGACACAACATCCCTTTTTGATAGTGAACATCTTCTTGCATATGCAAGTAGCGTTTAGTATGGAGTTTAGGCTGTCCATTTCCATTTTCATCAAAAGTCGCATTATATGAAGTCTCCATAAGCCCTTGATACGAAACACCTATGCGTTTACCACGGTTATGGCAAGTTGAACATGTCTCAACAGGAACACCTGAATACTTCACATCATGGATATTTACTTTTACTTTTCTTGAAGACTGTATCTGGTGCGAGAGCATATGACCCGGAGATTTTTTATCTATTGCTTGGTCATTTCCTTCATAAAAGCCTTCATTTGAGTAAGGAACATGACATGATGCACAACCTATACCTCTAAAGTCACCGCGTTTAGAGCGACCTTTACTACCTGTATGACAACGCAGGCACTCTTGACGAAGATATGTATAAACAGCTAAAGATGGATCAGCTGTTACTTCTTTTAGAGTTGGTGCCGCTGGGAGTTCTTGCATTTTTTCTGGGAAAGCTTGTGGTTCCATTTTTGAGAGTTTTTGCATATAGTCTCTATATGTCTGAGTTCCGGAACGAGACATTGGGTCACGAGGATTATGTGTTTTGTAGTTCCCGTTTATATGTTTGTAACCCTCTTTTGCACCAAAAGACCACATTGCACCTTGGATTTTTCCTTGCTCTGTCATCATCAAAGAGTTCATTTGATTTGCCACTTGAACAGGATGACAAGTACCACAAGTATTTTCATTTATCCAAGTACTTGCCGGTGCAGGATAGTACTCTTTTGGGCCTTTATGGTTTACAAAGTAGTCTATCGTACCACTATGTGCCTTGTTCTTATGTTTTGTCGCGGGATTTCCTCCGTGACAGATAATACAACTATTTTCAGCATAACCAGCCTCCGCAGCACGAGAAGCAATGGCCTTACTCATCTCCGAATTTTTCTCACGAATATGCTCAATACCGTTATGACAATTCAGACAATTATTTTTTTTCGTATAGTCAATCGTTTCGCTTGCGAAAAGTGAAACACAAAATAAAAGTGCTAAAAATAGTAATTTACTCATTTATTACTTGGCTTTACTTATAGCATCTAAAACACCATTAATAAATTTTGGAGACTGCTCAGTTCCAAATGCTTTAGTAATCTCAACTGCTTCATTTATAACAACAGCAGAGTCAAGTTCACCAAAAAGTATCTCATAAGCAGCTAAACGCAAGGTTGCTCTTTCAATACTTCCAAGTCTCTCAAAATCCCAATCCTTAAGATGGGTAATGATTGATTCATCACAAGCGTCAAGATGACTCATAACACCACTATATAAATCAAGTGCAAAATCTTTTTGTTTGTTACGAATCTTTTTCTCTTCAAGAATTTCATCTGTATGTTCAGCCGTGTTTCCATTTCCTAAGTCAAAAGCGTATAAAAGGCTTACAACAGCCATACGAGCATGATGTCTAGTTGCCATTATAGTTCCTCATATAAGTTAATCATCTCGATAACTGTAGTCATAGCTTCAAAGCCTTTGTTACCAGCTTTTGTACCAGCACGCTCTATTGCTTGCTCGATAGTATCAGTTGTCAGTAGTCCAAAACTCACTGGTTTTTGGTACTTCAAACTCATAGTAGCGATACCCTTAGTTGCTTCAGCTGAGATGTAGTCAAAGTGAGGAGTTGCCCCACGGATAACTGCACCTAAAGCACAAACAGCGTCATACTTACCTGATGAAAGTAATTGGTCAACTATCATAGGAAGTTCAAATGCACCAGGAACGATAACCTGAGTTATATCTTCTTCATTTCCGCCATGACGATCAAATGCATCAGTTGCACCTTCAACTAGTCTATCAACTATAAAGTGATTCCATCTTGTGCTCACTATTGCGATTTTTTTACCATTAAGTACTTTTAATTTACCTTCTATAAGTTTCATTTATATCTCCTGTATCAATTTTATTTTTTTTATTAATTTATCTAAATCTTCTAACTTTAACATATTTGGTCCATCACTCAAAGCTATACTAGGGTCAAAATGTGTCTCAAAAAAGAAACCATCAACACCAATAGCCGCTGCGGCTTTAGCAAGATGAGGAACCATTGAACTATCTCCACCTGTTTTACCATTCTCTGCTGTTGGCATCTGCACTGAATGAGTAGCATCAAAGATAACCGGTGCAAACTCTCGCATGATAACTAGGTTTCTCATATCAACAACCATATTTCCATAACCAAAACTATTACCACGTTCACAAAGGTAAACACCATGTTTTTTTGCATTTTCATAAGTAGGCTCTGAACAACCTCGCGTTTGTAGTATCTTTAAAAGTGGGTATTTCATCGCATCAGCAGAAAGAAATTGTCCTTTTTTGATATTTACTTCACAAGATGTTTTTGCACATGCAACAAGTAGGTCAGTTTGGCGACACAAAAATGCAGGAATTTGTAGCATGTCTACAACTTCGGCCACTTGATTTACCTGAGTAGACTCATGAACATCAGTAACTATTTTATAGCCAAAGTCATCTTTTACTTTTTGAAGTATTCGAAGTCCCTCATCTATCCCAAGTCCACGAAAAGACTCTAGTGACGTACGGTTTGCTTTATCAAAACTCGCTTTAAAGTAAAAGTCTATTGTCTCGTCATTATGGTACTTTTCTAACTCTTTAGCAATTTTAAAGATATTCTCTTCACTCTCAATTACACAAGGCCCTGATAATAATTTCATATGTACTCTACCTATTTAAAAATATAAGTTATTATAGCATATTGCTATTAAAATAAAATATCTCTCTATTTTTCCCTATTTTATTATAGTATTAAGGTGGCTTCTGTATACTTGTAAGACTTATTAGACATAAATATCATCTAATTGAAAAAGGGTTTTCTACATGCGTATTTTATATCTTGAAGATGATTCACAACTAGCAAATATGGTAGTTGAATATCTTCAAAAATATCTTATAGTTGACTATGCTTCAAGCTATGATGAAGCAAAAGAGTTCATAGACACATTTCATTATGATGTATGTCTTATCGATAGAAATATTCGTGGTCACGATATTGGTATGAATCTTATTGAACTCATCCATAACAAATCAGAAGAAACAGGTGTTATCGTACTCAGTTCTTTTGGTACAACCAGTGATAAAATCGACGGACTTGAATTTGGTGCAAACGACTACATGGAAAAGCCTTTTCATATAAAAGAACTGTATGCTCGAATTTTAGCACTTCATAGAAGAAATACACCTAAACTTATCAATCTTGAAAATGTACAATTTGATACTTTTAATAGACGTATATTTGAAGATGAAAAAGAGATATTTTTAACAAATAAAGAGAATGACTTACTCTTTTACCTGCTTATTCATAATAACAGTGTTATTTCCCAAGAACAGTTGATACAAGCACTCTATCTTCACCCTGAAGAGATAGCATCAAATACTATTAGTGTAAGAATCAATACTATTCGAAAAAAACTTCCAATCAACATCATTAAAAATATAAAGACAAGAGGTTATATCATCGAGATCAAATAACTACTTGATTTTTATAGTGTATGTTGAGAAGCTTTTTTTATCTAAAAACTTAATCAATTTATCAAAGTTATAACTACTCTCATCTAGATAAGAATCACCTATATTTTCAAACTCCTGAAGATTTAAACTGCTCTTTGAATATATAGCAACATAGAGTTCATAAATAGTTTTTTTATAAGGATTTGAAACTTTAAACATATCCTCGTCTTTTATGTCTGGATATTTAAAATTATGCTGCGAAGGGTAATTTTCAAGGAGGACACCTACCTTACCATTGTGCTCAACATACAAAATAGAGATAAACCCAGGGGTTTTATGCTGGATATTAAAATACATTTCATCTTTTTCTTTATAAACTTCCTTGTTTGCACTTAAATGAATACTTTTAGAGTGTTGTGTCGAGAAAAGTTTATAGAAGTCTTCTTGTTTTAATGCTAAAAGATACTTATCATATTTAAGTTGCCAAAGATTATTTTGTCTGATGATTGAGTAGTTTAAACTAGCTTGCATTTCATTGTTCAAAGTACAAATCAAAGTGGTCTTTTTTAGATATGTATTTTGTACCTCATCTTTTGTTTGTGGACCAATAAGCCTTTCAAATTTTACTTCAAAAGGAGAGTTGTCATATACTGCACCGACATACCAGAGGTTTCCCTCTTGTGTAATCTTAATAAACTCTACTCCACTGAGTTGGGCTTGAGAACTTGTACTTAGATTAGCCGATGAAGAGTTACTTGCTTTACCATTAACATCACTCGAAGAGATAGCCATCTTGGATTTTATATTAACAGAAATGAAGTTTATGATGTCATACATTGCACTCTGTTTTGCTTCTCTGAGTGTACTACCCACTCCATAACCAATGATTTGAGTTTTTTCATGCTCTATTTTAAACATCCACTCTGGAGATGCTAATGCTAAAAGGGGTACAAATAGTACTGATAGTAATAATTTCTTCATATCTTAATAAAACTTTTGAGATGTGTTTCCATATCTCTGTGGTATCTGCTTATAACCCAGACCCTTCATAAGAGATGAACGCTTTACTCTTGACTGTACATCTGGATAAATCGCACTAATATCTCTCTTACCTTTTGATAACTCGTCTATAAGATAGTAAGTAAACATTCTTTGTTTTTTTGCTTCAAAATCATTTGCAAAGTCAGTTGATTTTCCAGCTGTAAGTACTGTGATTTTTCTACTGTCAATTTTTACTTTTTTACTTTTAAGAACAGGTGCTACACCCTTGTAAAGTAATGAGCCTGCATCATCCTTACCACTAAAACATGTGTCCATAACTACAAACACCTGTTTTACATTGAGTTTCGCTAATCTAGCATAAATTTTATCAAGTCTAAGGTTTGGCTCAAGGTGAATAAAGTCGGCATTCATATCATAAGGCAGGATATAGGTCTCTCCATCTTTTCCCGGTACACCATGTCCTGCAAAGTAAATGTAAAGATTTCCTCTACTATCTGAGAGCTCTTTAATGAGCTCCATTTTTGCTTTTAATTGCCCTGAAGTGGCTTGCTCATTTGTAAGAGTAAATATATTTTCTTTAGGAACACCCATAGTTTTATATGCTAACTCTGCAAACGCAAGAGCTGATGTATCGGCATACGCAACATTTGGATTTTCCTGATACTTATTTATACCGATTGCAAGAACAAAAGAGTCTGGTTGTGATGCATCTGTTTTTGCAAATGTATATGGTAGTTTTGAGTCGACTACACTTTTTTGTACTTGTGCTACTACCGGTACTTTATATGCTATAGGTGTAGCTAAGCCAGTTAATAATCCATTCGTAAACTTAATAGTCTGTGTTCCTCTTTTTGTATTCCAGTATTTCCAGCTGTTTTGCATCAAAGAGCGTGTTTGATGAAAGGGAGGGTAACCACGAGTAAGTACTACTTGTTCTTTTGTCATGTTATCTGTGAGTTTTCCAGTTGCAATATTCATTTGCATTTGAGTCGAGTAGTTTTCGAGGTTTACTGGTGTTCTAGAGAAAGTTCTCTCTAATGTACCTGCCGTATCTACTCTAGAGTGTTTTTGCATAATATATAATGTCTTTTTTTGCCCATTATATTCAAAAACTATGACTTTTTTATTTACTGCTATGATTCTCACTTGAGTGTTTAAAGGGATTAAAGTCCCCATTTTATAATTTGTTCCAAATATTCTATTTTTCTGTTCCCACATTGGCACTACAGTATAAAGAATATCACGATTATGTATCATCGATTTTTGGTCTGGTGAGAGTTTAGCACTACCACAAGCAGTTATAAAAAGTGTCAGAAGTGTTAAGCCTAAAGCTAAAAATGTTTTTTTCATTATAGTATCCCTTGAAGGCAAATTATATCTTATTTTACTTTCGCTACTATTATGCCCGCTAATACGATTAGGATTATGCCTACTGTGCTCATTAAAGAGGGTAAAGCATCTCCAAGCATTACTCCAAGCATAATAGAAAATAAAATATTTGTATAACTAACAGCTCCAACTATACCTGCTTTAGTTTCTCCATAAGCCTTAGTCATAAGCACTTGAGATATAGTTGCAAACACTCCCATACAGATAAGATAGACCCACATAACCCCATGAGGTAGTACAAATTCACCAAGTAAAAAGTCAAACTCAGAAGCATTAAAATACGGAGATACAAAAAATAAAACAAGTGGTCCAATTGTTCCTGTCAGCATAAATGAAAGGACTATTACTCGTGTATCGTAGTAAGATTTTAATTCTCGCACCGAAGTATATGCAAGGGCAGCACCTATTCCCGAAAATATCCCAAGTAAGTCGTATTTTGAAAAGCCGATATCACTCGGTTGCGTTATAAAAACAATACCTATAAAGCCTATAAAAATAGCTATCCAGCCTTTTAAACTTAATTTCTCATGCAAAAAGAAAAAGGCGAATATAGCCGTAAATATAGGGGATGTTTTTGAGTAAGTCATCGCATCACCTAAAGATATATGAGCAATGTTATAAAAGAAAGCAAGCAGTGCTATAAAGCCAATAAAACCACGAAAAAATAGTAAGTAGGGCTTACCACCCTTTTGAACAAGAGGTTTTTTATACACAGCATAACCAATAAGAATTACCCCTGCGATATTTCTAAAAAAGACAACCTCAAGTGAGCTCATTTCTTCAGAGGCAAGTTTTGCAAATGCCCCCATAATTGCAAAGGTAAAAGAAGCGATAAGCATATACTTAACACCCTTATTGAGATTCTTTATATAATTCATGGTGCGAATTGTACTATGTGTTAACCTCTTGTTTGTATAATCCTTTAAATTATTTAAGGATTTATTGATGTTGAACCTCATTATCTTAGCTGTTGTTGGCTATGTATTTTATACGATATTTAAAAGTTATGGTAAGTATGAAGCTTACTCACAAAAAGCATTTAAAAACTTCTCTGTTTCTCACGACTCTCTCAAACGCAGTGAACTTGGTCTGTTTGTAGCTTTAGTTGCAAAAGTAGCTAAAGCCGATGGAAAAGTAGATGCTCTTGAGGCACAACTTGTTGGCATTATGTTTGATGATATTTCAGCCGTTTTTCCAGAACCCGAAAAAACAAAACAGATTTTAAAAGATATATTTAATGAAGAAAAAGATAGAAATGATGATACCCAAGATATTGCACATCAATTAGCTTCTGTTATTAAACGCGACCATGCAAAACTCCAACAGTTTATGGGGTTTTTAATTCAACTTGCATTTATTGATGGTGAGTGTTCTCAAGATGAAGAAGATATTTTACAGACTATAGCAGAAGCACTAGAATTTGACCCGGATGCTTATCATGCTATCTTTGATCAGTTTGAACAGATGATGAAAAATGTATCGCCTAAAGCGAACATTGAAGATGCTTACACTCTTTTAGGTCTAAGTAAAGATGATGATATGAAAACTGTTAAAAAAGCTTATAGAAAACTAGTAAGACAATACCACCCAGATATCATCGCTTCACAAGGCAAAGATGAAGCCTACATGCAAGAGGCAACTAGGAAGACACAAGAGATAAACCAAGCTTATGAGATGATTCAAGAGGAGAAGCTTAAAGATTCTAAAAGCTAATTCCGTGTAGAGTTCGTTTATGAAACAATATAATTTACTTACATTTGACAATTCTGAGCTCTATCACCAAGAGCTATCTTCTCAACTAGAAAGCTTAGATATTAATATAATTTATACAATTACAAAAGAAGAAGTTTTAGAGTATCTTATGGATAATCATGCTGACCTAATTCTTATCTATATAAGTCTTGATAGTATAGAGATATTAGAACTTTTAGAAAACCTTCATAATGATATAGAGAGTAGATATACCCCAGTTATCCTTATTTCACATCTCGAAGACTATGACCATCTTTCAAGCACTCTTAAAGAGCATAACATCATCTCTCTTTTTACTTATAAAAGTTACCTGCACCAACTTAAAAATCTTTTAGTGTACCTACAAAGTGTTGACACAGTACAAAAGACTTTAACAAATGAGCTCAGCGAAAGTGAGTTACGTAATATAATAGATCCCCTCACTGGTGCCTACAATCGTTATGGTGCAGAAGATAAGTTTTACCAACTTACATCACGAGTAAAAGCCTATAGTGAACCTTTTTCACTGATTATGCTTGATATTGATTTCTTCAAAAAAGTGAATGATGTACATGGTCATGATATTGGTGATGCTGTTCTTATCTCTATCTCAAATTTAATGCAAAAATCCATACGAGACAATGATGCTTTTATCAGGTTTGGAGGAGAAGAGTTTTTTATTTTTGTGGCTAATTCAAATCTTGATATAAGTACACGCATTGCACAAAAGCTCAATACTCTCATAAAAAGTAATGTACATTCAGAAAAAAAGCTCTCTATAACTGCTAGTTTTGGAGTCACAGAATATATCCAAAATGAAGAGATGAGTTCTCTTATAAAAAGAGTTGATACTCTACTTTATAAAGCCAAAGAGACAGGTCGAGATAAGGTTGTCTCAGAATAACTTTTTATAAAAAATCTTTCTCCCAAAAAAATTCTATCCAATTGTTAGCTTCATTTATCCAAAAATGTGGCTCATATAAAGAGCTCTTTTTATAAAAAAGTGTGGCTGATTGAAATTCTACATTTTCAAAGTTACTTTGCAAGTAAGACATTACAACTTGAAGTGTTTCTCCACTATCAGCTATATCATCCACAACTAGAACTCTTGTTTTATTCCCAAAGTCACAACTACCAAAAAGTGTGATTTCTTCGCGTTTTGTCTCTTTGTCATATAATTCTGTTCGTATACTTTGAACTTCTCTTAGGTTTAAACCCTCTGCCATACAGTGTGCTAGTGTCAAACCACCCCTTGCAATTGCTACTATCGACTCTGGTTTAAAAACTTTACTTTTATGTATCAGTTTTTTTGTATCGTCTCTAAATGCTTCATATGAGTAGTATTGCTTCAAAATATTCCTTATTGTTAGTTTTAATGTTGTGTAATAATATAATCTAAAGATTTATATTAGTATACTTGACTTTAAAATATTTAACAAGGATACCACCAATGATAAAAACCGTTTCCAAAATTACCTTATTAGGTTTAGTTATAGCGTTTAGTGCATGTGCCGATAAAGAAGAAAAGGTAGAGCCAAAACCTTATGTAGCAACATTTGAATGTAAACAAGAAAATGTTTTAGCTCCAAGATGGACATGCATACCTTCTGTTGATAGTTTTTATGCCGGTGTAGGTATCGCAAACAAAAGTGCTGCGGGAATGGCACATATGCGCAAAGTTGCTATGATGAATGGTCGTTCTGACTTAACACAGCAAATAGCAACACAGGTTAAAGACAAGATGCAAGGTTTCACACAAACTACAGGCAATGGACAGAACGAAACAGTAGATGCTGTTACAAAAGCAGTTACAGATCAAGCAGCTAATATTAAACTTTCAAATTCCAAAGCCATAGATATGTGGAATGCTCCATCAGGTGCACTTTATGTACTAATGGTAGTTCCTGCGGCTGATGTAAACAGTGTAATTAAAAATGCTGTAAAAACAAGCTTTAACAATGACAACGCTAAATGGCAAGACTTTAAAGCAAGTCAAGCTTTTGATGCACTTAATAAAGAATTTCCTACAAATTAATTTATTGGCACCTTACTTTAACTCCCTTACATAGGGAGTTAATTCCTCTTACAACTCCTCCTAACTATTATTTAGATATAATTGCAAAAATATAAAGTATCCCATAGAGGGTATAAATAACTCTTCATAAGTTTTACAAGGCTCATTCATGAAAAAAATCGCCATCGTTGGTCGTCCAAATGTTGGAAAAAGTTCTCTCTTTAATCGTTTAGTAAAAAATCGTGATGCGATTACTTCAGAACAAGCTGGTACTACTCGTGATGTTAAACGCCGTCACTTTGTTGTTAACAACAAAGAAGCACTGCTTCTTGATACTGGTGGACTAGACAAGGGCTGTGAACTTTTTGACAAGATAAAAGAGATGTCTCTTCGTGCTGCATATGCCGCTGACATTATTCTTTATATGGTTGATGGGAAAAGCATACCTGAAGATGAAGATAAAAAGTTCTTTTATGAGCTTCAAGCTATGGGTAAAGATATGGCATTAGTTGTTAACAAGATTGACAACGATAAAATGAAAGAGAATCTTTGGGATTATTATGAATTTGGTACAGATGCTATATTTGGTATCTCAGTTGCACATAACCGCAATACAGTAGAACTTCTTGACTGGGTAGCAGATAAAATACCTGAAGAAGATACTATCAAAGAAGAGGAAGAAGTAGTTGAAGTTATCCGTGAAGAAGTAGAATCAATTGATGATGAAGAGTTCTTTAAAAACACTCGTGATGAAGATGATGATGGTTTTACTTACTGGGATGAAGATGAAATGGATGGAGTTATCACTGATGATTCTATCTTTGGAGATAACGACCGTATCAAAGAGTTTGATGAAGAAGATGTAAACCACATCAAAATCGCTATTATTGGTCGTACAAATGTTGGTAAGTCTTCACTTCTAAATGCACTTTTAGGTGAAGAGCGTTGTGTCGTAAGTTCTGTTGCTGGGACAACTATTGATCCAATTGATGAGACAGTTGAGTATGGTGGCAAACAACTTACTTTTGTTGATACTGCAGGTCTTCGTCGTCGTGGTAGAATTTTAGGGATTGAGAAGTATGCACTAATGCGCACAACTGAAATGCTTGAAAACTCAAACATGGCACTTGTTGTTTTAGATGCTAGTCAGCCATTTTTAGACCTCGATGAGAAGATTGCTGGTCTTGTGGATTCAAACCGTTTAGCTTGTATCATCGTTTTAAACAAGTGGGATATTTCTAAACGCGAAGATCATGACAAAATTATTGTAGAGATTCGTGATAGATTTAAGTTCCTTTCATATGCACCTATTTTAACTCTTTCTGCATTAACACACCAAAGAGTTGATAAACTTCACGATATGATTTTAGAGATAAATGAGAACTACTCACAAAGAATTACAACAAGTAAAGTAAATGAGGTAATTGAACGTGCACTTCGTCGCCATACTCTTCCAAGTGTTAGTGGTCAGGTTATCCGTATTTACTATGCAACGCAGTATGAAACGCGACCACCAAAGATAGCTATAATTATGAATAAACCAAGTGGACTTCACTTTACATATAGACGCTACTTAACAAACAAAATGCGTGAGGCATTTAACTTTACAGGTACACCTTTACTCTTTAAAGCAAAGAAAAAAGGGGAGAAGTAAAAAGAGATTTATCTCTTTTTACAACTTAAAAAGGTTTTATAACAACCATTGCAACTATGAGCATCATCAGTATAGTTGGTACTTCATTATACATTCTAAAAAACTTTCCGCTCTTGAAACACTCATCTTTTTCTAGCTGTTTTCTGTAAAAATTCATTGAGAAGAAATAGACTATCAAAATAGCGACAAAAAGAAGTTTTGCATGTAACCAAGTGTTACCTGCAAAACCTATTTCATACACAAGGTAAGAACCACTAAGCACAGTTGTCCACATAGCAGGTACACCAATGTACTTAAAGAGTTTGTACTCTTGGATTTTGACTACTTTTACAAAACCCTCATTCTCTTTATGTTCAGTATGATAAATAAAGAGTCGAGGTAGATAAAAGAGTACTGCAAACCAAGAGATAAAAGAGACTACATGAAACCATAAAATCCATTCATACATAAGTTATATCCTTAAAAGTTTTTTTCTAAATAAATTGTGTTGTAGTTTGAACCGCCAGCTTCAACATTGTTAATGAGTCCAAAGATACCAGAACGATGTTTAAGTGCCCATCCTACATAAGTATTATGCATCCCTTTAACTCTAATGAGTCGCCCTAAATCAAAGTCTACACTTATATCAAGATAGTTTAAAAAGTTAGAATTATTGTCATTTTTTGCTAAAGCTTCTTCATACTCAACAAAAAGAATACCACTTGTATATGAGCCACCCTCACCTATCCCAAAACGAATACGGTTATCCAAAAAGTCTAAATTGTAGTAAGCTTTTATATAGAGTGTAGCTTCATAAACATTATCACGACTTGCAGCATTCTCATTAAAATATGAAAGGCCACCTTTGACATAGATATCTAAGGGTACATCAAAAAGAGACTCTTTGAGTAAGTATCCACCATCAAAACTTATAACACTTAAATCTTTTTCAGTTTTGTTACTATAAAAATCACCTGATACAATATCGCCAAGACTACTCTTAGATGCTTGGCCATATGCTGTTTTTAATGAGTACTCATCACTTGCAATAAGATTGAGTGCCAAAAGAAAAAAGAGAAATATTTTCAAAGTTTTTCCTTAAAAGTTTTTTTCTATATATACACAGTTATAGTTTGAGCCACCATCATTTACACCATTATAGACACCATGGAAACCTGAACGATGCTTTATAAGATAACCTAACATATAGTTTTCCATACTCTTCACACGCATAAGTTTTCCCATGTCAAAGTCAAATGTAATCTCCATATAGTTTAAAAAGTTGGACTGATTATCACCTTCTTCTATCGCTTCTTGTGCTTCTACATAAGGAACACGACCAGCATACGAACCACCTTCTGCTATACCAAAACGAAATTGGTTCCCAAAGGCATTGAGTTTGTATACAAGTTTAACATAAAGTGTTAGTTCTAAAAAATCAGCTTGATGCCCATTCTCATCAAAATAACTAAGCCCTGCTTTTGCATAAATATCAAAAGGCCAGTCAAATATATTTTCAACAAGTTTATATCCTATATCTGCACCGTAAACATTAGTACCATAGGGACTAGTGTTAAAACCTGTAAAAGTATATAATTGGTCAAAATCACTAGCAGATGAAGCACCACCGAAAATACGAACAGAGTAGTCATTTTCTTTTAACTCTTGGGCATACGATATAGTTGATAATAATAAAAAGAGTGTAATGAGAAGTTTCAAGTGGATTTCTTTAAAGAGAAAAAAGAATATGCCCACAAAGGGACATATTTAGATATGTTAAGCGTCAAGAGTTTCTAAATCTTTTACGGAACCATTTTTATGGTCCACTACTTTTTCGTGCAGTCTACGAAGTGCTTTTGAGCCCTTGTCTATCGCGATGTCTATTGCGGCATCAAGTACATCATCATGCTGTGTAATAACAATAGGCTGTGCATGAGCAACTTTAATGTCAAACTCTACCATTACACCTTTTTTCTCAGCTGCTACGACACAGTTAATACTTGTAATTTCTAATGAATATTTTCTAAATGCTTCTACAGCACCTTCAATATGTGCTTTAGTTGCGTCAGTTAATGTGATATCTTTTGAGCGAATTTGTAAGTTCATCGTAAATCCTTTATAAGAAGTTTTAGCTTCTTGTAGTACCTATAGTGTAACTAAATAAAGCTGAAATAGGTATAATTACAAAAAAAATATAGGAATTTTATTTTATGAGAGTATTAACGGGGATTCAATCATCAGGGGACTTACACATCGGGAATTATTTTGGTTCTATTAAACAGATGGTCGATGCACAAAAAAAAGAGGACACTTTTACTTTTATAGCGAACTACCATGCAATGACAAGTGTAAACGATGGAGCTAGACTTGCAGAGCTTACAATGCAGTCAGCAACAGACTTTTTAGCACTTGGTATTAACCCTGAGAAAAATACTTTTTGGGTGCAGTCAGATGTTAAAGAGGTTCTTGAACTTTACTGGTTTTTATCTTCATATACTCCTATGGGTCTACTTGAACGTGCGCATAGTTATAAAGACAAAACAGCAAAGGGCATAAAAGCGAATCATTCACTTTTTTCTTACCCTGTTTTAATGGCAGCTGATATTCTTCTGTACTCTCCTGACATCATTCCTGTGGGAAAAGACCAAATCCAGCATGTTGAAATCGCTAGAGATATCGCAATAAAATTCAACAATCAGTATGGTGATATTTTTACAATTCCTAACTTTCGTGTAGAAGAGACTGTGCAGACTGTTCCTGGAACTGATGGGCAGAAGATGTCAAAATCTTATAAAAATACTGTAAATATTTTTGGTGAAGAGAAAAAACAGCTTAAAACCATCAAAAAAATCGTGACTGAACAAGTTGCCTTAGAAGACCCAAAAGAATTTGAAGGCTGTAATGTTTACAATATGGCAAAACTTTTTTTAGAAGGTGATGAACTGACAGACTTACAAAACCGCTATAAAAAAGGTGGCGAAGGTCATGGTCACTTTAAAGTCTATCTAGCAGAAGTTATGTGGGAGTATTTTAGAGAATTTCGTGAGAAACGCGAGTACTATGCTGCAAATCAACTAGAAGTAAGAGAGATTTTAGCTATGGGTGCAGATAAAGCAAGAGTAACTGCTCTACCTATGATAGAAAAAATCAGAGAAGTAACTGGTATTTCCTACTAGTTTACTTCTTTCTCTGTTTATCTAACCAGACCATAAGCCCTTTTTGTGCATGGAGTCTATTTTCTGCTTCATCAAAAATGATGTCAGAGTGAAGTTCCATTAGTTCGGCAGATACTTCTTGTCCACGATATGCAGGAAGACAGTGCAGGAACTTAGCAGTTTTTCTTGCTAAACACATCTGTAAACTATCTACCATAAAACCTTTAAATGCTTTTATACGTTCTTCTTTTTCATCCTCTTGACCCATTGAAGCCCAAGTATCAGTAGTTACTATAGTCGCGTTTTTGATGGCTTCTTTAGGGTCATTCATCACAGTAATTTTTGCCCCACTTTCTTTTGCCATCTTTAGTGCTTCTTCTAAAATCTCACTATCAACTTCATAACCTTTTGGAGTAGCTATTCGTAAAGAAAATCCCATTTTTGCAGCAAGGAACATCCATGAATTTGTCATGTTGTTTCCATCACCAACATAAGCTACTACTGCTTTTTCGTTGATGCCATACTCAACCATAGTTAAGTAATCTGCTAGAAGTTGTACTGGGTGGTAAGAGTCTGTCAGACCATTTATAACAGGTACTTTTGAGTTTGCTGCGAACTCTTCTATCATACTATGCTCGAATGTACGTATCATAACCATATTACACATACTACTGATAACTTTTGCAGTATCAGCGATAGGCTCACCACGACCAAGATGAATGTCACGATTACTTAAAAACAGTGCATGACCGCCGAGTTGGAACATACCTGTCTCAAAACTTACACGAGTCCTTGTAGAACTCTTCTCAAAAATCATCGCTAGTGTTTGATTTTCTAGGTGCTTTATATATGTACCCGCTTTTAAATCTTTCTTTATATCAATTGCAATGTCAATAATCTCTAAAATCTCTTCTTTTGTAAAATCTTTTAGTGTTAGAAAATGTCTCAATGTATATCCTTATACTTTATAACTTATTATAGTAATTCTTAAAAAATAAGGAATAATTATACCCTAAGTTTGCTTTAAAAGAAAATCTCTCATCTCATCTGCTGGAATTGGTTTAGAGTAGTAATATCCTTGAATATCAGTACAACCATTTTGAACTAAGAACTCTTTTTGAACTTGTGTTTCAACTCCCTCGGCAATTATCTTAAGATTTAAACTTTTTGCAAGTACTATTACTGCTTTTGCAATTGCAATATCTTCTTCATTTTGTGGCAGTCCATCTACAAAAGATTTATCAATTTTTAGTTTATCTATAGGCAACTTTTTTAAATAAGACAGAGATGAATATCCCGTTCCAAAGTCATCAATAGCAAGTTCAATACCCAAGTCACTTAACTCTTGTAAAAGTAAAATTGCACTTTGAGGATTTTTCATAATTCCACTCTCAGTCACCTCTAATTCTAAACAATCATAAGCAATTCCATACTCTTTAACTGTAGTTTGTAAAAACGATACAAAATCTTTTTGTTGTAACTGTTTGACAGCAAGGTTGAGTGAAAGTTTTCCCGGGTTTAACTTCTCTTTTTGCCAAGAAGAAAAATCTCGCATTGCCATCTTCATCACTTCTCTATCAATCGCAACTATAAGTCCTGTCTCTTCTGCAAGAGGGATAAACTCAAAAGGAGCAATAAGACCTTTTAGAGGATGCCTCCATCTAACAAGAGCTTCCATCCCAATAAGTTTTTCTTCTTGTCCATTAAATTGAGCCTGATAATAGACTTCAAACTCATTGTTAGTAATCGCCTCTCTTAAATCTACTTCGAGTTCTACCCGTTTCATTGCTTTAAGTGTCATATCTGATGAGTAGTACTGGAAGTTATTACGACCCTCTTCTTTGGCTTTATACATTGCAGCATCAGCATACATTTTAAGCTCTTCAAGTTCACATGTATCTTGAGGATATGTACTTATACCTATACTACATGATATATAGAGTTTATTATCCTCAATTAAGTAAGGTTTAACTAAAGCATCTAAAATTTTTTGTGCTAGTTTTGAAGCATTTATCTGTTGTGTAAAATCATCCACGATAACACAGAATTCATCTCCACCAAGTCGTGCAACAAAATCTTCTTCTCGTACTGCACTTTTGAGTCTTTTTGAGACTTCTTGGAGTAGTTTATCTCCTACACCATGACCGAGGGAGTCATTTACCTCTTTAAACATATCTAAGTCAATATAAAAAAGTGCCACTATGTTTTTATGTCGACTTGCCTTACTCAGTGAAGTGGTAATTCTTTCATTAAAAAGTACCCTATTTGGTAAACTTGTTAACATATCGTGATGTGCTTGGTGGTCTAAAACATCTTTTTGTCTCAAGATTTCAATATTGGCTAATTTCTCTTTTGTAATGTCTCTAGAGTATCCAATAATATTGATAGCAATATCATCTTCATCATATAAAAGAGTTAAAGAAAGATCTATATAAACAAGTTTACCAGTTAATGTAGTGTACTCTCTTTGCTGGGTAAAATGCCCTACTCTTATAAGGTCTTTTATTGTTTCCCCTACATCATCACCATATATGATAGAGATATGTTGTCCTAAGGCATCTTCTTCTTTTATCTCATACAGTGTATCAGAAGCATGATTCCAACTTGTGATATACCCTTGCATATCTGTTGAAATTATCGACTCTTCTATACGTTGTATCATCTGTTCTTGGTGGAGTGCTTTTAACTCTTTAGCTTTTTCTGCTGTAATATTGGTATGTGTCCCAATCAAACGCAGTGCCTTACCATCCTCATCTCTCAAAGCTTTTGCACGATCTAGTATCCAGACCCAAGAACCATCTTTATGTTTCATACGGTTTACTATCTCTACATAGTCTGTTTTTCCTTCTAAGTGATCGTTTACAACTCCATATGTTCTTTTAATGTCATCTGGGTGAACAAGCTTTTCCCATACTGCAAATTCATTTACAAGTTCTTCATCAGCATAGCCTAACATCTCCTTCCATCTAGGAGAGTAGTAAACACTGTTATCAGCAAGTGTCCAGTCCCAAACACCATCACTGTTTCCAATAAGTGCTAACTCTAGTCTCTCGTTTTGTCTTTGTAGTAAATCATTCTTCTCTTCTAGTGCATTCTCGGCTAAAAGTTTACTCTCCTTAAGAAGTAAAAACCACCATACGATAACACTTATTAAAATAGTGATAAGAAAAAATAGTGTAAATAGGGCATTCGCTAACTCGTAAGTGTAGAGTCTGTCTCCTATACTACTATAGGATGTATAAACCATCCAAAAACCAATACCTATCACAAATAAAATACTTAAAGTTATAGTAAGAAAATTGAAAAAACGGAGTGCTTCTTTATATGTTAAGCGTTCAAAAGATAGTTTCATCATAAAACTTACTATCTTTGCGCGAAGATTTGATTCACTCTCATTTTTACACATATCCTTACAAGTAGCCTCTAAAGAACAACATAACGAGCAGATATTTACCCTATGAAATGGGCAGTAACTCATATCTTCTCTCTCATACATGTTATCGCAAACCTTACACTCAACTACAGCATTTTGGGATTGTACACTCGACTCTCTAGCTATATAGTATTTTCCTTGTGTAATGTATGCAATAACAGGAGAGAGAATAAATGCTAAAAATAGTGCAATAAGAGAAGAAAAACTCTGCATATATTGACCAAAAAGTCCTATAAAGGAGAGTATTGCAACAACTGAAGCGATACCCATACTTCCAACACCAACAGGGTTGATATTGTATAGGTGGGCTCGTTTGAACTCTATGATTTTTGGAGAGAGACCAAAAGGTTTGTTAATAAGTAAGTCTGCACTAATAGCACCTATCCATGCAATAGCGAGATTAGAGTAGAGACCCAGAACCTTATCTAAAACATCAAAAACACCCATTTCCATTAATAACAGAGCTATTGAGATATTAAAAACCATCCAGATAACACGACCAGGGTGTGCATATGTTACACGAGAAAAGAAGTTTGACCATGCTAAAGAACCGGCATATGCATTTGTAACATTTATCTTAATCTGAGATATAATAACAAATATAGTAGCAGCAACAAGAGCATACTCAGGGTTAGTAAAAATATACTCATAGGCAGTATGATACATATGAATAGGTGTTTTTGCCTCATAAATAGAAAGCCCTGACAATATAACAATACCTGCTAAAAATATACCACCCATCTGTTTTAAAAAGCCTATAATTATCCATCCCGGACCTGCAATAAGCATCGAACTCCACCATTTTATACGATTCTTTTTTGTAAGTGGTGGCATAAAACGTAGATAATCCACCTGCTCACCAATCTGTGCAATTAGTGCTAAAGATATACCTAATGCATATCCAAAATGTAAAAAATTAAATTCTGAAGAGTTTGAGAGTGTTCCACTAAAGTTTACAAAAACGTCCATTGACTGAGGCTCTTTGAGCATAACTGCCACAAAAGGAGCTATCATCATCACTATCCATATAGGCTGTGTCCACATCTGAAGCTTATTTATAAAAGTAATTCCATAATACACCATAGGAACAATGATGAGAGAACTAAAGAGATAACCTAAAGAGAGCGGAAGTCCAAAGTACAACTCAAGAGCCTGCGCCATAATAGCAGCCTCAAGCGCAAAAAATATAAAACTAAAAGAGGCATAAATAAGGGATGTAATAGTAGAACCAACATAACCAAAACCTGCACTTCGAGTAATGAGATCGATGTCAATGTTATACTTTGCCGCATGATAACTAATGGGGATAGCAGTGATAAATATAATAACAGCTGCTGCAAGTATCGCCCAAAATGCCGTTAGAAAGCCATATTCAAAAGCGATGGAAGCACCAATGGCTTCAAGGGCTAAAAATGAAATACTTCCAAGTGCGGTATTTGCGATAAGGAGTTCAGAAAATTTTCTAAATGATTTTGGGGTATAACGCAGAGAGTAGTCTTCTATACTCTCTTGTGCAACAAATCTATTGTATTCGCGTTTAGCACCCTTTTTCAAAAAAAATCCTTTTTATTTTTTTAGTCTTGTAGTAGTTTCGCCACTTCTTTCGCATGATAAGATATGATGATGTTAGCGCCTGCACGCTTAAATGCAAGCATTGTTTCCATCACAACTCTATCATAGTCAATAAGATTGTTAAGTCCAGCCATTTTAAGCATTGCATACTCACCACTTACATTATATACAGCCATAGGTAGAGTTGTTGCATCTTTTATCTCTCTCACTAAGTCTAGATAAGCAAGTGCTGGTTTTACCATTAAGATATCAGCCCCTTGTAGTTCATCAGACACAGACTCAGAAATTGCCTCACGGCGATTTGCAGGGTCCATCTGATACGATGCTCGGTCTCCAAAACTAGGACTAGACTCTGCAACATCACGAAATGGTCCATAATAACCTGAAGAAAATTTAGTTGAGTATGCCATAATAGGTAAGTTCTCATAACCACCTTTATCAAGGGCTTCTCGAAGAGTTTCTATAATACCATCCATCATTCCACTTGGAGCAATCATATCAGCCCCTGCTTTTGCATGGATAAGTGCTTGTTCCCCCGAAATCTCTAAGGTTGCATCGTTATTTACAGTCTCTTTTTCCTCATCTATAATCCCACAATGCCCATGGTCGGTATACTCACAAAAACACAAGTCAGTCACTACAAACATATCAGGGTGAGCTGCTTTAATTGCACGGATAGATGACGCGATGATACCCTGTTCACACAGAGCATCACTCCCAATAGAATCTTTAGTATCAGGAATACCAAAAAGTAAAATAGAGTAAATTCCAAGTGATTTGAGTTCATCACACTCTTTTAAAATCTCATCTATACTCATCTGGAAAACACCAGGCATTGAGGATACTTCTGTTTTTATGCCTTCTCCACTTCTTATGAAAAGTGGATAGATAAAATCTTCTACATTTACCTGCGTTTCTCTTACGAGGGAGCGAAGATGCTTGTTTAAACGAGTACGGCGAAATCTTTGAAACATTCTTAAACCTTTTTTTTGCTATAATAATTACTAAGAAAATATTTTACCCTTTTAAAGATTAAATTAATGAATATAGAGATATCCCAAGTAGCAAACTTACCCTCGCGTTTTGGTGAGTTCCATGTCAAAGCCTTTAAAGAAGGTGAAAAAGAACACCTAGTTATTTATGCAAAAAAAATGGAAGAAAATCCTATAGTGAGGGTCCATTCAGAGTGTTTAACGGGTGATGCCTTAGGTAGCCTAAAGTGCGACTGTCGCGATCAACTAGAGTTTGCTCTTAAACTTATCCATGAAGAGGGTGGTATGGTTATCTATCTTCGTCAAGAGGGTCGCAACATTGGTCTTTTAAACAAGATAAATGCCTATGCTTTACAAGACAAAGGTCTTAATACTATTGAAGCCAACCATCAGTTAGGATTTGCCTCTGATGAGAGAACTTATGAGGTTGTAACTTTTATCTTAGATTACTTTGATATTAAAAAGATAAAACTACTCACAAACAACCCTCATAAGGTAAAAGCAATTTCAGGAGTTGAAATTCTTGAGCGTATGCCGATAATAATGCAATCAAATAAGTTTAACGAAGACTACTTAGATACTAAACGCGATGAGATGGGACACCTATTTTAAACTAACTGGAGTAATGGATGCCTATTGATATAGAACATGATGATATAAAAACAGCTCTTAAAAAGCTCAAGGCTAGAGAGAGTATTCTTCGTAAACTAGAGTCTATATCTCGGCTAGGAAGTTGGGAAGTTGACTTAAAAACTCAAAAATCAACTTGGTCTGATATGAGTTATGAAATCTATGGACTAGATAAAGATACCCCCGTAACCCTAGAACTATTTTTCTCATTATTGGTGCCACAGTATAGAGAAAATGCTCAACTGAAACTACAAAGTGCACTAGAGAGCG
Source organism: Sulfurimonas sp. SAG-AH-194-C21 (assembly GCF_029215985.1). Taxonomy (GTDB): domain Bacteria; phylum Campylobacterota; class Campylobacteria; order Campylobacterales; family Sulfurimonadaceae; genus Sulfurimonas. The sequence goes on from NZ_JAEMVC010000001.1 coordinate 61,813, forward strand.
GAAATCCTGTAAGCTATCAATGTAAAGCGATACACTCAAGTGGTAAACATATTGATATCTTACTTAATGGACAGGTAGTTTACGATGAAAACGCAAAACCTAGTAAACTTTTAGGAACAACACAAGATATTACCGAACAAGAAGCTAATAAGGTACAGGCACAAGAGTTATCACAAGTCATACAACACTCATCAAATGAAATTTATATAATCACACTCGACACATTAGAGTATCTCTATGTCAACCAAGGAGCCTGTGATGCTCTTGGATATACTGAGAAAGAATTACTCTGTATGAATATTAAAGATATAAATCCCTATATCAAAGATGAAGAGATTCTACAACAACGTTCTCTTTTAGAATCGCAAAACTATATGTTAAACAGAACCATACATCGACGTAAAGATAAGTCAACTTACTCTGTGCAATCTTACCTTCATACAATTAGCTATCATAATAAACGAGCATGTGTCATATTTGATACCGATATCTCTGACATAGTAGCACTAGAATTTCAATACAAGAAACAAGCAAAAGTATTAGAGTATATTCATGATTCTGTTATTTCAATTGATAAAGATGGATACATAACAAACTGGAACAAAGGAAGCACAACTCTTTTTGAATATACGCAAGAAGAGATAGTAGGGAAAAGTATCGCTAAAATATACGATATTGACAATGAATACACCTTTGAAGAACTTTTCATTATTTTAAATAATCAAGGCAACTTAGACATAGAAGCATATATGCTCAAAAAAGAGTCCCATAGAATTATTTGTGATCTTTCGCTGAGTGTCTCTAGAGATGAAAATAATAATATAGATGGCTACATAGGCTATCTTCAAGATATAACAGCACAAAAAAAGACAGAAGAGTTACTCAAACAGCAGACACAACTTCTAGAAAAACAAGCACACTACGATATATTAACAGGCTTACCAAATAGAACACTTTTTAAAGATAGACTCTCTCAAGCTATTATCATTTCAAAACGCAATCGGAATAAATTTGCCCTCTTTTTTATAGACCTTGACCAATTTAAGCAGATAAATGACTCACTTGGTCATCATATAGGTGATGAAGTTCTTGTAGAAGCGGCAAAAAGACTTCACTCTGTCATTCGTGAAGAAGATACACTTGCAAGGCTTGGTGGTGATGAGTTTACTATCATTTTAAAAGATTTACAAACCATACAAAACACTTCAGTAATAGCAAAAAAAATTGTAGATATTATGAAAGAGCCAATTGTGATTAATAACCATAACCTCTATGTTACAGCAAGTATAGGTATAAGTATCTATCCTGAAGATGCCACAAATGAACCTAACCTTATAAAATTTGCTGATGTTGCTATGTATAAAGCAAAGGATGCAGGAAGAAATAATTTTCAGTTTTACTCTTCGGATATGACTTCACAAGCCTTTGAGCGTGTAGTTTTAGAGTCAAGTTTGCGCCTAGCTATAAAACAAGAGCAGTTTATCGTGTACTATCAACCACAATACGATGCATTAACAGATACCATCATCGGGATGGAAGCACTTATAAGGTGGCAGCACCCTAGTTTAGGACTAACACTCCCAATAAAATTTATTGCACTGGCAGAAGAGACTGGTTTAATTATAGAAATTGATAGACTTGTTATGAGCATGGCTATGAAACAGTTTACCCTCTGGTATTCCCAAGGTTTCAATCCTGGAGTACTATCACTCAACCTTGCGATGAAACAGTTAAATGAAGTTGATTTTTTAACTCACTTACTTGAGACTATGCAAGCAATAGGTTTTAAAACGCAGTGGTTAGAGTTAGAAGTTACAGAAGGCCAAGTGATGAAAAATCCTGAGTCCTCCATCACTACCTTAAATACAATTCATGATTTAGGGATTGAAATCGCTATTGATGATTTTGGAACAGGATACTCTTCACTTGCTTACCTCAAGAAACTACCACTTGATAAACTAAAAATTGACCGTGCCTTTGTAAAAGATATACCAGAAGATGAAGATGATATGGCTATCACAAAAGCTATTATTGCCTTAGCAAAAAGTTTAAACTTTAAGCTCATTGCAGAAGGTGTTGAGACACAAGAACAAAAAGACTTTTTAGTAAAAAATGGTTGCGACCTAATACAAGGTTATTTTTACTCACCTCCACTTCCTGTAGAGGAAATACAAAAACTTTTAAAACACTCGTGAAACTTACTCGCTTGAATCCATCTATTTTCAAAGAAACTTTTTTTTCATAATATATAACTAAATTAAAGAAAATAATGTATAATACTTAATAACTAGGATAATAAATGAACATCAAGAAATTTTTGCAGAGTAATTTTACATTTGATGAAAAAGAGTATGAAGTAAAACTACAGCATATGCTTTTTAATGGTATGCTCTCCATTGTTTCTATCTTTTTAACTATTTTAGTAATTGTACGTTTTTATCAAGAAAATTATTTTCAATCTACTGTTGATTTTTTCATTGTTCTTGTATCTCTTGCTTCGCTTTTTTACATCAAACGAGCTAAAGAGAACTGTCAAAAACTAGCACATCCACTTTTAGCAATATTTTTTGCTCTTATTTTAATCACACTTTTCAATATACCAAGTTATATGATAGCCACAGGATGGTTTATTGTACTCATACTTCCTACTTTTTACTTAGCTGGTCCAAGATATGGCTTTTTCATCACATTTATGGCTATTGTTTCATTAATGGTTTTACTTATTAGCAGGAAAAGCACTTATACTTTAGGTGAGTTTATCTATATGTTTATGCCAATTTTTTTATCTTCTTTATTTATTTATACTTATGAAAAACGCATAGAGTATGCAAAGCAAGAGCTTCAAGACATTAACAAACATCTTCACAAAGAGATTATTCATAAAGAATTTCTTTTAAAGCAGGCACATTATGATTATTTAACAAAGCTTCCAAATAGAATTCTTTTTGAAGATAGACTCCAGCAGGCAATTATAAAATCTAATCGAAGTAATAAAGACTTTGCAATTCTTTTTATTGACCTTGATCTCTTTAAAGATATAAATGACATACACGGACATACCGCAGGAGATATCGTACTAAGTGAAATAGCTTCAAGGTTTAAAAGTGCTTTAAGAGAAGAAGATACAGTCGCTCGTTTTGGTGGAGATGAATTTGTATGTATAATTGAACAACTTGAAGATTGCAGTACTGTATCTACAGTCGCACAAAAGCTCATTAAAAAAGCTGAAGAAAATATATTTATCCCTCAAAAAATATCAGTTACTTGTAGTATTGGTATTAGTATCTATAAAAAAGATACTAAGGATGAGAAAGAACTACTACATTTTGCAGATACTGCTATGTATAATGCCAAAAGTTTAGGTAAGAATCAGTACTCTTTTTACAATGACTGTTGAAGATAATGAACAAATAGGCTAGAATACCTTTTTAAAAGGATTTAAGTGGATTTAAAAGCAATGCTTACTCAGGATAATATTAACTTACCTGAAAACTTTTTTTATAATGTTCAAAAATACAAAGAACATTTACATAAATGGAATAAAATCCATAACCTAACGGGTGCTAAAGATAACAATACTATTGATGAGTTTATCTATGATGCAATTTTTCCTATCTCCTTTTTACCTACTGTCTCTTCTCTTATGGACATAGGAACAGGTGCTGGTTTTCCGGGTATGATACTCGCGTTAGGTCTACCTGATACTCATGTCACTTTAGTAGAACCGCTCTCAAAACGTGCCTCTTTTTTACAGTTCATTAAAGCTGATTTAGGTTTAAAAAATGTAACCGTTGTTAAAAAAAGAGTTGAGCAGATGGAACCTAAAATATTTGACATGATAACTTCTCGTGCGGTAACTGAGACTAAAATGCTTTTAGAACTCAGTAAAGCCTTTTGTGATAAAGATACAAAGTTTCTTTTTTACAAGGGTGAAAAAGTTTTTGATGAAGTAAAAGATGGAGTGCAAAATATGCAACATAAAATAATTGAGAGAAAAAATAGACACTACTTACTACTAGGAGAAGCATTATGATACTAAAGCTACTACTTGTTATAGCTGTAATAGGCATCGTTTATTTTATATTTATCAAAAAAAAGCCTTCAGTGACACAAAAAGCTGCAAAAAATACAAATAAAAAAGATGATATAAAAGCAGATGACATGATAGAATGTTCTACTTGTGGTGTTTACTCTGAGGTGAGCGAATCTCTTTTAAGTAATGCGAAGTACTACTGCTCAAAAGAGTGTGTGGATGAGGCTTCTTAAATGCTATTTTTTGGACATAGGTTTTTAGAGTCAAAGAGTTTTTACCATATAAACTCCATAGAAGCTATAACAAACACACCACCCTCTTCTGCTCTTTATATAGAATTTAAAGAAGAGAATTTAGACATAATTACACACCTCAACGATAACGACATTACATATGCACTAAGTGTTTCAAATATCACACAACTTATGTATGCTTCTTCTTTAGATGCGGACTTTATCATAGTCGACAAAGAGTTGGCAAAAACGGCTCAAAATATAGCAGAGTCTTACCTTTTTGATGCAAAAATTTTAGTGAGTATCGAGGATGAAGAGGCTATCGAAGAGTGTGCTTTACTTGGAGTAGATGGTGTGATTTTCTCAAACGCCATTATCAAGATAAACTCTTAAACTATCCTGCGTTTAATATGGTGTTTGAGCGAAGTTAAGACCTCGTAGCTTATAGTTTTTGCAAACTTTGCCACCTCTCTGGCATCATTAAAAATGAGTAACTCATCTCTATCACTCAAAAATGAACTATTATCCATAGAAATTCTCCCTGCAATACTTATCCCTTCTGGAGTTTTATACTCTTTGGAGCATGCACGTAAAAAACCATCTGCATAACCAAAGTCATAGTTACTTACACAAACAGTCTCTTTTGTACTAAACGCAGCACCATAACCAACAGACTCTCTGCACTTGAGTACTCGTGAGGAGTTTTTGTCTGCATAGAGTGATAAAACAGGCTTCAATTTCTCCGCATTTGAAGAAAATGGAAGCTCTAAACAGCCATATGCTGCGATACCTACACGTACCATATCTTCATCACAATTTTCATCTCGAAAAAGGGCAGCTGAATTACACGAATGAAAAGAGAGTTTTAATGTTTGTAATACAGTCTCTTTTAGTTTACTAAACTGCTCTTTTTGTAACTCATACTTACCATCCAGCTCATCAGCACAGGCATGGTGTGTAAAAATAGATTCTAGTACTAAACCTTGCGTTTGTATGCAACTCAAAGCTTCTTGAAGTTGTGTTAGTCCTACACCATTTCTACTCATACCTGTATCTACTTTTAACTCAACTAAAGTGCCTTTTGGGAACTCTTTTATTTTGTGTATATCATTGATGGTATATCGTATTTTTTCACTTGGAGTCTTTGGAGTATCTGCTAAAACAAGTATATACTCAAAAAACTCTTCTATTTGCTCTGCTTCTGCGTTTGAACGGACAACTGCACGGGTTATTCCGTACTCTTTTGCTAGTTTTGCCATTTCGCATAAGCCATGTCCATATGCATTGTCTTTTAAAACTAATGCTATTTTTTTTATGCTTTTTATTTGTGCCTTAATGATATCAAGGTTATGAAAGAAGTTTGCCTTGTTGAGAGTTATTCTAGCCATTTATTTCTGTCTTTTTTGTCGTATTATTATCTTGATTTAGTATAGCAGTTCCACTCATAATTAGGTAAGTAGCACATGCAAAGCCTAAAGCTATTAAAATTGTTCTTTTTATTTTCTCTTTTATACTCATAGTGAAATTCTATCACAAGAAGAGATAATAATGAATACTCAGTAAATACTTGGAGTCTTTTAAACTTTAGATAGATAAGCCCTTCTTCATATAAAAGTGGTTAAAATCAGTATATGATTACTAGATACCCAACTAAAAAAATATATGTCGGTGATGTGGCTGTTGGTGGAGATGCACCAATCTCTACACAGTCGATGACTTACTCAAACACTTATGATGTAGATGCAACAGTTGAGCAGATAAAGCGTCTTCACTTTGCAGGATGTGACATTGTTCGTGTAGCTGTTCCAGATATGGAAGATGCACTTGCATTAAAAGCCATAAAAGAGCAAATAGACTTGCCTCTTGTAGCAGACATCCACTACAACTATAAACTCGCACTCATAGCAGCCGAATCAGTGGACTGTATCCGTTTTAACCCTGGTAATATCGGTGAAAAATCTCGTATAAAAGAGATAGTTAAAGCATGTCAGCAAAGAAACATTCCTATTCGTATCGGTGTAAACGCAGGGAGTTTAGAAAAAGAGTTTGAAAATAAGTATGGTCAAACTGCAGAAGGTATGGTTGCCTCAGCTGAGTACAATATCAAGTACCTTGAAGACTTAGGTTTTACAGACATCAAGATATCTCTTAAAGCAAGTGATGTGGAGAGAACTGTTGCGGCTTATAGACAACTTCGTCCTAAAAACAACTATCCATTTCACCTCGGTGTGACTGAAGCTGGAACACTTTTTCATGCAACTGTAAAAAGTGCCATCGGGCTTGGAACACTTCTACTCGAAGGTATCGGTGATACTATGCGTGTAAGCATTACAGGTGAACTTGAAGAAGAGATAAATGTTGCACGTGCAATTCTTAAAGACAGTGGTGCTATGCCTGATGGTCTTAACATCATCTCTTGTCCTACATGTGGACGAATAGAAGCCGACCTAGTAACAGCAGTAGCCGAGATAGAAAGAAGAACTGCCCACATAAAAACACCGCTTAATGTATCAGTGATGGGTTGTGTAGTAAACGCCATCGGTGAAGCAGCTCATGCGGATGTTGCTATCGCTTACGGTAAAGGTAAAGGTCTTGTCATGGTTAAGGGCGAAGTTATCGCTAACCTAGATGAGTCAGAGCTTGTTGATAAATTTGTGTATGAAGTTGAGAAGATGGCTGCGGAGACTGAGTAATGACAAAAGAGTATATTTTAGATTTTTTAAGAACAAATAAAGAACTTTTACATGAAAAATATAATGTCACGAAAATTGGACTTTTTGGAAGTTATGCAAAAGGCTTAGAAACTTCAGATAGTGATATAGACATTGCTATTGTTTCACACAAAAAAGACTTTTTTATACGAGAAGACTTACGAGAATTTCTAGAAGCCAGCTTTCATCTTAAAGTAGATTTAGGGTATGTAGATAGCTTTCGAGAATATTATAAAAAGCGAATTGAGGGTGATATTATTTATGTCTAGTGAACGCTCTATTGAACTTTTTATTATTGATATTTTTATTGCAATTGAAAAAATAAAGCAATACACAAAAAACATTCAATCTGCAGATGATTTTCTTCATGATGAGCTTCGATGGGATGCTACAATGAGAAACTTAGAAATTATTGGCGAAGCTACAAATAATCTTTTAAAAGATGAAGAATTTACAAAACTTTCTCCAAAATATTTTAGACAAGTTGTTAATTTTCGAAATATGATTTCACATGGTTATTTTGGAATTTCACAAGAAGAAGTTTGGGATATAGTTACAGAGAAACTAAGTACCTTAGAGTTTGACTTAAAAAAAGTTGTATTAAACAATTTTAATTTAGAAGAGGCTATAAATGAAGAGTTACCAAAACAAGCAATACAAGAAATTCAGACCTACCTTCAACAATTAAAAAGAGAGAATTAAATGCAAGACAACCTTTACAACCTAGCCTTTGAGCGAAGTATTTTAAGCTCTATCGTTTTTGAACCATCTCAGTTTGATGATCTCTCTACTGCACTTAAAGTGGATGATTTTTATCTTCCTGCACATCAAGAAATATTTAATGCCATGATGCTTTTACTTCAAAGAGATCAGCCTATTGATGAAGAGTTTATAAAAAAAGAACTCATTAAGGCTAAAAAATTTGATGAACAGGTTATGCTTGAGATTCTCTCTGCTAATCCTATCTCAAATACAAAAGCTTATGTTGATGAAGTAAAAGACAAGTCACTTAAACGCCATCTTTTAACACTTACTACTGAGATAAAAAGAGTGACAGTTGAAGAAGAACTTCCTGCTTCAGAAGTCATAGACATAGTAGAGAAAAAACTCTACGACATTACTCAAGATAGCCAAACCTCTGACTTTAAAGATTCACCTAAGATGACTTTTGACACGATGGAGTACATCAAAGAGATGAAAGCTCGTGGTAATAGTGTACTCGTTGGTGTAGATACAGGTTTTGCTGAACTTAACAAAATGACTACTGGTTTTGGTAAGGGTGACCTTGTCATCATTGCAGCTCGTCCAGCAATGGGAAAAACTAGTTTTATACTCAATACTGTAAACAGTCTCATCATGAACGGACAAGGTGTTGCTTTTTTCTCGCTTGAAATGCCTGCTGAACAGTTGATGCTTCGTTTATTTTCTATTCAGACTTCTATTCCCCTTCAAAAGCTCCGCGTTGGTGATATGAATGACGACCAATGGTCTTCACTTAATAGTGCAGTTGATAGAATGAATGAAGCTAAACTGTATGTAGATGACCAAGGTAGCCTCAACATAAATCAACTTCGAAGTAAACTCAGAAAACTAAAAAACCAGCACCCTGAGATAGAGATAGCCGTTATAGATTATCTGCAAATTATGCAGGGTATCGGTAAACAAGATAGACATATACAAGTATCAGAAATCTCTCGTGGATTAAAGATGCTCGCACGTGAGCTTGAGATGCCTATCGTGGCACTTTCTCAGCTTAACCGTGGTGTTGAGTCTCGTAATGATAAACGCCCGATGCTAAGTGATATTCGTGAGTCTGGTTCTATTGAGCAAGATGCAGATATTATTATGTTTGTATATAGGGATGATGTGTATCTTTACAAAGAAGAAAAAGAGCGTGAAAAAGCTGCAAAAGCTGAGGGTAAAGAGTTTATCTCCGAGTATGTAGAAAAAGAAGAAGAAGAAGCTGAAATCATCATCGGTAAACAGCGTAATGGTCCAACCGGTCATGTAAAGCTCATCTTCCAGAAGAAACTTACTCGTTTTGTTGATGCACCTGCCTTTAGTACTGGCGTTGAGACTGTGTATGAAAATATTGACACATCATCAGCAGATATGAATATACCTCAAATAGATATACCTCAACTCTAAATGCTAGAAAAAGTCTCTCTCTTCCAAACAAAGAAAGACTTTTTCCATTTTTTCCTCTTATCTTGTATTCTTTTATCTATTACAATGGGTATCGAGTACTACAACTTCAAACAACTCACAAAATTCGACTCACAACTTGTTAATGCAAGCGTAGTCAAACAGTACTCTAAAACAAAAGTTAGAAAAGGGAAACTTAAAACATATCAGGTTTTAAAGCTACAAAGTGAAGATGGTTTTACTTTTTATACGACTGCTAGTAAAAAACTCCAAGATATAAAATACAAACATGTCACTATGGAAATTTGGGCAGGTAAAATCAATTTTTATGAGTACATGCAAAGTTTTTATGCTTTTAGTAAAATTCTAGAAATCCATGATGATACAAGTTATAAAAGAGCATTAAACAAGCAAATAGACGAACAACATAAACAGACAAATATCTCCTTAGTCTATCAAGCACTCTTTACAGCAAAACCACTTCCCTTAGAGCTCCAACAGATATTCTCAAGCCTTGGAATCTCACATCTCATTGCTATCAGTGGATTTCATTTGAGTGTACTCAGTGGTATTCTCTTTTTTCTTATAAAGTTTCCCTATAAATTCTTACAAAAAAGATTTTTTCCATACAGAAGCCTGAAAGTAGATACATTTATTATTATTGTACTTTCACTCCTAGTATACCTGCTCTTTTTAGATATGCCTCCTTCACTTTTAAGAGCTTTTACAATGCTTCTTATTGGGTTTATTCTTTATGATAGAGGACTTCATATTATTTCCATGCAGACACTTTTTTTAACTATCGTTCTTATTTTAGTTATTTTTCCACGACTCTATTTTAACATCGGTTTTTGGTTGAGTGTAGCTGGTGTATTTTATATCTTTTTATTTTTACTTCATTACAAAGATAGAAGTAAAGTATGGCACTTTTTGATGCTTCCTTTATGGCTCTACTTCACTATGCTTCCCTACTCTATCGTTATCTTTGGTAACTTCAGTATTTATCATCCACTCTCAATTATTTGGACCGCACTCTTTACACTTTTTTACCCCATAGGAATATTTTTACATCTTATTGGGAATGGGAGTTTTTTTGATTCGCTTTTAAGTTTACTAATGAATTTAGAGATGCATACAGTTAAAATAGCTGTTGATTTTAAGTTATTACTTATTGAGATTGGACTTTCACTAGCAGCTGTATATAGGAAGTTATTTACCTACTATCTCATCCTCTATCTTTTGGGATTTTTTGTATATGCTATCAATAATGTAACATAATTTCAAACCATAAATAAATATAATCCATGATACATATATCCATAAAAACAAAAACATAACAATAGCGAAAGAGCCATACATTGTAGTATATGATTTATTGAGAAAAACATAATAAATAAATGCATTTTTACTCACACTAAAAACGATAGAGATGATAAATGAGCTTATTAGTGAAGCTCGAGGATTTATCTTCGCGTTTGGTCCTATCTGAAATATTAAAAAGAAAAGTGCCCAAATAATAACATAGGGAACTAAAGGTAAGATGTTAAAGCCTGAAGTAAGTGTGTTAGAGGCCATAAGAGTTGCGATGTAACCAGTTATGTAAAAAGAGACTCCTAACGCGAGAGGGGTCAGTGTAAGCATAGTCCAGTAAGTAGTGATGGACTCCCAAAGTGTTCTAGCTGGGGCATCAAATATCTTGTTAGCGATATACTCAAAGTTCTTAAAAAACAGCAGTGAAGCCACCAAAATCATCCCAAAACCAATCATTCCCATCTTTGAAGAGTTCGCTAAAAAAACATCTAACTTATCCATAACAAGTTCTGAGTTAACAGGCATAAGATTTGAGAAGATAAAACTTTTTATGCCTTCATAATGCTCTGCAAAACTAGGAAGAGAAGTCAAGAGTGTTAACATAATTAAAAGCAGAGGGATAATGGTAAAAATTGTATAAAAACTTAGACTCGCAGCAAAGAGTGTAAGCTCTTTATCTATAAATGTACTCACCCAAAACTTAAGTTCTTTAAGTATTTGGGTGGTTTTTTCACTCATTTTTAATCGAGACCCATTTTTGCAGGGTTTAAAATATTGTTAGGGTCAAACGCCATCTTAATGGACTTAAAGAGGTTCATCTCTTCTTCACTAAACGCCATGCGCATATAAGGTGCTTTTGCAAGACCGATACCATGCTCACCCGAGAGTGTTCCACCCAAGTCAATAGTCGCTTGAAAAACTTCTTCTATGGCTAGGTAGGCAATCTTTACTTGCTCAGGGTCTTTACCATCTACCATTACATTTGTATGGACATTTCCATCGCCCGTATGACCAAAACATGGAATGTTAATATCATACTTTTTAGCAATAGCATTAAACTTATCTAGTAGTTCTGGTAAAGCAGCTCGAGGAACTGTTACATCTTCGTTAAGTTTTTTACTTCCATAAACGGTTATAGCCTGAGATGCATTTCTTCTGGCAAACCAAATATCAGCGGCTTCTTTATCATCTTTTGCTATTCTAAACTCATTACAACCATTTTCTTTAAATACTTTCTCGATTTGAGCAAGTTGAAAGTCTAAATCATCTTCAAGGTTTCCATCAACATCAGTTACAAGAAGAGCACCAGCATCAATAGGTAGACCCTTAGAGTGAACTTGCTCAACTGCGCGAATAGTGAGATTGTCTAAGAACTCCATTGCAACTGGAGTTATACCACTTGCCATAGTTTTATACACAGCCTCCATCGCTTCGTTTACAGTGGGAAAAATTCCAATAGCTGTTTTTGTCATCTTTGGTTTAGGGATTAAACGCAGTGTTATCTCTGAAAGAACAGCAAGTGTTCCCTCACTTGCGATAAGAATACCGCTAATGTTATAACCAGCAACATCTTTAATCGTGCGTTTACCCGCTTTGATAATGTCACCATTAGGTAAAACTGCACGAGTAGCCATTACATAGTCTTTTGTGATTCCATACTTTGCAGCACGCATACCACCTGCATTTTCACTTACATTTCCACCGATAGTTGAGTAGTCTTGACTCGCTGGATCTGGTGGATAAAAAAGGCCAACGGCTTCTACAGCACGTTGCAAGTCCATGTTAATTAAACCCGGTTGCACTATAGCTACCATATTTTTCATATCTATCTCTAAGATTTTGTTCATATGTTTCTCGAAGCCAAGCACGATTCCACCGCTACTTGGTAATGCTCCACCTGTAAAACCAGAACCCGCCCCTCGAGGAACAATAACTATTCTTTTTTCATTACAGTATTTTAAAATCTTAGATATATCATCTTCATTTCTAGGAAATATAACAGCATCAGGCTCAAACTTTGTACGAGTTGCATCATATGAGTAAGCGATTAAGTGAGCTTTATCACTATAAATATTATCATCACCAACGATAGATGTGAAATGTTCTAAATGTTTTGCTTCAATCATTTTTCTTGTCCTTTTTCAAATTTTGCTATATTTTCTACAAGTTCTTTATTCTCAGGATTATACTCTTTTAATAGTCCAAAGTAGTAAGGCTCGTATGCTTGGATTTCGCTACTACCTTCACCCCACCAATTAGCAGCTATTTTAGGAACTCTAGAGTAGAAAGGGAGTTTAAGAGTATCTTGAACTAATGGAGCATCACTAATGCTTAAAATAACAAATGTTTTTATATCAATAGTATAGAGCTTTTTATCTAAGTAAATAAATAAAAGGCCAACACTACTAGCCACATTCATAGCATCAAAGTCATTTTTAAGTGGTGTTGGATGTCCCCGATACGAAATGATTGTTGCAAATATATCTATATGAACCCAATGTGTTTGCACACTTTGAGTAATACGGTGATAAATCTCTTCACTTGGAGCAATTAACATAGAACGAGAGTATCCAAATGCCAACTCTACTCCATCACCAACTACTGCTTTCCATTTTCCTGATGGTAGTGCATTATTTTGTAAGGCATTAAAATCATCCATGCTCAGTGTAGCTATCTTTGTATCTTTATTATATGCAACTACATGAATATTTTTCAAAATACTAGTATGGTTTGGGGCTATGCTGTGTACTAAAAATCCACTTACACCAACATCTACATGATCAAGTTTAACAGTAGCGGTCTCTTTATCATAATCGATAGAGAGTAATGTTGTTTTTATCATTGATGCACTTAATCCAAGGAGTAAAAATAGGAGTAAAAATAGATGTTTCATATAGCTTCTTTAATTTTATTTATATGCGATTATATCAAACAAACCTCAGACTAAGCAAAAATTTGATAATGTTTTACAATTTTTATAATAGGCTTAGTTATTTGATACGTATTTTCTTACTTTTATTATTGATTACAAATCTCTATTCGTCTGAGGTAGAGCGCTATCGTTGGCCAACAGGTGAGACTTTTTTAGTTTTTCTAGAAAAGAACAACTTACCTATCCGTCCTCTTTACTATAATCTCGACAAAGATGACCAGCGTCTCACAGAAGAGATGCGTTCTGGTATGCACTATCAAGTGCTTTATGATGCTAACAAAAGCATAAAACAAGTTTTACTCCCTCTTAATGATGAACTCCAAATCCATATTTATAAGAGTGCCGACACCTACAAATTTGAAGCAATTCCTATTATCAGTACAACCAAGGTAGAATCTTTTGCAACAAAAATTGTAAGTTCTCCAAACTATACTATCATGAAATATACTCGTAGCAAAAAACTCGCACAAATCTTTACTGCCAATTTTCGAAACTCTCTTAACTTTAAAAATGACATCAGAGCTGGTGATGATCTTGTTATGATTTATGAGCAGAAGTACCGTTTGGGAGAAGTCTTTTCTATGCCTATTTTACATGTTGCTATGATAGAGATGCGACATAAGAAACACTATATTTATCTCAATGATGATAGTCGATACTATGATGAAAAAGGGCATGAAGTAGAGGGGTTTTTACTCGCTCGTCCAGTTCGTGGAGCTAGAATCTCTTCATACTTTACCAAACGCAGATGGCACCCTGTTTTACATAAGTGGAAGGCACACTTAGGTATGGACTATGCCGCGAGACGTGGAACTCCCATCGTTGCTGCGGGAAGTGGTCGTGTGAGTTATGCTGCACGAATGGGGAGTTACGGAAACCTCGTTAAAATAAGACATGCTGATGGGTATGAGACAAGATATGCTCATATGAAATCTTTTCGTCGTGGTATTCGTAGAGGAAAGCGTGTTAAAAAAGGTCAGACTATCGGTTATGTAGGAACAACAGGACGCTCAACTGGTCCGCACCTACACTTTGAACTACGTAAACGCGGTCGAGCTATAAATCCACTGCGTGTGGTACAAGTCACTACTAAAAAGCTCAAAGGGAAAGAGAAAAAAGCCTTTCTAAGACTACAAAAAAATTATGATGAGTCTATTGCATTACATCTAAACAATCAAACACCTTATAAAAAGAAAAGAATATTCACCAATAAATGCTATATCCACTCATTAGGATGTGATAAAAATGGTTAAAATAACAGATATATCTCCCCTTGAGGAGCCAAAATTCATCAAACCAATTGCTATTACTTACGAGTTAGATGGAGAGATAAAAAAATGGGAAGCTGTCATCTCACATGATGCTGTAAGTATTTTACTTTATAACGTAGATAGAGATGCTTTTGTTTTAGTAAAACAGTTTCGTCCTCCTGTCTTAAATGCAAATAAAAAAGATGGATATACCTATGAACTCTGTGCCGGTATAATCGATAAAGACTTAAGTGATAAAGAGATTGCTAGAGAAGAGATACTTGAGGAGTGTGGGTATGATGTCCCTCTCTCTGATATTAGTAAAGTCACCTCTTACTACACCAGTGTAGGTATTTCAGGAGCTTTGCAAACTCTTTACTATGCCCAAATAAATGATAGCATGATAATGAATGAAGGTGGTGGTTTACTTGAGGAGAACATAGAAGTTATTTATCTTCCTTTGAGTGATGCACAAAAGTTTATGTTTGATGAGTCTTACCAAAAAACGCCAGGTCTAATCATGGCATTTTACTGGTTTTTTAGCCAAAATCAATAGGGTCCATATCTATTTCTGCTAGTCTCACCTTTGTAGCGTTTACTGCATTTATGAGTGAAGTTGCCTTATCTGAACGCAGAAGTATCTCAAAACGCCACTTGTTTGCAACTCTTTCAATAGAACATTTACCAGCACCTACAACTTCAATGTCATTTATATTTTGCAGTTTGGATTCCATCTCTCGCATAGCATCCCCCGCTTTTACCCCATTTTTGTCTGCAAATAAAATACGACAGAGTTTTTTGTAAGGTGGATACAACTCTTTTCTACACTCTTTTTCCTCTTCTAAAAAACCCTCATAGTTTTCTAAGTACGTCTTAAAAAATGGTTCATTAAAACTTTGTACTAAAACAAGTGCATCTTTTGCACGGCCACTCCGTCCCGCAACTTGAATGAGCGATGATAGGGCTTTTTCCCTTGCTCTATAGTCTCCCATATGTAAAAGGTTATCCATACCCATAACAACAGCTAAAGTCACACCATGATAATCATGTCCTTTAGAGAGCATCTGGGTTCCCACTAAAATATCACTCTCTTTATCATTAAAACGTTTGAGTGCTTTTTTGAGTTTATTTGCAGTTGTTATAACATCACGGTCAAACTGTTCTACATTTGCACTAGGAAGGGCTTCACTTATATTTTTCACGGCTTCTGCCGTTCCTAATCTAGTACTTGTCAGGTTTGGACTATGACACTCAGAACAGACTTGAGGTATCGCTTGGCTAAAGTTACAGTAGTGACACTTCATAGCCCTACTCTTTTGATGAATACTCAGACCAACTGAACAAAAAACACACTCATAAGTATGCCCACAGTCCGCACAGATAAGATACTTAAAATTTGCTCGTGTTGGTAAAAAAACAATGGACTGCTCATTTGCTTGGAGGGTCTTCTCTAGAGCTGACATAATCATCGGAGACAACTCTTCTAAACTTCGCTCATATACAAATGTTTTATTTGTACTAAAGTGCCCACCTTTTAATCTTATAAAAGGGAACTTAACATACGAAGTAAGAGAAGGTGTTGCGCTTCCTAAAACTACATTTACACCATAGAGTTTACCCATATATATTGCAATATCACGGGCATTATACCTTGGACGTGATGAAGACTTATATGAATCATCATGCTCTTCATCTACAACTATCAAACCTAAATCTTTTATGGGGAGAAAGAGACATGAGCGCGGTCCTGCAATAATCTTTGCTTGACCACTATGTATCTTTTCTAAAGCAATTTTTTTCTGTTTGGGTGTGAGTTTGGAGTGCCACATGACAACTGACTCACCAAAATGCTCTTCTAAACGCAGGCTCATTTGGGGAGTAAGTGAAATCTCAGGCATTAAAAAGATACAGCGTTTGCCTTCTTGGATTATCTGCTCAAAATACTTCATATATATCTCAGTCTTACCACTTCCCGTATCGCCGAAGAGTAAAGAGACTTTATGCTCTTTTAAAAATTTTAAGGCCTCTTCTTGTCTTATAGAAAGTTTAAGAATAGACTCTTTTTCTTCTACAGCTACAGTCTTAGAAGGTCTTGTATCAAATGCCATCATTAAAGAAAAAGCATCACCAAGAGAACAGATATAATACTTTGAAATAAACAGAGCTAAATCCATTTGTTTACTCGAATAAATATCCCCTATAATTTCTATAATTTCTAATGTTTTAAATTCTGGTTTACTGCAAGAGGAAAGGATAACTCCTTTTTTTTCTCGATTATTAAAAATAACAGTAATGCTAGAACCTATTTCTATTGAATGAGATGAATGATAAGAAAACTCACCAAGTGGTGAGCCTATGATTGAGAGAGTGTAGTAATTTATTAACTTTCTACCTGACCTGCATTAATTCCTATATATATTATAGTGATTATAAAAAATGCTATAGTAGCTATTACAATTAATTCCATTATAAATCCTTTAAACTTCTAATTTTTGTTTTTATACTTTTAAGTAATTCAATTCTTCTTTGATTTCATCTATTTTAGCCATATCTTATTATATTAAAATTTCGATTAATTGCTCATTCTTATAACTATTTTTAAAAGGAGTGATAAGAAAACCCAGCTAGAGGTGAGCCTATAATGGCAAGGCTATAAAATTATAATATAATTCTTAATCTACTAAATTATCACAAATAGCATTTTGTGAAGCATCTATATTAAAAGTTCCATTTGTAGGGTTATATGTGAAGTTACATGAACTTCCACCTACTTTATATATATAACTCACATAAGGCATACCTGTACTATCTGTGCTCCAGTAACCATCTGTTGCTCCAGCCTTGACTCCATACATAAGTAATGAAGATGTTGCTGTTCCGTTTCCATCAAAAAGTGTTGTTGTAGAACTACTCAAACTATTAATAAAGTTTGGTTGCCCTGTAATTAACCTTGCTTGTCGTTCTGTAATAATAGATGAGCGAATAGACGAGATATCTGCTCGTCCTTTACTTATCTGAGCATCAATTCTTGTTGCTGCCAATTTTGGAATTGCAACTGCTGATAAGATTCCAAGTATCACAATAACAAAAACCAATTCTATCATTGTAAAAGCTTTTTTATTAGTACTGTACACTTTGTCCCCTTAGTTTCATTGGATATTTTGCAGCATCAATTGCTGACTGTAAAGCTATACATTTGTTGTCAGAACTAGCAGAGCCTAATGTAATTGTAAGATTATCATCTGATATACTCGTGAAAATCTCTAACGTGATACAATCAGAAATACTTCCAATACCGATTACCGCTTTTTTTGTAGTTAACACTGCTTCTCCAGAAATCGATAAACTTTTTAAAGCATTTGACATTGTTGTTAAATCATCTTCTGTTTTCGCATTGGCAACTGCATATGAAGCTATCTCTACAGCACCCATCATAATATTATGTGCTATTTTAGAGATTTCGGCATCATCTCTAGTTGCTGCTAATTTTGGAATGGCAACTGCTGCTAAAATTCCTAAGATAACTATTACAAAAATCAATTCTATCATAGTAAATGCTTGTTTCGAATTTTTCATAATTATTCCTAAATAATAACCTTATGTTACTATCATATCACTATTATTATTATTTATACTTTAAAAAAAAGAGATGTTTGATGATATATCGAAGAATATGTATTCCCAAGTAAATAACTTGGGAATGAAAGAATAGTTTAGTAAGTAACGCTTGCACCACCAAATTCATGTACTTTAGCTGTACCAACAGTTAAAATAATATTGTTCGCAATAGCAGCTGCATGAGCACCAGCACAAACTGGGTCTGTAGCAGCACTTAATCCAGTAATAGTAACATTTCCATCACTTGTTGCAGCAATAGTAAAACAACCTTTAGCAGCTGTTAAACCTGCATTTAAGTATACTGCTGTACCTGAAGCAAATGTTGTAGCCGCTGTACCACCTGCAGCTGTAGTATCTAATTTTACATTTGTAAAATCAGTCCAGTTTCCTGTTAATGTTCCTGCAGCAGTAAATTTTGCTCCAACATCACTTAAAACAGTTGCAAGATTAGATGCCATTTTCGATACTGATGCGTCAGTACGAGTAGCAGCAAGTTTTGGAATGGCAACCGCTGCCAAAATACCTAAGATAACGATAACGAAGATCAATTCGATCATTGTAAAACCAGCTCTTTTCATAAGAACTCCTTTTGTAAATAAAAAATTTGGATTACACTAGTAACCTTAATAGTTATTATGGGCCTATTTATATTAAATCTTGCTTAAATATAGTGTATTTATGTGATATAGTATAAATACCTCTAATATATCTATAATGGAATAAAATTTGCTTATTATATATTAAGTTAAATAAAAAGGAGTATCAGATGGCTATAATGGTTTCAAGAACAGGCATACTCTTAAAAGAAGCATTAAACTACCGTTCTATGCGTCAAGATATGATAGCCTCTAACATTGCTAATGTAGATACTCCAAACTATAAACCAAGAGATATTAACTTCGAGCAAGCACTCATTGAAAAAAAAGCGATGTTATTAAAGAGTGGTAACAAGACACTTAAAATGGCACAAACAGATGCTTCTCATTTAAAACCAGAAGCACAGACTACTTCTTTTAAACCTACTACATACTTTAGAGCGGGGCATATGGCTCGTAATGATGGTAATAGTGTTGACATAGATGTAGAAACAACAGAGATGAGTAAAAACTCTATCATGTTTAATGCAGTTATAGCGGCAGCCAAAAAAGATGGAAAAATCTATATGAGTGTTATAGAAGCTTCAAGAAGAGTAAGGTAAATTATGAGTAATTTTTTAAGCAGTTTTGATATATCAGGTTACGGCCTCTCAGCACAACGAGTACGTGTAAACACGATATCTAGTAATATTGCAAATGCACAGACTACAAGAACTGCTGAGGGTGGTCCTTATAGACGTAAAGAGGTAGTTTTTAAAGCAATCAACTTTAATGACAAGTTTAACGAAGCCCTTAATGGTATGACACAGAGTGCTTCATATGAAGACCCGCTAAATGAAGGTAGTTTTGGAAAAAAAGTAAATCCTGCTATAATGAGTGTAATTATCGATAAGATATCACGAGATGATTCTAAACCAAAAATGAAGTTCGAACCAAATCATCCAGATGCAGATACAAATGGTTATGTTGCTTATCCAAACATTAACCCTGTTATCGAAATGGCCGATTTAGTAGAAGCAACACGTTCGTATCAAGCAAATGTTGCTGCGTTTCAAAGTTCAAAAGATATGGCAAATAGTGCCTTATCACTATTCCAATAGAAGGAGAGTAATTTATCATGAATAATATAGGAAATATTTCTAGTCTCGGTACAGCTGACTTACTAAAACAGAAGTCAAAAGTTGATGCTCCTGGTGGAGAACAATTTGCCAAGCACCTAAAATCAGCTCTTAATGAGATAAATGAACTTCAAATCGAAAAAGAAGTAGCTGTAGCAGACATAGCAACAGGACAAGTAAAAGATCTTCATCAAGCAGCAATTGCCATTGGTAAAGCTGAGTTAAATATGAAACTAATGCTTGAAATTCGTAACAAAGCTTTAAATGCCTATAAAGAGCTTGGTCGTACACAGTTATAATAATTTAATGGTTAATCGTAACAAAAGCAAAAAAATACTCCTTCTTTATGCCCTAATATCCTTAGGGTTTATAATCTTTTTATCCGTAATGTTTCTCACAGTTATAAAATCTCGCCATCTTCCTAGTACATATGCTAAAGAGAGTTCTCGTGCTGTAAGAGGGGATATAATAAGTGCCGATGGTTTTCATCTTGCAACTACAAAAAAACTCTATAAGGCCGTGGTAAATACTCGCTATATTGACCCAGATAAGAAAGAACTCTTTGTTGAACTCTTTTCTATCTACTCAGGTATAGAGACCAAGCTAATAAAAGAAAAACTCTCTAAACGCAAGGGTGTAGTAGTCCTTAGTTATAAGATTTCTCAAATTCAAGCACACTACCTCAAAAAACTTGCCCGTGAACTTCGAAGATTTAAAGTGTTTTTAGAACTTAAAAATGCTCGAACTGGTCTGCGTTCTATTCATGGACTTAGTATCATTGAAAGTGGTGAAAGTAGAGAGTATCCTTATGCAAAACTTCTAACACCTATTATTGGTTATCCGCATAAACTTGAAGATGATGGTTATACATCTGTAAGTGGTGTCAAAGGTTTAGAAAAACGATTTGATGGGGAACTTAGTGCTTCTCAAAATGGATTAAGCCGTGGTAAACGCGATGTAAACTCTTACATTATTTTAAATAAAGATAGTTTTACAAAAGCTGAGATAGATGGGCTTGATGTAAAACTAACTATTCCTGTCTCTTTGCAGATAAAAATAGAAAAAATGCTCGATGGTATGAAAGAAAAACTCAAAGCAAAGCAGCTCATGATTGCTATTATGAACTCAAACAGCGGTGATGTTTACACTATCGCTAGCTCTAACCGTTTTTTACCCAAAGATATTAAACGCAGTGATTATCCCTCTTTAAACTCTGGCATGATTGAGTATAGTTTTGAGCCTGGTAGTGTTATAAAACCCATCACCTTTTCACTTTTACTTGAGAAAGGTCTTGTCAATCCTTATGACTTAGTCAATGGACACAATGGTCGTTTTAAAATAGGTCGCAAGGTTATAACAGATGAGCATAAATTCGACTGGCTCTCAGCTGAAAATGTAATAGTCTACTCCTCAAATATAGGAATAGCACAACTTGCACAAAAACTTTCTGGCTATGAGTTTTATGAGGGACTCAAAAGTTTTGGATTTGGAGAAAAATCGACTCCTGACCTCATTTATGAAAAAGTTGGTTCTGTTCCAAGTCCAAAAAGACTTGAGAATGAAATATATAAGGCAACTTGTTCTTATGGATATGGAATGAGAGCAAACCTAATGCAGGTAATGAGAGCATACACTGCTTTTAACAATCATGGACGAATGGTCTACCCTAAACTCGTGGCTGGTTTTATAAATGAACGCGGGATTTTAGACAAGATGCCTTATGAAGAACAGGTACAAGTCATATCGAGTGCTACTGCACAAAGAATGAAAAAGATTCTTATCAAAACTGTAAATGTAGGTACGGGTAAAAAAGCTCGTACAGCTGGTTTAGTAATTGGCGGAAAAACTGGAACTGCTCACATAGTTGAAAAAGGGAAGTATGTACGTAAATACAATACTGCGTTTATGGGTTTTGCAAATGATGAGACGAGGAACTACTCAATCGGGGTTATAGTAGTACAACCTACAACCAGTCACTTTGCTTCACAAACAGCAGTGCCCATTTTTAAAAAAGCGGTGGATATTCTTATCGAAGATGGTTACTTAGAGCCAGATATTATCAAGCAACCGAGTAGAACCTACCAAGGCCTCCACTAGAACGATTGTATTTCCTACTTCTATACTCTTTATCATCTCAAAATCACGATTCAGAATCTCTATATAACCAATTTCTAGTGGTGCTAGTATCTTCTTCATCTCTATTTTAACCTCTTTACTATTATAGATGTTTTTTTGTAGCATTTTTGAAGCTTCATGAAGTGAACGAGAAATTTTTAATGCCTCTAATCTTTCTTCTTTACTTAAATAAATATTACGACTGCTAAGTGCAAGTCCATCACTCTCACGTACAGTATCAACAGGAATAATTATCACATCTAAAAAAAGCTGTTTTACCATCAAAGAAATGAGGTTTAGCTGCTGTGCATCTTTTTTTCCAAAGTAGGCATAGTCAGGGTTGACAATGTTGAATAGTTTGTTTACAACTGTTAGTACTCCATCAAAGTGTCCAGGTCTTGTTGCACCTTCAAGAACAAATCCTCTTACATTTGGGGATTTGATACTTACTTCATCACTGCTATAAATATCTTCTCTTTGTGGTAAAAAAACTACATCGACACCGGCAAACGAGCATATTTTTATATCTGCATCATTACGAGAAGGGTACTTGTCTAAATCCTCACCGGCTAAAAACTGAGTTGGGTTTACAAAGATGGAAACTACAACAAATTCACAGCCTTTTTTTGCTTCTTTAATTAAAGAGAGATGCCCATCATGTAAAGCTCCCATAGTAGGTACAAAACCAATAGTTTTCTTTTGCGTTTTTAGATAAGTTTTTAATTCATTAACATCAGAGATAATCTTCATTTTAAGTCCACATATAATATAATCATAATTATACAATTAATTTGAGATTTTATCTCAATCTTTAGTCGCCTCAGCGGCGCAAGTGCAGAAAAAGGAACTTTGTTCTTTTTGCGAGACTATTATATGGACAGTTTATGGATAATTACGAATATACAGAACTCTTAAAAAATATAACTTTAAAGATGGGTAATATTACAGGTGTAGTACAACCCCAACTTATACAAGAAAAATTAGACAAGATAGAAGAGTTAGAAAATGATCAAGACTTTTGGAATGATGCAGCCAATGCAGCAAAAGTACAAAAAGAGAAAACACAACTTGGACGTAAACTAGATAAGTACTCTTTTGCAAATGATGCTGTAAATGATGCAGCTGAGCTTTATGAGATGGCTAAGGAAGAAAATGATGAAGAGTCTTTAAATGCTCTTTATGAGGATGCCGCTACACTACAAGAGCAGATAAGAAGTATGGAGATAGAAGTGCTTCTTAGTGGTGAGAGTGATGCTAACAATGCAATTGTCTCCATTCATCCTGGTGCTGGTGGAACTGAGAGTCAAGACTGGGCAGAGATGCTTCTTCGTATGTATAAACGCTGGGCAGAGAGACGAGGCTTTAGTGTTGAGATACTTGATTATCAAAATGGTGAAGAGGCTGGGATTAAAGATGTTTCATTTATAGTCAAGGGTGAAAATGCTTATGGTTACCTCAAAGTAGAAAATGGCATACATAGACTCGTGCGCATCAGTCCTTTTGATTCAAACTCTAAACGCCATACATCTTTTAGTTCTGTTATGGTTTCCCCTGAAGTTGATGACGATATCAACATAGTTATAGAAGACAAAGATTTAAGAGTTGATACATACCGTTCTAG
This sequence comes from Sulfurimonas sp. SAG-AH-194-C21, assembly GCF_029215985.1. Lineage (GTDB taxonomy): Bacteria > Campylobacterota > Campylobacteria > Campylobacterales > Sulfurimonadaceae > Sulfurimonas. The sequence goes on from NZ_JAEMVC010000001.1 coordinate 85,496, forward strand.
TGGCTCAGGCGGACAGCATGTAAATAAAACAGAGTCTGCTATTAGATTGACTCATATTGAGACTGGTGTTGTTGTACAGTGTCAAAATGATAGAAGTCAGCATAAAAATAAAGCCACTGCTATGAAAATGCTAAAATCTCGTCTGTATGAGTTAGAACTTGAAGCGCAACAAGCGGAAAAAGATGGTGTCACAAAAAGTGAGATAGGTTGGGGACATCAGATTCGTTCTTATGTAATGCAACCTTATCAACAAGTAAAAGATACACGTTCAAATGAGGCTCTCTCAAATATATCTGCAATCTTAGATGGTGATATAGATAAAATGATAGAGGGTGTTTTAATCGCACAGAATAAGCAGTAGCCTAGAGTTTAAGCTACTCTCTCTTTCTTCTTTAAAAAACTATAAGCAAGTGAACCCACCCCTAAAAGCATAATAATAATAGTGAAGTACTCCATCTGTTTTTCTTGCTGACCTTTTAACTCATCTAAAAACTTTGAGCTATCAGGTTTACTCTTTGCTTTTTGCGCAGTTGAACTTCCTTTGACACTTGCTTCCATTCTTGCTAAATTTGCAGCAGCTCTATCATTTTGACTTACTCCCTTTTGAGGTACAGTCCAAAAATGAATCACAAACCCCACCAGAAGTAATAATGCTCCCAAACTTCTTAATATAACTTGCTGGTGCTTTAAATAATATGCCATTGCTTTCCTTTTTGCTTTTTATTAGACAAATTATGTCAAAATCCCACTATGAATTTACTTAAAGAATTTTTTATTGATGACAAGTGCTCTTACTTGGACAACAAAGAGCAAACTACTCATTATAAAATGATAGATGAATGTGACTCAGAATCTTGTGAGGCACTTGTGGAAAGAGGCTTTCGCCGTTTTGGAAAAATGTACTTTAGACCAATATGCAGTGAGTGCACAGAATGTCAAAGTATCAAAATAGATGTCGCTAATTATAAGTTTAGTAAATCTGCTCGAAGAATACTAAAAAAAGCATCACACATACAGACATACATACAAAAACCAACACTTACAAGAGAGCATATACGAATTTTTAAAAAATATCATCTACATATGAGTGATAAAAAGAGCTGGGAATATACAGAGACATCTGCAGAGAACTACCATAGTTCTTTTGTTTCAGGTCATGAAGACTTTGGATACGAAGTACTTTACTATGATGAAGATAAATTAATTGCAGTTGATTTAATAGATGTCTTGGAGAATGGAATATCGTCTATATACTTTTACTATGATCCAGACTACGCACACCTATCGCTAGGAAAGTATTCACTCTATAAGCAAATAAAGTTTGCAAAGAGCACAGAAAAAAGTTGGATATACTTAGGCTACTATGTTGAGGGGTGCCCATCTCTTTCATACAAGTCACAGTATAAGCCCTACTTGACACTTAAAGGTAGACCAAACGAACATGCATCCTATGAATGGCTTTAATGTGCTAGTTCTATTTTTTGTATTTCTCTAATTTTTGCTTTTTTAGTATTTAAATCTTTTTGAAGATCCGCTTCTAGTTTCTTCTGCTGTGCTTTATCATTTTCACGAATACGTTTTATTTTTTCTGCTTCTAATTGTTGTTTTGTTTTATAACGCTTTTTTTGACCCTCTTTTTTTGCTCTGAGTCTTGCATCTTCTTCTAGGAGACTATCAATAATTCCTTGGGAAGTAAGATTTTCTTTGTTTTTATAATAGTAGTCAATAATTTCTTTTTTATTTTTTTGTGTATTTAGAAGTCCACTATTTATAATCTGAGAAAAGAGTTTATAATTATCTTTTTTCATAGATTCTTTATATTGATTTTTTAAGCTTCTTAAAAAATAGTCATTTGTTTTAGAAAGTGAACGAAGTTTGTTGAGATAGCCTTTTTTTGCACTACTTGAACTCTTCTTTTCAAGTGCATATCCTTCTTCTTTAGCTTTATATACTTCACTAGTATATTTATCAATATCATCTATATACAATTTATAAGCATCTATCTCTTTTAGAGATTCGATATTTTTTATATTATTATAAATAACATCACCCAAAGCAGCATATGGTTTTGGATTATGAGCGGATAAAAGAGTAGTAAAAAGAGTAATTAAAATAAGTTTGTACATGGGGAGCCTAAAAGTTTTTTATAATTATAGCAGTTTTAAATGATTTATGAAGAAGTTACTCTCGCAAAAGGAGAGTAACTTGAAGAAAGGATATAGAGTCGATACTATCCGTTACGTTTTTTCTGAATTTCTTCAGATACTGCTTTAGGAACTTCAGCATAGTGATCAAATTCCATAGAGTAAGTAGCACGACCTTGTGTAGCTGAACGAAGGTCAGTTGAATAACCAAACATTTCAGATAAAGGAACGAATGCATCAACAATTTTACTACCAGCACGATCACCCATAGCATTGATTTGTCCACGACGTCTGTTAAGGTCACCGATAACATCACCCATGTTCTCTTCTGGTGTTTCAACTTCAACTTTCATCATTGGCTCAAGGATTGAAGGCTTAGCTATACGACAAGCAGCTTTGAAACCCATTGATGCAGCAAGTTTAAATGCCATCTCATTTGAATCGACATCATGATAAGAACCATCATAAAGAGTTACATCAACGTCTTCCATTGGGTATCCAGCAAGAACACCTGTCTGCATAGCTTCCTCACAACCTTTTCTAACAGCTGGAATAAATTCTTTAGGAACAGATCCACCTTTAATAGCATCATGGAAAACATAACCTGTATCTTTTTCACCTGGCTTAACACGAAGATAAACATGACCAAACTGACCACGACCACCTGACTGCTTAGCATACTTGTACTCTTGTTGTACTTCTTCTTTGATAGACTCACGGTAAGAAACCTGTGGAGCACCAACTTCAGCTTCAACACCAAACTCACGTCTCATTCTATCAACAAGAATCTCAAGGTGTAACTCACCCATACCAGAAATAATAGTTTGACCAGTCTCTTCATCAGAACTTACACGAAAAGATGGATCTTCAGCTGCTAGTTTATTTAGTGCAACACCCATTTTTTCTTGGTCAGCTTTTGTTTTAGGCTCAACTGCAACAGAGATAACTGGTGCCGGGAAGTCCATTCTTTCAAGAACAACTTTAACATCACCTTGACATAAAGTATCACCAGTAGTTGTAGCCTTAAGACCAACAACAGCACCGATTTCACCTGCATAAATAGTTTTAATCTCTTCACGTTTGATAGCATGCATCTTAACGATACGCCCAATTCGCTCTTTCTTATCTTTAGTAGAGTTATGTACGAATGAACCTGAATCTAAAGACCCACGGTAAACACGAATAAAAGTAAGAACACCAACAAATGGATCTGTCATTATTTTAAATGCAAGTGCAGCAAAATCACCCTCGTCACTTGACTCAACTTCAACTTCTACTTCTTCATCATCCATAAGTGTACCCATGATTGCAGCAGACTCTACTGGAGAAGGTAGGTAATCAACAACAGCATCAAGAAGTGTCTGAACACCCTTGTTTTTAAATGCAGTACCTGGAGTCATTGGAACGATAGCCATACCAAGTGTTGCAGACTTAATAGCAGCTTTTATTTCGTCTTGTGTGAATTCTTCGCCATCAAGGAATTTTTCAGCGAAATCATCATTACCATCAACTTCAGCAAGAGTTTCCATCATTTTTTCTCTGTACTCTTCAGAAATTTCTTTTAAAGAATCACGGATATCTTGCTCATGATAAGCAGAACCCATTTCAGCATCAGTATCCCAAACGATTTCTTTCATTTTAACTAAGTCAACAACACCTTCAAACTCAGCTTCTGCACCGATAGGTAATTGAAAAGGCATTGGATTACCTTTAAGACGATCTTTAATTTGACGCTCAACTTCGTAGAAATCTGCACCAGTTCTGTCCATCTTATTAACAAAAACAATTGAAGGAACCTTATAACGGTTACGTTGTCTCCAAACTGTTTCTGATTGAGGCTGAACACCACCAACCGCACAGAAAACTGAAACAGCACCATCAAGAACACGCATAGAACGCTCAACTTCAATAGTAAAGTCAACGTGTCCCGGAGTATCAATAATGTTAATTTGTTTACCATTCCACTCACAAGTAGTTGCAGCAGAAGTAATTGTAATACCACGCTCTTGTTCTTGTTCCATCCAGTCCATAGTTGCAGCACCATCATGTACTTCACCTATCTTATGCTCAACACCAGTGTAGAAAAGAATTCTTTCTGTAGTTGTTGTTTTACCTGCATCAATGTGTGCAGCAATACCGATGTTTCTTACGTCGTTTAGTTTGTGACTTCTTGCCATAGTTTTAGTACCTTGTTATATTAGTTGAGAGATAAGCTCTTTTATAAATAAAGTTTCATTTACTTACAAAAGAGCTGTCAATATTAATTGTAAGAAGAGATAAACTCTTCTTACGGTCGAAAATGAAAACTTACCAGCGATAGTGAGCAAATGCTTTATTTGCTTCAGCCATTCTGTATGTATCTTCTTTTTTCTTGAATGCTGAACCTTTGTCAGTTGCAGCTTCCATGAACTCATTAGCTAATCTCTCAGCCATAGTTCTTTCGTTTCTCTTACGAGCAGCGTCGATTAACCATCTTAAAGCTAATGACTGTTGACGTACAGGGCGTACTTCTACTGGAACTTGATAAGTAGCACCACCAACACGGCGACTTTTTACTTCAATAATTGGTTTAATGTTTTCAATAGCTTCATTAAATGTATCAATACCAGTCTTTTCACCACGTGAACTAATTATGTCTAGTGCACTATAAATGATTTTCTCTGCAATTGATTTCTTACCATCTAACATTACTTTGTTAATAAATTTCGTCAGTATTTTACTTCCATAAACTGGATCTGGCATAACTGGACGAACGGGAGCTTTTCTTCTTCTCATTTCGAGTATCCTTATTCTTCAATTTTTTCAAATTTACTCAAAATTAACTACTTAAAGTCAATCCTGTAGCTATTGAATATATTTTCTTAAAAAAACAGTCTTAGACTATTTTTTAGGCTTCTTAGTACCGTATTTTGATCTTGCAACCATACGGCCAGCAACACCAGCAGTATCAAGAGCACCACGAACGATATGGTATTTAACACCAGGTAAATCTTTAATACGACCGCCACGTACAAGTACGATTGAGTGTTCTTGAAGGTTGTGACCCTCTCCACCGATATACGAAATAACTTCGAAACCAGATGTTAATCTAACTTTTGCAACTTTTCTTAAAGCCGAGTTAGGTTTTTTTGGTGTAGTTGTGTAAACACGAGTACATACACCACGACGCTGAGGACATGAAACAAGCGCAGGTGATTTAGACTTCTTAATCACACGTTTACGCTCATTACGAATCAATTGGTTGATTGTAGGCATACAATTCCTTTATATAAATTTCCAGTAGAATTTAACTCCACTACTATAGACATAAAAATGAGCAAAAGCCCATTTTCATGGCAAGGACATTAAGTCCTTACAATCCCCTAAAGCTACAAAAATAAATTTTTGAGACAATAGTGAATATGTACTATATTAATTAGAGAGTTATAGACACGAGATAATACAGAAATTGTAATTAAAGTTAGCTTATTTTAAGTGGGAATTAATACTTGAAAGAATAGGTGGGAATATATGAGCACAAAGCTCATATACAAAGAGGAAAAGTATTTACTACTCTTCTTCTGCTTCGAAAACAACTTTTTGATCTTTATAGATACCAGTTCCAACAGGAATAGTACGACCAATAATAACATTTTCTTTAAGGTTGTTAAGATCATCAACTTTAGCAGAAACTGCAGCTTCTGTAAGAACCTTAGTTGTATCTTGGAAAGATGCAGCTGAGATAATAGAATCCGCTGATACAGCAGCTCTTGTGATACCAACAAGGAATGGCTCAGCAATCGCAGGACGACCACCAAGACGCATAATTTTTTCATTTTCAATTCTAAACTTCGCTTTAGAAATTAAATCACCTTCGATAAATTTAGTATCTCCAGATCTAACGATTTTAATCTGACGTAACATCTGAGTAAATATAACTTCAATATGCTTATCAGCAATATTAACACCCTGAGAACGATACACTTGTTGTACTTCAGATACTAAGTAGTTATAAAGTGCTTTAACACCCATAATACGAAGTAGCTCATGTGAAGAAAGTATACCAGTTGTTAAACGCTCACCAGCATGAACAAAGTCACCAAGACTTACTACAGGCTCATGAGATTTATCAACAAAGTACTCTTTAACAATTCCATTTTCAGAGTTACTTACAATAACACGAATCTTACCACGAAGCATCTTACCAAAACTAACTGTACCATCTATCTCAGAGATAAGTGCAGTAGCCTTAGGACGACGACCTTCAAAAAGTTCAGAAACACGTGGAAGACCCCCTGTAATATCTGATGACTTTTGAAGTGCTTTTGGTGTTTTAGCGATAATATCAGCTGTTTTAACCACAGCACCATCTTCAACAAATACAGATGACTTTGGCTCAATAGCATAACGTAAAAGCTCACCATCTTCTGTAGCAAGAACAATAGTAGGCTTATACTCACTAGAAATATGATCATTAATCATTAAACGAGTTTTACCAGTAAGCTCATCCATCTGCTCAGATGCAGTTGTACCAACAATGATATCTTCATACTTAACAGTACCAGCAGCCTCTGAGATAATAGGATTAGAGTATGGATCCCACTCAGCAATTACAACAGACTCGTCAGTTGCAGGTTTAGCAATAAGTGTAGTTGCATCTACAGCTTCGTTATCATCAGTAACAATAACAGAACCACGAGCAATGTAATGACGAACTGCTTCACGATTGTTTGTATCAATTACAGCTGCAAAAAGACCTTTCTCAGTTACTTCGTATCCAGCTTTTAGGCCTTCAATTCGCTCTAAGTAGTCACCTTTAAGTAAGAAGTACTTGATAGTACCCTCTTCAGTTGCAAGAATTTTTTGAGTAACCGGAGCACCATCTTCAACTAAAAGTTCAGATGCATAAGGAATACGAGATGGAACATTCCATCCATCCTTAATAGTCTCAACAATTGACTCATCTTCTGCTACTTCAGTACCATTAGCATATGGGAAGTAATATTTACCTTCGATTTGTCCACTTACACCCGCAAGTTCATTTGGTTTAGCGATTTCGTTTTTACGTAATGAATAACGAGTAGTCTCTTTTTTACCAATAATACTTACAATTACTTCATCGTGAACAGTTTGTATCTCAACCTTACCAGCAAACGGTGCTTTAATTTTAGGTTCAACTAAAAGGATAGCAGCATTACGACGGTTAGCAACGATAGTCTTACCATCTTTTGCTTTATAAGTCTTAAGATTATAGTAACGAATAAACCCTTCTTTATCAGCTAAAACTTGACGTTCTTGTGCAGTTGAACTCGCAGTACCACCAACGTGGAAAGTACGAAGTGTAAGTTGTGTTCCTGGCTCACCAATTGACTGAGCTGCAACGATACCGATCGCTTCACCAGTTCTAACGATAAAACCAGTTGCAAGGTTAACACCATAACAAAGTGCACAAACACCATCTCTACTCTTACAAGTAGTAGGTGTTCTAATATGTGCAGTTTTAATTCCAGCTTCAGCGATTACTTTTGAAGATACTTCATCAAGTAAAGTTCCCTCAGAGTAAAGAATCTCATTTGAAATTGGGTCTATAACATCTTCAGCTAAAACACGACCATGAAGTCTATCTTCTAAAGACTCGATTAAAGTATTTTGATCTTGAATATCAGAAATCTCAATACCTTCGTGAGTATGACAATCATGCTCAACAATCTTAACATTTTGTGCAACATCAACTAGCTTACGAGTAAGGTAACCCGCATTCGCTGTTTTAAGTGCTGTATCGGCAAGACCTTTACGAGCACCGTGAGTTGAAATAAAGTACTCAATTACATTAAGTCCCTCTTTAAAGTTAGAGATAATTGGAGTTTCAATAATATCACCAGAAGGCTTAGCCATAAGACCACGCATACCCGCAAGCTGACGAATCTGAGCCGCAGAACCACGAGCACCAGAATCAGCCATCATGTGAATAGAGTTAAAACCATCTTTATCAGTCTCAACTAGTTCCATCATTTCAGCTGCAAGTACATTATTTGTATCTGTCCAAACATCAATAATTTTATTGTATCTTTCTTGTTCAGTTAAAAGACCCGCTTCAAACTGTTTTTGAATCTCGATAACACGAGCTTTTGACTCAGCAATTTTTGCTGGTTTCATCTTTGGAACACGAATATCATCCGCAGAAATAGATACACCAGACTCAGTTGCATGTTTGAAACCTAAATCTTTAAGTTTATCTAAGAAACCAGCAGTGATACCAATACCACCATGCTTTTGAACATAATCAACAATTGCATTAATTGCTTTTTTCTTCATAACCTTGTTCCATAATTCAGCCGGAACAAAATCTGGTAAAATAGCTTTAATGAGTAAACGTCCAGCAGTAGTATGAATAATACGACCATCTACACGAGTTCTAACTTTTGCATGTAAATCAAGTGCATCATGCTCTAAAGCGATATTAATTTCATCAACATTAGAGAAAAGTTTATTTGAACCTTTTACACCATTTTTCTCTAAAGAAATATAGTAGATTCCAAGAACCATATCCTGTGAAGGTGTAGCGATTGCTTTACCAGATGCAGGAAGTAAAATGTTCATAGATGCAAGCATTAGTACTTTACACTCAGCAATAGCTGCTGAAGATAAAGGTACATGAACTGCCATCTGGTCACCATCGAAGTCGGCATTAAACGCAGCACAAACTAATGGGTGAAGCTGAATCGCTTTTCCATCAATAAGTTTTGGGTGGAATGCTTGAATAGATAGTTTGTGAAGTGTTGGTGCACGGTTAAGCATAATTGGGTAACCATCAACAATCTCAGCAAGACACTCCCATACTTCATTTGTTTTAGCTTCAATCATTTTCTTTGCAGCTTTAACAGTTGTAGCATAACCCTTGTCTTCAAGTTTAGCAATCAAATGCGGCTTAAAAAGCTCAAGAGCCATTTTTTTAGGTAGTCCACACTGATCCATTGTAAGACTTGGTCCAACAACAATTACAGAACGACCAGAGAAGTCAACACGCTTACCAAGAAGATTCTGACGGAAACGACCTTGCTTACCTTTAATAATCTCTGAAAGTGATTTAAGAGGACGTTTATTCGCTCCCTTAACTGCGTTAGCACGACGACCATTGTCAAAAAGTGCATCAACGGACTCCTGAAGCATACGTTTTTCATTACGTACAATAATCTCTGGTGCTTCAAGCTCAACAAGGCGTTTTAAACGTTGGTTACGGTTAATAACACGACGATATAAATCATTTACATCAGATACAGCAAACTTACCACCATCAAGTGAAACAAGTGGACGTAAATCTGGTGGAAGAACTGGTAAAACAGTTAACATCATCCAGGCAGGGTTATTTCCACTATTTAAAAATGACTCAATAACTTTAAGACGCTTGTTAATAGTTTTCTTTTTAGCTTCAGATTTTGTTTGTGTAATCGCTTCTTTAAGGTTAGTAAACAGATCAACTAAGTCAATAGAATCAAGTAAGTCACGAACAACTTCACCACCCATACGAGCTTTAAAGCCAAGTGCATCAAATCTTTGAACTAAAGTTCTATACTGCTCTTCATTTAAAACATCATACTGAAGTACTGGTGTTTTTGCTTCAGCATCATAATATGCTTCTCCACCATTTTCAACAATGTAAGCTTCATAATAAAGTACACGCTCAAGGTCTTTCATTTTAATACCTAAAAGAGTACCAATACGAGAAGGTAATGAAGAAACATACCAAATGTGTGCAACTGGAGTTACTAGTTCAATGTGACCCATACGAGTACGACGAACCTTAGTAGATGTTACTTCAACACCACATTTTTCACATACTACACCCTTATAACGCATCTTTTTATATTTACCACAAAGACACTCGTAATCTCTTACCGGTCCAAATATTTTTGCACAAAAAAGACCATCACGTTCAGGTTTAAGTGTACGGTAATTTATAGTCTCTGGTTTTTTCACTTCACCATTAGACCAAGACATAACCTTCTCAGGTGATGCTAATCTAAACTGGAGTTGCTTAATATCTTTAGGTCTATTATCTTCTGTTACTTGAACTGCTACTAATTTACTCATCGTCTTCCACCTCGTCCATAATCTCTACATCAAGTGCTAGTGCTTGAAGTTCTTTCGTTAATACAAATAGTGTCTCAGGAATACCTGATTCTGGAATTAACTCACCTTTTGTAAGTGCTTTATATGCACGTACACGACCATCAACATCATCTGATTTGATAGTTAGCATTTCTTTAAGAACTGCAGATGCACCGTAAGCTTCAAGAGCCCATACTTCCATCTCTCCAAATCTCTGTCCACCAAATAGTGCTTTACCACCAACTGGTTGTTGTGTAACAAGCGAGTATGGTCCAGTTGAACGAGCATGAATCTTCTCATCAACAAGGTGATGTAGTTTAAGAATATACATAAATCCAACATTTACACGCTCTTTAATTTTCTCACCAGTTAGACCGTTATAAAGTACAACTTTACCATCAGCATCCATCTTAGCAAGCTCGTAAAGTTTCTCAAACTCTCCAGCATTAACACCTTCAAAGATTGGAGTTGCAAAACGCACTCCACCTTTAGCCCAGTCACGCGCATGTTTTAAGAACTCTTCATCATCCATTTTACCTATAACTTCACCAGCATTCATAAGACCAGCTACATCAGAAATTTCTATCATCTTTTTACGTAAGTTATCTATAAAGTCTTTTTGTTTGTTATCAAACTCTTCTTGAATTTGGTTACCAAGTTCACGACCTGCAAAACCTAAGTGCATTTCAAGAATCTGACCAATATTCATACGAGAAGGTACCCCGAGTGGGTTAAGACATACATCTACTGAACGTCCATCTTCCATATAAGGCATATCTACTTCTGGAACGATAATAGAAACAATACCCTTGTTTCCGTGACGTCCAGCCATTTTATCACCAACTTTTAGATTACGTTTTGTTGCGATATAAATCTTCACATATTTAACAACACCATTTGGAAGAATGTCATCTTTTTCTAAAATAGTAAGTTTCTCTTCATGCTCATCTCTAAAAACACGTTTTTGTTTTTGGAAGTGATTTTTCGTCTTAGTATACTCATTTTGAATCTCTTCACTAAATGACTTAACAATAGCATTCATTGCAAAACGATTTACCTCTTTAAGATCATCACCATTAATTGTGTCACCAGATTTGTACTCTGTTTCACCAATTTTAATGTCAGCATTTAAAGATTCACGAGTAAGAAGTTTAGTTACACGTAACATCTCTTCTTTGTCAATCATTAAAAGACGGTCATAATGCTCGCGTTCTAAGTAATCACGCTCTTCTTTTTCTAAGGCTAAAGCACATGGGTCTTTGTCATAACCTTTTTTTGTAAATACTTTAATATCAACAATAATACCTTCCATAGATGGAGGACAGTATAATGATTTATTTACAACATGACCAGCTTTTTCACCAAAAATAGCACGTAATAGACGCTCTTCTGGAGTCGGCTTCACTTCACCCTTAGGAGAAACTTTACCAACTAAAATCATACCACCAGATACAGCTGTACCTACTTTAACGATTCCAGACTCATCTAAATGAGCTAACTCATCATCACGAACATTAGGAATATCACGAGTAATCTCTTCAACACCATGTTTAAGCTCACGAGCTTCTACTTCTTTCTCATAAATATGAACTGAAGTAAATTGATCTTTACGAATCATACGCTCTGAGATAACAATAGCATCCTCAAAGTTATAACCATTCCAAGGCATAAATGCAACCATCGCATTCACACCAAGAGCAAGCTCACCTTGATCCATATTTGGACCATCAGCGATAATTTGACCTTTACTTACTATGTCGCCAATATTTACAATTGGTTTTTGAGTAAAGCTTGTATTTTGATTGGTTCTAAGGTTCTTTTGTAATGGATAATAATCTATATAGATTTCTCCATCTTCATCACCCATAACATAGATATGTTTACCATCAACTTTCTCTACCTTACCACCGCGTTTAGCTTTTATACATTCCCAAGCATCACGAGCAACAAGTTTTTCAACACCTGTTCCTACCATCGGAGCATGCACACGTAAAAGAGGACATGCCTGACGTTGCATGTTTGATCCCATAAGTGCTCTATTGGCATCATCGTGCTCCAAGAATGGGATAAGTGAAGCTGCTACACCAACAACCATATGAGAAGAGAGGTCAGAATACTGACATTCACTTGGATTTTGAAGTAAAATTTCACCATCTTGACGAATAGAAATCAAATCTTCGATAAATTGACCATCAGAATCTAACTTATTAGAAGCCGCTGCAATTTTAATACCCTCTTCTTGAGTAGCTGTAAGGTATACAATTTCTTTTGTAACTTTACCATCTTTCATAACTTTATATGGAGCTTCAATAAAACCGTGTGCATTTACCTTAGAGTAAGTTGCAAGTGTATTAATAAGACCAATATTTTGACCTTCTGGAGTCTCAATTGGACAGATTCTACCGTAGTGAGTTGGGTGAACATCACGTACTTCAAATCCTGCTCTCTCTTTAACAAGACCACCCTCACCAAGAGCCGATAAACGACGCTTATGAGTAACTTCTGAAAGTGGATTCGTTTGATCCATAAACTGAGATAATTGTCCACCAGAAAAGAATTCCATAATAGTAGACGTAATCATTTTTGAGTTTATTAAATCATGTGGCATTAGCTCAGCCATTGGACCACTCATAGTAGAGAGTTTATCACGAATAGCTTTTTGCATTTTAACAAGACCATTATGTAACTCATTACCAAGAAGCTCACCAATAGAACGAATACGTCTGTTACCTAAGTGATCTCTATCATCAATATGACCTTGACCATTTTTCACTTTAATAACATATTTTACAGACTCAATAATATCTTCATGTGTAAGAACAGTGATATATTCAGGAATAGTCATTCCAAGTTTGTGATTCATTTTCATACGACCAACGCGAGTTAAGTCATAACGTTCTGGATCAAAGAAAAGTTGATTTACAAAAGCTTTAGCAGCTTCTTTTGTAACTGGCTCACCTGGACGCATAACTTTATATATACGTATTGCAGATAAATCATTTTCATCTTCTATTTCTTCAGTTTGTTTAAGTAGTTTAAGTGAATCTGCATCAGCATTAAATGCATTGATAATAGAACTATCAACACCCTCAGCTAAATCATTGGCAATTTTAAATTCAGTTACACCAATCTCAAACATTTTCTTTAACTTAGTCTCATCAATATGAGTCATAGCGTCAAAAAGAATTTCACCAGTTTCAGGATCAATAATAGCTTCTGCTAAATAACGGTCTAATAAAACTTCTAATGGATACTCAACATGTGTTAAACCATCATCAATTAATTTTTGTGCTTTTTTTGCAGATAATCTTTTAGCAGACTGTACAAGTACTTTACCATCTAAATCAACTAAATCATAAGAGATTCGGTTTGCATAATCTTTTGGATTAAATAGCATTGTAAATCTATTATCTTCTAAACTTACAGTTTGTATAGGATAAAATAGTTTTAATATGTCTTGTTTAGAATAACCTAAGGCACGGAACATAATAGTTACAGGAACTTTACGGCGTTTGTTAATTCTCATATAAAGAATATCTTTAGGATCATACTCAAAGTATAACCACGAACCACGATCTGGAATAATTTGACCAGTATAGATCAGTTTATTTCCAGCTGTAGTTGACTCTTCTTTTTTAAAGATAACACCCGGCGATCTGTGAAGTTGATTTACAACAACACGCTCAACACCATTAATGATAAAAGAAGTTCTATCTGTCATTAAAGGGATATCACGAACAAATATATTTTGCTCTTTAATATCTTTAACACCAAGTTTTTCTTTAGTGTTCTCATCTCTGTCCCATAATACAAGACGAGTTTTCATTCTTAAACTTACTGCATAAGTAAGCCCTCTTTCCATACACTCACGAACCGTATATTTGGGGTTCGCAACTTCGCTACCGACATACTCAATTGTAAGTCTGTTCTGCGCATCATGAATAGGAAAAGCTGATGTGAATACTTTTTCAATACCACTTGCTGATCTATCTTTAGCATCTAACATTAAGAATGTATCATAAGATGATTGTTGGAGTTGAAGTAAATTTGGAACTTCAATTTCTTGAGGAGTTTTTGAGAAGTCTACACGAAGACGGTTTCCGGAATATAAAGTGTTTAACATTTGCTAACCTCGGTAAATATTTGTATCAATTCAAGCGTCCTTGAATGATTAATTTTGAGGCTCTTTTAAGAGCTCGATTTTATAGTGCTTATAAACGACATAAGGGCACTTTTACCAAGAGAGTTTATCTCTTCGTAAAAGCGCCCAAAATTGAGAGCGGCATTTACATGCCAACTCTCATAAAAAGTAGTGAGAAATTATTTAATTTCTGCTTCTGCACCAGCTTCAAGTAGAGCAGCTAAAGCTTCATCAGCAGAATCTTTATCTACACCCTCTTTGATATTAGATGGAAGACCTTCACAAGCCTCTTTTGCTTCTTTAAGTCCAAGACCAGTAAGAGCACGAACAGCTTTAATAACTGCAATTTTCTTAGCACCAACATTAGTAAGTACTACATCAAATTCAGTTTTTTCAGCAGCAGCTTCACCAGCAACAGCTCCACCAGCAACAGCAACAGGTTGTGCAGATACTTGAAATTTTTCTTCGAATTCTTTAACAAGCTCAGAAAGCTCAAGAACAGATAGGTTTGAAATAAATTCTAATACGTCTTCTTTAGTAACAGCCATAATGACTCCTTCAGTTTTTTATATTTTTTTGTGAAATAAATCACGATTTAGAAGTAAAGCCTAAGCTTCTTCTTCTAGTTTCTTTCTTAAAGCGTCGATTCCAACAGCCATATTCGTAATTGGAGCCATCCAAGTAGCAGCAAGCATACCGAGTAACTCATCACGACCAGGAAGCTTAGCGAACGCTTCGATTTTAGCTAAGTCTGCAGGTTCTTTATCTAAATAACCAGCTTTGATAACAAATTTTTCATTGTCTTTAGCGAAATCAGCAGCAACTTTAGATGCACTAATAACGTCATTTGACCAAATAAAAATATTTGTGTCTTTGATCTCAATACCAGACATATCAGAGTTTTTCAACGCGATAGTAGCTAGTGAGTTTTTAACAACCTGAACACTTGTATCTTTTGCTTTAGCAGATGCACGTAAACTTTCAAGGTCACTTACAGTTAAACCTTTGTAGTCACATATAACAACTGCTGTCGTATCACTAAATGCTGTTGTTAATTCTGCAATTAATTCAGCTTTTCTTGATTTTAACATTTATTTCTCCTTTCCAGACATAACTTCAAGAGGGGCGAGAAAGGCTCGATTAAGCTAAGTATCAACACGATACATACCCCCAACTATCTTTAGTCCAAGTATAAATTCAGATTTTCATAATAAAAATCTTTACTTTAAAATACTAATATTTCAAAATAAAGATTTAAATAACAAACGCCAAATGGCGTTTTGCTATTTAATATCTGCTAGTTCAACTAAATCAAGTTTAACAGCTGGACTCATAGTTAAACTAAGAGCAGCATTTTTGATATAGCGACCTTTTGCAGAAGCTGGTTTTTGCTTGTTAATAGCAACGATAAAAGCAGTAAGGTTTTCAGCGATTTGCTCTGCACCAAAACTTGCTTTACCAATACCCGCATGGATATTTCCCTTTTTGTCAACACGGAAGTTTACTTGTCCGCCTTTAACATTTTTAACAGCAGTTGCAACATCTGGAGTTACAGTTCCTGTTTTAGGGTTAGGCATAAGACCTTTTGGCCCTAAAATACGACCAATCTGTCCAACAAGTCCCATACAATCTGGTGCAGCAACTACTACATCAAAATTAAAGATTCCTGCTTTAATATCTGCAACTAAATCGTCAGTACCAACGATATCAGCACCAGCAGCCTTAGCTTCATCAGCTTTAACACCTTTTGCAAAAACTGCAACACGAACAGTTTTACCTGTACCATGTGGAAGTACTAATGCACCACGAACCATTTGGTCAGCGTGACGAGGGTCAACATTTAAATTCATTGCAATTTCAACTGTTTCGTCGAATTTTGCACTTGTTAAATCTTTTAAAGTTGCAGCAGCTTCAGTTACACCGTAAGCTTTGCTTGCATCTAGTTTTTCAACTAATTGTTTATATCTTTTGCTCATTGTCAAATCTCCATATTAATTCTGCCACATAATTTTAAATCATTGTGGTCGATGATCTTTGCAGAAATTAATCTACTATTTTAATACCCATTGAACGAGCTGTACCTGCTAAAGTATTAGCAGCCATATCTTTATCATCAGTATTTAAGTCAGCGATTTTAGCGTCAACAACTTCCATAAGTTGTGCACGAGTAAGTTGTCCAACTATATTTTTAAGAGGATTATCAGTACCCTTCTTAAGTCCAGCTGCTTTCATGATAAGAGCAGATGCCGGTGGTTGCTTTGTGATAAAAGAAAAACTTCTATCTGTATAAACTGTAATAACAACTGGAACTTTGAATCCCATTTTGTCTTTTGTTTTCTCGTTAAATGCCTTAGTAAACTCCATGATGTTAACACCACGTTGTCCTAGAGCTGGTCCTACTGGTGGAGCCGGGTTAGCTTTACCAGCTTCAATATGTAACTTGATATAATCCATTACTTTTTTTGCCATTGTATTTTCCTTGTTTTAAATTTAAATTATTTTTTCGACTTGTGTATAAGAGATATCTACCGGAGTAGCTCTTCCAAAAATTGAAACATTAAGTTTTAAAGTACCGTGTTCTAAATCGTACTCATCAACAGTTGCCGTAAAGTTAGCAAATGGACCTTCAATAATACGAACAGTTTCACCATTTTCAAAAAATACTTTTGGTTTAGGTGCTGCACGATTATTTACACGATCAAGAATAACATTAATATCTTTCTCGCTTAATGGTGTTGGAGTATTTCCTTCACCAATGAAACCTGATACTTTTGGAATTGATTGAACTAAATGCTGAATCTCTGTATTTAACTCTAGTTTTGCAAAAACATAACCAGAGTATAAAGAACGTTCAGTTACTTTTTTCTTTCCATCTTTTACTTCTATAACATCTTCAGTAGGAACGATAACTTCAGTGATGAACTCTTGCAAACCCATCTCTTCTATCATGTTAAAGATTGCATCTCTAACTAATCTATCACTACCATATGTCTGAATAGAGTACCATTGTTGTGCCATATTTACTCCTTAACCTAAGATTGCTGTCATAACAGATGACATGATTAAATCAACTAAAGCTAAAAAAGCTGCGATTGCTGCAACAACTATCATAACTGAAATATATGCTTGCTTTACTTGTCCAGATGTTGGAAAAATTACCTTTTGAAGTTCTGCACGAGCACTATTAATATGTTTACCTAAGTTCATCATTTTATCCATTTAATTTAAAAATATCATTTATTATAAATAAAGCAAAAAGCTTCACTAATAATAAATGGTGGCAGGCGTAGGGGGACTCGAACCCGCAACACCCGGATTTGGAATCCGGTGCTCTACCATTGGAGCTATACGCCTATAAAAGAGTTAGATAAAATCTAACTCAAGTTCTCGTAAAAAGAGAAACTGGATTACAGTTTCATCTCTTTATGAGTTGTGTGCTCACGACACCATTTACAATACTTACGTACTGAAAATTTCTCTGTGTGAGTCTTTTTGTTTTTTGTTGTGTGATAATTACGTCTAGTACATTTCTCACAACCTAAGTGAATCGCTTCTCTCATTTTATATTACCTTTTTTAATTCTTATCAATAATTCACGTAAGTGAATTATTTGATAATTGTTGCAACAACACCAGCACCAACAGTTCTACCACCCTCACGGATAGCGAAGTTAGTACCAACTTCAAGTGCAATTGGGTGAATTAACTCAGCAGTAATACTTACGTTATCACCTGGCATAACCATCTCAGTACCTTCTGGTAATGTAATAGCACCAGTAACATCAGTAGTACGTACATAGAACTGAGGACGGTAGTTTGAGAAGAATGGTGTATGACGACCACCCTCATCTTTACTTAGAACATAAATTTCTGCAGTAAATGTTGTGTGAGGAGTAATAGTTCCTGGCTTACAAAGAACTTGTCCACGTTGAACTTCTTCTTTAGCTATACCACGAACTAGAATACCACAGTTGTCTCCAGCGATACCTTGATCCATTTCTTTACGGAACATTTCAACACCAGTAACAGTAGTCTTCTGAGTATCAGTGATACCTACGATTTCTACTTCTTCACCAACATTAATAGTACCACGATCGATTTTACCAGTAACAACTGTTCCACGACCAGAGATAGAGAAAACATCTTCAATAGGCATTAAGAAATCTTTTTCTGTTTCACGAACAGGATCAGGAATAAATGCATCAACAGTTGCCATTAGTGTTTTAATCTTTTCAGACCACTCACCAAGAGTACCAGTTTTAGCTTCATCAAGAGCTTTAAGTGCAGAACCCGTAGTAATTGGAGTATCGTCACCTGGGAAGTCGTACATATCAAGTAGCTCACGGATTTCCATCTCTACTAATTCTAATAACTCTTCATCATCAACCATATCTTCTTTGTTCATGAAAACAACGATGTAAGGAACACCAACTTGCTTAGAAAGAAGAATGTGCTCACGAGTTTGTGGCATTGGGCCATCCGCTGCAGAAACAACAAGAATAGCACCATCCATTTGAGCAGCACCTGTAATCATGTTCTTAACATAATCCGCGTGACCTGGACAGTCAACGTGTGCATAGTGACGATTATCAGTCTCATACTCTACATGTGAAGTTGAAATCGTGATACCACGTTCTCTTTCTTCTGGAGCATTATCGATTGCATCGTAATCCATAAGTTCAGCGCCGTTAGTTACTGCTAATACTGCTGTAATTGCAGCTGTTAATGTTGTCTTACCGTGGTCAACGTGTCCGATTGTCCCGATGTTTACGTGGGGTTTCGTACCACGTTCAAATTTTGCTTTTGCCATAGTGTTCTCCTACTTAGTTTGTGAATTGAAATGGAATTATATCCAAAAATCATTCAATTATTGCTTAAAGTATCCTAAGTCACTCTCAAAAAGTGAACTTTTTGTAGCTTTAGGGGGTTGTAGGGACAGATGTCCATGCAATAATGGTGCTGACGGTGGGATTTGAACCCACGGCCTCTTACTTACCAAGCAAGTGCTCTACCCCTGAGCCACGACAGCATATGGAGTGATGTAAGCAATAATTGAATAATTCTTTTTTGTATTAATAATATTAGTTTTTTTGTGATTAGAGTACTATATAGTTATTTTAAAAATAATATATAATTGATATGAAGTAAAGGACGAAATTGTACTTCAGCTTCCAGATGTTTTTCGTTTATGGAGCGGGTGAAGGGATTCGAACCCTCGACAGCCTGCTTGGAAGGCAGGAACTCTAGCCACTGAGTTACACCCGCATTAAACTTTTATGGTGGTGAGGATAGGAGTCGAACCTATGAACCCGTAGGGAGCGGATTTACAGTCCGCCGTCGTTGGCCACTTGACTACCTCACCACAAAATATATAAATTAATTATATCTTCTCTGGTCTAACACTGTTTCTAATATTCAAATTTCAATGGTGCCGACACGAGGATTTGAACCCCGGGCCTGCTGATTACAAATCAGCTGCTCTAGCCAACTGAGCTATGTCGGCAGTGAAATTGAGTCAGAATTATAGGGCAATATGTTTTTAATGTCAAGGGTTTTACTTAGAAATTTACAAAAAAGCCATCTTCTAGGATATTTGTCTCCCATTTGCCCTTATAAATCGCTATTTCATCTGTAATTCTCTTAAAAAATGCTGGTTTAATATGATGAATATAAATTACAATATCTTCTCTTTTTATAGCATCGAGTTTTTCAAAAAGGAGTTCTGCAGTTAAATGTTTTGAATTAATTGCTAATTCTCTCATCTCACTTGGGAAAGAACATTCAACTACTATCGAACTAATATTTGTATTTTCATTGATTTCTTGTATCGCGTTATCTAAAGAATAAGTATCTGCTGTTATCAAAACAGATGCATTATTTTTTGTATATACATAACCACAACTCTCTACTGTATGATCAGTTTGAAATGCTCTTATAGATTCTTCTTCACCTATTTCATACTCTTGTCCTAATTGTATTTCAGTATATGTTACAGCCATCTCTGATGATAATGTTAAAGGAATTTTTGAAAAGTCAGGCCAAATAGTGTCATTCAAGAAATTTTTCTTTATTGCTTTTATCGTGTCGGGTAGTCCAATTATATTGAGTGATTTGGTACGAAGGTTAAAATAGTTATCTAATATATAAGCGATATCTATTATGTGATCAAGATGTGAGTGTGTCATCCATACATTTTGGATGTCTATTGTTTCTATATTTAAAGGTTCAAGTAAATTACCTGCATCGATTACATTTTTTTTATTTAAATAAAATGCTGTAGTACCATACCCTTTAGACTTTGTTCCATATGCACCAAGTATAGTAATCTGTTTATCTCTTGTCAAATCAACTTTTTTAATATATATATCTTTAAAGGTTTCACGTATTTTTTTAATTGCTTCTATATTGTCAAAAAAAAGATCTATCAGTTTTGGGTCAAAATGTGTTCCTCTTTCCTCACGAAGTAGTTGAAATATTCTTTCATCATCCCATGCTTTTTTATACACACGGTCACTTCCAAGTGCATCAAAAACATCAGCAATCGCAGTAATACGTCCAAATATATGAATATTTTCGCCTGCAAGTTTTCGAGGGTACCCTTTTCCATTCCATTTTTCATGATGTTCTCTTGCAACAATTGAAGCAGCTTTAAGCAATGGTCTCTTCGAGCTTTTCATCATTTGATAACCAAGTTCTGCATGAGTATCCATGATAAAACGCTCATTTTCATCAAACCTACCTGGTTTATTTAAAATATTATCAGGTATTGCAACCTTTCCAATATCATGCATAGGGCTAGCTTGCCTTAACAGTTCTGCATCTTCTTTACTTAAGCCATAAGCTAGTGCCAGTAACTTTGAGTATTCAGCAACACGTTTTACATGATTACCAGTTTCCTTACTCCGACTCTCACTAATGGCACCCATTGTTAGAACTATCTCTTTTTGTGTCTCTTCTATTTCGTTTGCTAACTTAGCAGAGACAAGTGTTTCAGCTGCATAGGAACTTGCAAGTGTTAAATGTTCCATATCCCGTGTGTCAAAGACTGTTTTTATCCCTTGATGGTTTATAACTTGAAATGCACCTATAATATTATCATCGTAGTCATACATAGGGATGAGCATCATGCTTTTTGTTTTATAACCACTCTCTTTATCTATCTCTTTATTGAATCTAGTATCTTGATATACATCTTCAATAATAAATCTCTCTCCTGAACATATAGAAGCTCCAACGATACCAGATGTTTTGGAAATCCGTATAATATCAATACCCTGTGCTACTTTTGTCCATATCTCCGTGTCATCATCACTTACAACCCAAACACTACACCTATCTGCATTTGTAAGAACTTTACCCATATTTGCAAGAACTTCAAGTATCTCATCATAATCTTTAAGAGATGAGATTTCTGCTAAGTAAATAAAAACCAGTTCAAGTATTTCACTCGCACCTAAATTTCTTGTATTTTTTTGCATATAAACTCCTTTTCTATTTTTTTAGTTTATTATACTCTATTATATTAATACTACTATAATGTCATAAATACAATAAATGAGTAAAATTATGTTAAAAATACTATTTTCTCCTTCTGAGGGAAAAAACAATGGTGGAAGTGCACCAAAATCAGAACTTTTTGGTGCAACTAACGCGAGAGATGAGATACTCAATGCTTACAATACAATTGTACTTAGTAAAGATGAAGATTCTATCAAAGAACTTTTTGGCATTAAAAAGTTTGATGCTTGTAAAGCATATATCAATGATGTTTTTGATTCCCCTCTTATGTCTGCTATTGAGCGTTATCAAGGTGTCGCTTATGATTATTTAAAATATGCACAACTACAAACCATAGAACAAGAGTACCTAAAAACAAATACTATTATATTTTCTAACCTCTATGGTCCGCTTTTAGGTGGAGATACTATTGCTAACTATAAAGTAAAACAGGGTAATAACATAGGCTCTATTGTACCTGATAAGTTTTATAAAGAGAGGTTTTCTTATCAACTTGACCTCTACCTTGGTTCACATAATATTTTAGACCTACGAGCTGGATACTATGATAAATTTTACAAAACCACTCAAAACTACACCACATTAAAGTTTTTAAAGAATGGCAAAACTGTCAGTCACTGGGCTAAAGCATACAGAGGTATTGTACTTCGAGAGTGTGCATGCCACAACATTACCTCACTTAAAGAGTTTATGGCTCTTGAAATAGAGGGTTTGATAGTCAAAGAGATAATCACCACTAAAAATAAAACCCAAATTATCTACGATATAGTAGAGTAAAGGAAAAATATGCAAGATTCACAAGAGTACAAAGATAAAAAAGCTTTTTTCGAGAAAATCATCACATTATATGGAAGAAATGTTGTTATAGAAGTTTTACAAGATGAAAATGTAGAAGTACATAAACTTCATTTAGCCTCTTCAAACAAACCCGATGGAGCTGTAAAGACTATACTTTCTCTTGCTAAAAGTAGGACGATAGAAGTTACATACCATGAGAAAAATTCTCTCTCTCGCATCAGTAAAAATGCTAAACAAGACCAAGGTGTGGCGATAGACATCATCTCTAAGAGTTATCAAAATGCAAAAGAGTTAAAAGATAAAACTGATTTTAGACTTATAGCACTAGATGGCATACAAAATCCTCAAAACCTAGGCATGATTATAAGAAGCTGTGCTGCTGGGAATGTTGATGGGATTATTCTACCAAAAAAAGATAGTGCTAAAATCTCTCCTCTTGTTATAAAAGCAAGTGCTGGAACACTTTTTAAACTCCCTATCTACTTTTGTAATGCACTTGAAGATATACTACCAGAGCTTCAAGACACCAAAATTTATGCACTCTCTTCTCATGCAAAAAATGACATTTATGATGTAAAACCTAGCAAAAAGAGCATATTTGTTTTAGGAAATGAGAGTGATGGGGTAAGCCCAGAGGTCACTAAACTTTGTAACGACTCTATATCTATACCGATGAAACGCGGTGTTGAGTCTTTAAATGTAGCAGTAACTGCTTCACTTATCGCGTTTATGAGGTCATAATCTCATAAGGGCGTTTAATCTCTTCTAAAATCTCACTCACAGACATATGACGAGACTTTCTTACAAACTCTTTACCATCTAAAAAGATAAGTACAGTTGGAATTGCATACACTCCAAAGTGAGGGGCTATATCTTCTTCAATTGAGATATCTACACTCTCTACTTTAAATTCAGGGAAGTTTTTATCTAACTCTTCTAAGAGTTTTGGTTTAAGTGCATGGCAGACATTACAAGTTGGTGCTGAGAAATAAACCATCACTGCTAAGTTTTCTTTTATCACATTATTTATATTTTCTATTGTTTGCATATAAAATTATAGTAAAATTCCTCTATGAGTTCAATTATATTTAGTATTTTAAGTATCTATGTTTTTATTGTTATGGGATATATGGCTAAACGCAGCTTTAAAGATCAAATAGATGATAAAACTATCACCCTTATAAATGTCTACTTTTTACAAGTTTTTTTAACCTTTTGGGGTCTACTTATTCGCCCTATTGATATATCTCTTTTGTATGCACCTTCTATCTACTTTGGCATCATACTAATTGTCTTAGTGATTTCTGCGTTTGGGGCTAAGTTTCTGTTTGAGAGTAAAAAAGAGTACTCCATCGCTACAGTTGTAGCTATCATTGGAAACACTGGAAATCTTGGTATCCCTATAAACATCGCCATCTTTGGTGAAGAGTCTATCCCTTATACTACTGTTGTAAATCTAGTCAATGTTTTTGTGGTTTATACTATTGGTGTTTACTATTACTCACGTGGCACATACGATGTAAAAACTTCTCTTACAAACATCATAAAGCTTCCTATTCTTTGGGCTGCGATAATAGCCATACTTCTGAGTGTTTATGAAGTAAAAATGCACTCAAGTATAATGAATATGTTAATGATGGGAGCCTATGCCTCTATGACTATGCAACTCTTTCTTTTTGGTATTTATCTTTATGGCACAAAAATAAAAGAGATAAGTAAGAAACTCTTACTCTGGGTTATGGCACTTAAGTTTATCATCTTACCTTTAACTGCGTTTGTAGTCTTAGTAAACCTAGACTTAGAACCTATGATAAACGGCATAGTTTTTATTGAACTTATGATGCCTTTAGCTGTTGCCAATGTTAATATAGCTTCACTCTACGACTGCAAACCAAGATTAGTAACTGCCTTAGTCTTTGTTTCTTCCTTTTTATTTTTAGGAATTATATTTGTTGCAGTTGAGATACTTAACTACTTATAGAAAATTATAAACTACGATGAGCAACTCAGTTTATTGTTTTTAGCTTCTAGTGGTACTATTTTACATAAGTACCCTAACTCTTCATGCTCATCATATGGGGAAAGTGCTACTTTAAGTAGGTCATTTACCATTGTAAAGTCATCTTCATTCGCCTTATCTATCGCCTCTTGAAGTATAAAGTTTTTCAGAATATACTTAGGGTTTATTTTCAACATTTCTTCATGGCGTTCATTTGCACTTATAGTTTCACTCTTTAAACGCAACATATATTTATCTAACCATGAATCAAGAAACTCTCTGTAAATACTAATGTCTAAAACAACTGATTTGTCTTCATCAAAACGCGACAACTTTCTAAAAAAAAGTGTATAGTCAACAGTTGCTCTTTCTAAAGATATAAGAAGTTCATAAATCAATGTCTTGTCTTCTTTATCTTCACTTTTTAATCCAAGTTTTTCACACATGATTTTGTTATACACTTTTTCATAAGTAGGACGAAAAACATCATCTAAAATTTCATCCATCAACTCATAATTTATCATAGGGGAGAGTGCTACTGCTAATCTCTCTAAGTTCCACCTAGCAGTTGCAGGTTGATTTGAAAAGCGATACTGTCCATCTCTATCGGTATGGTTACAAATATACTCTTTTTTATAGTCATCTAAAAATGCAAAAGGTCCATAATCTATAGTTCTACCATCTATACTCATGTTATCTGTATTCATAACGCCATGGTTAAAACCCACACTCTGCCACTTAGCGATAGTAACAGCTGTGTTTCTAACTATCTCAGCATACATTTTTAGATAAGCATTCTCTTGACCTTTTAAATGAGGAAAGGACTCTTCTATCACATATTCAGCGAGGTCTTTTAGTTTTGTATGCTCGCCTGTTGAGGTAAAGTACTCAAATGTTCCAAAACGCACCCATGTAGGAGATAAACGCAGGACTATTGCCCCCTTTTCCCATCTCTCTCTAGCGACATCCGTCTCACTTCCTATGAGAGCTAAAGCACGAGTTGTCTCTATACCTAAACCATACATAGCCTCACTTACAAGATACTCTCTTATGGATGAGCGAAGAACAGCTCGTCCATCACCTTGACGAGAGTATTCAGTCAGTCCTGCACCTTTGAGTTGTAAGTTTTGTCCATTTACTTTTCCAAGATTTATAGCCCGTCCATCACCGAGCCGACCTGCAAAGTGTCCAAACTGATGCCCCGAGTAACACATAGCAAAGGTTTCACTTCCCTCTAACTTTTGGGAGCCATTTAGAATTGCTAAAAGTGCATCATCAAGGTTTAAATCTTCATCGACTCCTAAAAGTTCTGCAGCACTAGCTGATGTAGAAATAACAAAAGGTTTATCAAGTGGTGTTGGTTCAACTTTTGTATAAAATGCTGAGTCAAGTTTTAAGTATGGAGTGCTTAGTTTTAAGTTTGAGAATTTCATAAAGAGGTTTTATCAAAAGAGAGATTAAACATAACTACAATAATTTTTTAACTCTATTTTTAGAGGGGAGATTAAGATAAATTAACTAAAATCGTATTATGAATAAAAACCTACAAACAGTATTTAATTACCATCAAACTACAAAACACTCACAACAGCGATATGCTCGCTCTCTCGGCTATATGGACTGGCAAACACAGCCTAATCCTTTTAGAAACTATAATGGTGCTGACTCATTTCTTTTACCCCTAGCACTAGAAAACGACACACCTCCTTATCATCTACTTGATTCTGACTTGCCCCCTGCTCCACTTTTAAAAGAATCACTCTCACAACTCTTACAGTTCTCTATGGGAATTGCAGCTTGGAAAGTTTCAGGTGATAGCTCATGGGCTGTAAGATGTAATGCTTCAAGTGGAAACCTACACCCTACTGAAACATATCTAATTTTACCACCGACTATGGATGAGCAAAATGAAAAAACAACTGTTTTTCACTACACTGCTAAAAACCATGGTCTAGAGATTCTCAGTTCATTTGATACAGCTTTTTGGGACACACTTCCAAAAGGTAGTTTTTTGATGGGTCTCTCAGGTATCTCATGGAGAGAAGCTTGGAAATATGGTGAGCGTGCTTTTCGTTATGTAAATCTTGATGCTGGACATGCATACCAGTCTATAAATGTATCTTCTAAAATGTTAGGATGGAATATCACTCCACTTGATAGTGTTAGTGATTCAGATATAGCAACTCTCTTCGGACTATCTCAAGAGAAAAGATTTTTTGAAAGAGAACATGCTGATATGCTTTTTGTTGTCTCGCCACAGATAGTGCCAACTTCTACAAGTATAGAGACTCTACTTCAAGATGTTCCTCTTGCATTTGATGGCATAGCAAATAAACTTAGCCCTACAATGGAAAACTGGGAGATAATAGCAGAGGTTGAGAATGCTACTTCTGTTATGCAAGTACCTCAAAAAAGTGTACCACTGATTCAAGTTCTTCCAAAAGCGACACAAGAATCTAAAAAAGTAATCATGCAAAGAAGAAGTATTCATGTTATGGACAAGGTACGTTCTCCCATTTCAAAAGATGAGTTTCACACACTTCTAGCAGGTGTAGTAAATTCTCTTGATGGCAAAGAAAACGCAGCACACTTAGCTATTTTTGTTCACCGTGTAAAAGAGTATAAGTCAGGCATCTACATACTTGTTCGCAATGAAAGAGATAAAGTTGCACTCAAAGAGCAAATGTTTACTGCGTTTAAATGGACTGAATGTGAGTTTCCTGGTCTTTACCTTTTAGATGAAAGGGATGCAATGGTAACAAGCCAAACTATTAGTTGTGCTCAAGAGATAGCAAGTGATGGTGCATTTAGTCTTGGAATGTTATGTAACTTCTCAGAACAACTAAATGAGTATGGTGCACATAGATATAAAGAGCTCTACTGGGAATGTGGTGCTATAGGGCAACAGCTTTATCTTGATGCGACTTCAATGGGTCTCAGTGGAACAGGAATAGGATGTTTCTTAGATGATATGATGCACTCTGTTTTAGGTTTAGAGTCAGATAAGTTTCAAGTACTCTACCACTTTACAGTTGGACGCGGTTATGTTGATAGTAGAATTCAAACGCAAGAAGCATATAAAAGAGGGTGATGAGCCCTCTTTTAGCTAAAATAACTTGGTGATAAATCCAAGTAGTAGCAATAGGATAATTATCCTGTGCATTTTATACTGCCTTATATTGGCACTCCCACCCAACACTACCCACATTTTCACAAAAAATTTTGCAAAAAAAAAGCCCAAGTACTAAAAGTACTTGGGCTTACAGTGCCAATATGATGGTAATCACCCATCAGGGCGTATAAAATGCTGGAGATAATTATACCAAAATAAAAGAAATACTACAAACCTATTTTATCTTTGCCACAATAGACTCAGCTGTAAACCCAAACTTCTCAAAAAGTAGTGGAGCTGGAGCAGATGCACCAAAAGTGTCCATTGCTATGACAGTGTCTGCAAGTCTATACCACTCTAAACCACGAGCGGCTTCAATAGCTACAGTTTTAGTGCCCTCTAGTATAATTGTGTCCATATATCCCTTATCTTGTTCAATGAAAAGGTCATAACATGGGACAGAAACAACATTAGCTTTTATGCCCTCTGTGTTTAGTGTCTCTTTTACTTTTAGTGCTAACTCTACTTCAGAACCAGATGCCATTAAAGTGATAGTCGCATTTTCATCCTGCGCTAGTAAGTAACCACCACGGGATGCATCACCTCTTACTGATTTTGGTAAAACTGAAAGATTTTGGCGTGAACATACAAATGCAGATGGAGATTTTTTCATCTCTAACGCTGTTTTCCAAGCTTCAACATTTTCTGCACCATCAGCTGGACGCCATACATAAAAGTTAGGTAATGCACGGAACTGTGAAAGGTGTTCTATTGGTTGGTGTGTTGGGCCATCTTCACCTACACCAATACTATCATGTGTCCAGATAAAGAATTGCTGGATTCCTGTAAGTGCTGCTATACGAGCTGCTGGTTTTAGGTAGTCTGAAAATACAAAAAATGTAGCGGAAAAAGGCATAAGTGGACCATAAAGTGCCATCGCGTTTACGATAGACGCCATAGCATGCTCACGAATACCGAAGTAGATATTTCTTCCCTTAGGATATACACCCATGTCGTTAAGATTAGTCTTGTTAGATGGGCTAAGGTCAGCTGAACCACCTAAGAAACTTGGAATCCCTCTAGCAATTGCATTCATAATCTTTCCATTTGTACCACGAGTTGCCTCAGCCTTGTCAAATATTGGATAATTAATACGAGAAAAATCAGGATTTTGAAGTGCTGTTAAAGCTTCGTTTTGCTCCATTAGTGGAAGAGTCTTTTGTCTATGAATCCACTCACGCTCTAATAAATCACCATGCTCTATAGCACATCTGAATCTAGCCATGATGTCTTCTGGAACAAAAAACTTCTTCTCAGGGTCAAAACCAGCGTCAGCTTTTGCTTTTGCAATAACATCCTCACCAAGTGGAGCACCATGTGCATGGTGTGAACCTTCAAGTGCACTTGCACCTTTAGCTATAACAGTATTTGCTATGATTATTGTAGGTTTAGTATTGAGTTTAGCTTGAGTAATAGCATCATTAATTTCATCAAAATCATGCCCGTCTATCTCTATAACATCCCAACCTTGAGACTCAAAACGCATAGGAATATTCTCAGAGATACTGAGCTCAGTACTCCCTTCAATAGTAATTTTGTTAGAATCATAAATAAGAATAAGGTTGTCCAGTTTGTTGTGACCAGCGATAGAACAAGCTTCATAAGAAAGACCTTCTTCTAAGTCACCATCACCACATAAACAATATACTGTATGATCAATTAACTCCGCCGTATCAGAGTTTACTTGAGCTCCAACAAACTTAGATGCCATTGAAAAACCAATTGCATTTGCTACACCTTGACCTAAAGGACCAGTTGTAATTTCAATACCCTTAGTATGACCATATTCAGGATGCCCAGGAGTAAGTGAGTCTAGTTGGCGAAAGTTTTTTAAATCTTCAATCTCTAAACCATATCCCCATAAATAATACAAAGAATAAATAAGTCCCGTTGCATGACCACCTGAAAATACTAATCTATCACGGTTCAACCAGTCAGGATTCTTAGGGTTGTGATTTAGATGTTCGCCTAAAACTACAGCGATATCTGCTAATCCCATTGGTGCACCTGGGTGACCTGAATTAGCAGCTTGAACCATATCTGCTGCTAAGAACCTTATACTATCTGCCATTCTTTGACGTGTATCATTCATTTTATCTCTTCCTTATTTGTGTCGGTTAATGTATTTTGTTAGTAAAGAGGACAACTCACTTTGTAAGCTCTCATCAAAACTAAGCATTTCCTGCGTTAACTCGTCGGCTAACTCATTGGCTTGTTTTAAACTCTCATCAAGTCCTAAAATAGTTACAAAACTATTTTTATCTTCATCATTATTTGTAAGTTTTCCTGCTTCTTCGCTTGATTGTGTAACATCTAAAATATCATCTTGTATCTGAAAAAGAAGTCCTAGTTTTATACCAAAGTCGTACAATTCTTGTGCTACATCTTCGCGACCAACTATTATAGCTCCCATTTTCATAGATGCTGCTATAAGTTTTGCTGTTTTGTTAGTATGTAAAATCCTAATATCTTCTACTTTGAGTGGTTTATTCTCAAAGTAACAGTCTATTGCTTGACCTAAGACCATACCGTTAAGACCACCATTTGATGCAAGTTCACGGATAAGTTTTACACGTGTGCTATCTGAAAAAGGTGCATTTGCTAAAACTTCAAAAGAGTAAGTATTTAAAGCATCTCCTGCGAGTATTGCTGTTACTTCATCAAAAGTCACATGAAGTGTAGGTTTACCACGACGAAGTGGTGAGTCGTCCATAGCGGGTAAATCATCATGTATAAGTGAGTATGTATGTAAAAGTTCTATCGCAAATGCAGCATGTCTAGCCGAATCTAGCATCAAAGGATTATAAGCCTTTACAACACCAAGTAGTAGTGCCGGACGAAATCTCTTACCACCTGCAACAAGCATATTTTGTAGAGCAGCTTCATAAGTAGGATGAAGACTCTGCGAGGTAGGTAAGTTATCTATTAAAAATTGCTCAAAGTTTTGCATATGAAATTGTATGATTATTCTACTTAATATTTACAAAAAATTGGAAATTTCTTCGTGAAAAAAGTAGTGAAGAGAAGTCTTTAAAATTTTCTATGTATCGTAGTAGTTCATTTTGATTTTTTACTTCTATCGTGTTTACCTGTAAGAGCTGGTCACCTAAGACTAAACCGTAGTCTATAAACTCTTGTGAGAGTCCAACTATATGTAATGTTTCATCAAAATAGATACCCTTATGTTCTAAGAAAGTATCGCTTATCATTCCACCACCATAGCGTTTAGAGCTTGTAACTTTAAAAGTCATAAACTTCTTACCGCGTTTTATTTTGATAGTATGTTTTGAACCTAGTTTAGAAAAGAGTACACTACGCATAAAAACAGATGCTGCATGTACCTTTTTTCCATCAAACTCTACAATGCAATCATCTTTTTTAAGAGGGTTATTTTGTAAGTAAGGGTTTGAAGCACTGACTATTACAAAACCATCTTCATTTTTTACACGAATACCAATGTCTGAATAAGTCGCAGGAGATGAAGAGAGAAACCTTTGGATATATTCTTTTTGGATAACGCCACGAGGAGTAGATATACCCTCAAGCGAGCAGCAACTACTGGTTATAAGAGCAGGTTTTGTAAACTTAGTACTGTAAAGAGCTAAAGAGTTTAAACCTATCTGATTTTTAAGTGTTTTACCCTCTTTAGAGACTTTGTCATTTACAATAGCACTACCAAGTTGTAGTCGCATATTTATAGAAAAAGGGTACTGAAATTTCTTTTTATCTTCAATCAGGTAAAGGGAAAGAAAAGGGTCGTATTTAAGGATTTTAGCTTTTGGTTTGTATTTTGAGTAGACAAGAAGTTTATTATTTTTTACAGGTATATACAAAGAGTTTTTTTGAATTGTTTGAGAGTCTTTTATTTTTGCGATACATGAAAAGTATCCACCTTGACAGGCATAAAGATTTAAAAGGAGAAAAGTTGTAAGAATAAATAGGGTTTTCACCTACTTACTCCCACCAAATGGATTTCCCATTTTACCAAGCATACCCATAGCACTCTGTTGCTGGTTTTGTTGCACCATTTTATTGGCATCGTTTATAGCACCGATAAGTAAAATTTGTAGCATATTTTTATCCGTTAAAGTTGATTCATCTATTATTAAATCGACAACTTCCCCGTTTCCATTAATACTTAACTCAACTAGCCCACCTCCAGTTTTAACACTGTAAGTTTTACTTGCAAGTTCACCCTTGAGTTTGTCTGCATTTTCTTGCATACCCTCAAGCATTTTACCCATCTCGCCCATGTCAAACATAAGCTAGATTGAGTCCGCTAATGTTTCTATATTATTATCATCATCCAAGATAACAACTTTTGGTTGATAATTTTCAAGCTCAGCTTCATTGTAACTTGCATATGCAACTATGATAACCTTATCGCCTGGGTGAACTTTACGAGCGGCAGCACCATTTAAACAGATGTCGCGTTTACCACGTTCACCTAAAATGATGTACGTGCTAAAACGCTCACCATTATTAATATTTAGTATTTCAACCTTCTGTCCAACCCTCATCTTAGCAGCTTCTAAAAGCTCTTCATCTATAGTGATAGAACCAACATAGTTTAAGTTGGCGTCAGTTACTGTAGCACGATGGATTTTGCTGTACAACATATCAATTAACATAGTACTTCCTATTTGCCCATTAGCTTACGTGCATCAGCAATACTCATTGGAGCATCCCAAGCCTCTTCAGCTATTACATATTCTTGGACTACATTTCCACCAATGATATGCTCAGTGATGATTCTGTCTATTTTTTCTTCTGTAAGACCTACATACATTGTATGACCTGGCTCAATTAACATAACTGGACCTTGTTGACATCTATTCATGCATGAAGTACGAACGATTGGAGCTGCCATCATAACACCTTCCATCATGAGTTTCTTAGCAGTATACTGATATAGATCCTTGTTGTCTGGTGTAACACAAGATGGTTTTGGCATACCTGGAGGAGCTGATTGCTCACACTTAAAAATATAAAATGTTGGTTGAGGGATTCCCATAAAAACTTCCTTAGTTTAATTTTTGCAATTATATCGAAATTATTCTCTATTATTCTAATGATACTCTATAAGTTTAGTTTTTTAAGATATAATTCTATAAAATATAAATAGGATATTCTTTGAAAAAAATTATACTTTTTACGCTACTCGCTACATCACTTTTTGCACAGGCTAAGGTTTATATGGGACTGGGTTATAATCTTTATAATGAGAGTTATAGTTACTCTGCATCTGCATTACCTGATACATCTGATAATGCATTAAGACTAAAATTTGGGTACGGAATTAGAGAATCATATGCTGTTGAGTTTGCATTAAACTATATTGAACATGCATCTTACAATGAAACACCTGAAGCGGGGAAGGCAAAGTATGGTTTTAATATTGCACTTATGAAAGCTTTTGACTTAGGAATATATGTAAATCCTTTTATTAAGATAGGATTTGGTGCAGGTGTAATTGACACGTCTGGACTTTCAACACAATCTTTAGCGTATGGTTCATTTGATGCTGGAACTGGATTTTTTATTCCTATAAATGATTTTAGTGATTTTGAAATTGCATATGAGTATAAAAATCTCTCTTATGAAAAACAAGATGAACTTGATTCAACTATTCAGAATGCTTCTCATGTTAACAGTCTTTACTTCGGTTATAATATTAGATTTTAGAGATAAAATCTAATACTGCTGTTAAGGCTTTTTCTCGTATAGTGTCTTTCTCCACAAACAACTCATGGTAGGCACCATCTATCTGGTAACCCTTACAACTCTTCCCTACATTTTTACAAAATATATTTTGAGCTTCTTTATTAACTATAACATCATTTTGTGCCTGAAGTAGCAGTACTGGAATTTTTATTTTAGATGCTTCTTCTACACTTTTAGCACTCCCTTTACAAGCTTGATTTAACCATCTTACACTCGGACCACCTAGTTTTGCACTTGGTTCAATATCAAAAGCAATCTTACTCACTTCATATCTAATTTTGGAATGTGTTAAAGGATTAGCATCAAAATTATGTTCACTATCATCGTAAGATTTTTCACCAATGATATACCTATCAATATCTCTTTTTCTAAGTGCAACAACTTCACAGGCTACATTAGTAATAGAAGAGAAAAGAATGTCAGGCTGATGCATAGGTGAGCTTAACACTAAGGCATTAAAGTCATTAGGATTTTGCTCCACATAAAGTGAAGCAATAGCACCACCCATCGAATACCCGATTAGTATCCGTTTTTTCTCTCTTGGTACATAGAGTGATACAAACTGTTTCATGTCTTTAACATAGTTTTCAAAATCGACTACATGTCCAAGCTGTTTGTCCTTTAGTAATCGTTGTGAATTTCCCTGTCCACGATGATCAAGAATATAAAATCTTCATCGTTACAGGTTTAAAAGCTCTCTCACAACTTCTCTATCATCAAAGGGAAACTTCTCATCATAAATAATCTGATGCGATTCATCACCCTTCCCAAGTATAACAACGACTTCATCTTCTTCTTGAGATTCAAGTGCTAACTCAATAGCTTTTTTTCTATTTAACTCTACTACAACATTACTTGTATCTTTTATGCCATCAAGGATATCTTTTACTATACTCTCAGGGTCTTCATGACGAGGATTATCAGTAGTAATAAATACTTTTTTTGCCAAAGAAGCAGCGACTCTTCCCATAAGTGGGCGTTTGAGTGTATCTCTATCACCACCCGCACCAAAAACTACTATAAGTTCTTTCTCTTTAAGTGCATTGAGAACTTGTTGCATACCGTCTGGTGTATGTGCAAAATCAACTATAACATTTGGTAGCACACAGACTTGTTCCATTCTACCACTTACTCCTGCAAAGTTATCAACTACATCTGCTATTTCTTCAAGCTTTTTATCAGTTATAAGATCAACTGCGGCAATTGCACCCATCAAATTATAAAGATTAAAGAAACCATGTGTTGAAGCCGTAAAGGGAACGATGTCAGCGAAATGCTGAATCAGTCCGCTACTTCCATCATTAAGTGAGTATGCCATAAGTCTATATGTCGACGGGTTTTCTATACCGTAAGTAAATGCATTTTTAAAATTAAAGTTTGCTCTTGGCTCATCTTTATTTATAAGTTTTTTACCCTCGTCTTGGAAAAAAGAGTTTTTCACATAGATATAATCTTCTAAAGTCTTATGATAGTCAAGATGGTCTTGCGTTATATTTGTTAAAATTTTAAGCTCAAACGTAAGCCCTTCAATTCTTTTTTGAACTATGGCATGAGAACTGACTTCCATGATGAAGTATTCACATCCAGCTTGTACTGCTTGATAAATGTGTTTGTATGTATTTAAAACTGATGGCGTTGTAAGTGTTTTACCCTCCGTCACTTCATCATTCATAAAGAGACCGCGTGTACCTTGCATAGCTGTTTTATAACCCAAATCAAGTAAAAACGAGTAAATAGCACTTGCAGTAGTCGTCTTACCATTTGTTCCCGTAATGCCTACAATTTTTATTTTATCTACACCAAAAAGTGAAGCTATATCTCTTATCTTTATAATTGAATGTGCTTTATTATCTAGTGCATTTTGAAGGTATTTTTCATTTTGAGTGGTGAGAACAAAAGCTGTCTCACCATCACACTCTTGAGAATTTTCTGTTACATATTTGTAGGCTTGGTTTGGTAGTTCTATTTTCAACTATTTTTGCCTTTGGCTAATTTTTTTAAAAGTTTACCTAGAAGTTTATCACTTGGGTAGATACTCAATGCATTTTCTAAGTAAGTAAGTGCCATTTCTGCAAAATCATGTTCTATAAGTCTATCAAGAAAATCAATAAAATCATCTTTTTGTGTGATAATTACACGAGTAGAAAACATTATATTTTCAAAAGTTTCTTTAAACTCAGCCCCATCTTCTAAAAGATTCTTAAAGTCACTGTATAAAATTCCATCTTCAAATTCTAAACGATCACGAAGAGGATCAGCAAAAACTTTACTAAACTTTTCTAAACTTCCATCGATGTTTTGCAAAATTTCACTCATGATAATATCTGCTTGTTCTTTGTCATCAACTTTAAGCACTTCGTAGTAGTCAAACAGTGCTTCAGCCCCACCCTCTCCACTCATTGCCATCTCAGAGAGGATAACTCCGTTATAAGCTTCTGTAGAGTTAGGATATGTTTGTAAAACTTTTGCAAACTTTTCCAAAGCAATTTTATAGTCTGCTTTGCTAAAACTGTCTTTTGCTTGTGATAATATTTGATATTTACTAATTGTACTCATATTGGGAAAACTTATAAATTATCTATATCATTTTCCATACCAATTGGTACATTAATAACGGTAATTTCTGGGTGAATATCCATACGAAGCTGACGTTCAACACCGTACTTTAAAGTAGTACCACTACTACCACATCCCACACATGCACCTTTGAGCTGTACATAAACAGCACCATTTTTAACTGTTATAAAGTCTATATCTCCACCATCTAGCGCCAATGAAGGTCTTACTTTATCTATAACAACTTTTACTGGGTCTAGTAACTCTTCATCTGAAAATGGAATCATAATTATCCTTAAATTTTATATTTATTTTTTTGTATCATAAAATATGACAATATCGCTTAACAAGTCATAAAATAATATATTAACTATTCTTTTAAAGCCATAATATCATGCACATAAGAGGATTTTCTCATACCGATGAGTATATAATCGATACTCTCGCGTTCTAATAAAAACTTTAAAGCACATTCTTGTAAAGATGAAGTACATGCATTAAGCTGTGCTTTTAATTGTACTCTTGTACTTTTAGAGCATTCATGTGCTACCATCTTTCTGTACTCTTTTAAAAACATATCAACATA
The DNA here is from genome assembly GCF_029215985.1 of Sulfurimonas sp. SAG-AH-194-C21. GTDB lineage: Bacteria > Campylobacterota > Campylobacteria > Campylobacterales > Sulfurimonadaceae > Sulfurimonas. Next base: position 122,221 of record NZ_JAEMVC010000001.1, read on the forward strand.
GGTAAAGAGTGTCGCAAAATTCTGTTCATCCATACCTTCTAGACTTTTTTGAATATGAGGTATAATCTGAGAATATAAGAAACTGTCATAGTCTCCTATCCATCCATATTTATGCTTATTTTCATCTAACTGCTCTATTAGATTATAAAGTGATTGTAACTCATCATTATCACTTATTTCAAGTAGCTCATTTAGATGATTATAGTACTCACTACTTTCATCATAATCTGCAAGTCTGTACATCAACTCACCATCTTGAGCATTTAAAGGACGATTTACTAAAACTCTCAGTCCATTATTTTTAGCCCATGCTGCACATTTTAAACCCTCTGTCTCAAGCATATTTATTGGGAGTTGAATTGTTGTAAAACTATGTCTATCATTTCCAGCTATCTCAGCTGCTTTATCAGCTAACGTTATTAAATCTTCATAAGGTAAAAATTCAATATCATTGTGTGCTTTAGAGAAACTGTTTGAACTAATTCCATAACTTTTAATAGTTCCATTTTCTACCTGCTCTTCAAGAGCCACAAATACATCAAAAATTCTGTCAAACATATTATCTAGTGCTTCATCATGCGGCATTTTTTTGTTTAAGGCATTAAAAATATAATATTCAGGATTATGTAGTAAGTAGCAGTCAATTGTAGTGAGTTCTAAACGCAGGAGTGACTTTTCTAGTTGGTCAAGCATAAATGACTTGCTTATAGAGTGAAAACAAGACTCAGAGTACTCTACAACATCCTCAAAAGGATCTTCTTTATGTGCTAACATATTTGAGCCTTGAATGTAACCAAACTTACTCACTATTTCAACTGCATCTCTTGTGTCATCATCAAAATGTCTCAGTGCTTTTGCAATAGCCTTTTCAGAAGCACCATCCATATAATTACTAGATGTGTCTATCAGTCTAACACCTGCTTCAACAGCATCTATAATAGCTTGTACATGCTCTGGGTTTTCGTCAGTTACGCGGTAAGTTCCAAATGCGAAATTACTCATTTTTTCTCTCTTTATAAAAGTATTTTAGAATTAGGAAGTCCTCTTTGATTGAGGGTAAAATTAAAGGGGTTAAACGCAGGATAACCTGCGTTTAGATTTAAAAAGTAGTAATTATACTAGCTCGATAAATGCCATTGTAGTAGCATCACCACGACGAATTCTAGTTCTAATAATTCTAGTATATCCACCAGCACGATCAACATACTTAGGAGCGATTTCATTTACTAGTTTTTTAGTAGCTTCTTTACTTTGAAGCGCAGCAAATACTGATCTGTGAGCATTAGAGTCATTCTTACCAGCAATTGTGATAAGTTTTTCTACGTATGAACGTAGCTCTTTTGCTTTAATAGCAGTAGTTTCGATTTTTCCATGTTCTATTAACGAAATACTAAGGTTCATAAGAAGTGCAGCTCTATGTGTACTTGTACGACCTAGTTTACGATATCCATGACGGTGTCTCATATCTAATCCTCTATTAAGCTTGTAAAGCTTCTATTTTCTTTTTTAACGCAGTAACTACGTCATCAGCTAAGTCAGCGCCAACTGCAAAACCGAACTCTTGAACTTTTTCAACGATTTCATCGTATGATTTTTTTCCAAGATTTTTAACATTTTTCAAGTCATTTGTACTCATAAGTGTAATTTCACCTATTAGTTTAATGTTTGAACGATCAAGACAGTTAAAACTACGAGCACTTAAACCTAAACTATCAATGTTAGTAGTTAGTTTTTTAAGATCTGGTGACTCTTCAACTCTCTCTATTGTTACAGGTGCTTTAATACTAATCTCAGAGTTAAATACAGCAAGTTGTGCGTACATAACTTCTAAAGAGTTTCTAAATGCATCTACAGGAGTAATTTGACCATCAGTTTTAATTCTTAAAATTACTCTTTCAAAGTTAGGATTGTCTTCTACAAGAACATTCTCAATTTTGTAAGTAGCGCTTCTAACTGGAGTGAAAAATGCATCTAAAGCGATATAACCATCTTCTAACTCTTCATAAGTATCTTCACTAGGAACATACCCAATACCTTGAGCAATTTTAATGCTAAAGTTAAGAGTTGAATCTTCATTTAAAGTAGCAAGTGGAGCATCTGGTGTTACCACTTCAACTTCATCGCAACTTAAGTCAGAACCTTTAATAGTACAAGGGCCTGCGAAGCTATAGTTAACTTCTGTCTCTGTCGCATCATCATTTAGTTTAAAACGAATTTCTTTAAGATTTAAAATAAAATCTGAAATGTCTTCAAGCATACCGCGCACTGAGTCAAACTCATGCTTAGCACCCTCGATTTTAATAGCAATTGGTGCATAACCAACTGAGCTACTTAATAGAAAACGGCGAAGTGGATGAGCTAAAGAGATAGCATAACCCGTTTCAAATGGGTATGCAATTATGTTAGCTTCATTTTCACTAATCTGTTCTACCTCAAACTCTTGTGGAGCAAGTGGAGTAGTTTTAATTTTTTTCATATATTAACGCCCTTTTTTTATTAATTACTATTTAGAGTAAAGCTCAACGATTAAACGTTCTTCAACTGGGATAACAACTTCTTCACGCTCTGGTAAACGAGTAAAAATACCGTAAACCTTTTCAGCATCGATGTCAACCCAAGGAGCAAGACCAGTTTGGTTTGTTAATTCAATTGCACGAACGATCTGTGCATTTGTTTTACTTGCTTCTTTAACTTCAATCTTTTGACCCGGTTTAACGCGGTAAGAAGGAATGTCAAGTTTTTTACCATCTACTAAGATGTGACCGTGAGTTGTAAGTTGACGAGCGAATCTACGAGTAGATGCGAATCCCATTCTATAAACAACATTATCAAGTCTGCTTTCGATAAGTGTAATAAGGTTTGTACCTGTATTTCCACTACGACGTTTTGCTTCTACGAATAAAGCACGAAAGCCTTTTTCAGAAACACCATACATGAATTTAGCTTTTTGCTTTTCATTAAGTTGTAAACCATACTCAGAAACTTTCTTACGTCTTTGACCATGTTGACCAGGACCGTAAGGTCTTTTTTCTAATGCAGATTTACCCGCTAAACGACGCTCACCTTTTAAGTTAAGGCTTACACCGAATCTTCTTTCGATTTTTTCTACTGGACCTCTATATCTTGCCATCAGTAATCTCCTTAAACTCTACGACGCTTAGGTGCGCGACAACCATTGTGTGGTAATGGTGTAACATCTTTCATAAATGTTACACGGATTCCTTCGATTGCACCAACAGCTTTAACTGCAGTCTCACGACCTGAACCAGGACCTTGAACTTTAATACCAAGTTCTTTAATACCATGTACTTGTGCTTTTGCTACAGCATCTTCAGTTGCAGCTTGCGCAGCAAATGGAGTTGACTTTTTAGAACCCTTGAAACCAAGTGAACCAGCAGAACTCCAAGCAATCATGTTACCCATTTCATCTGTAATTGTTACAAGTGTATTGTTAAATGATGCAGCAATGTGGCAGATACCACGTGCAATATTTTTCTTTACTACTTTTTTTCTAACAGCTTTTCTTTTTGCCATACTATTAATCCTTACGCAGCGCCGACAGTCTTACGTTTACCCTTACGAGTACGCGCATTTGTCTTTGTTTTTTGACCACGACATGGAAGACCACGACGGTGACGAATTCCTCTATATGAACCTAAATCCATAAGAGCTTTAATATCCATAGCTACTTTCTTACGTAAATCACCTTCCACCATATGGCTTTTGCGGATTTCAGCAGTAATTGCAGCAACATCAGCTTCGTTTAATTCGAAAACTCTTTTGTTATAGTCAATACCAGTCGCATCTAAAATTAGACGTGAGGCATGAAGACCAATACCATAGACATACGTTAAACCGTACTCTATTCTTTTCTTTTTAGGTAAATCAACACCAGATATACGTGCCATGCTTATCCTTGTCTTTGTTTATGTTTTTTAACTTTGCAGATTACTCTTACAACGCCTTTTCGTTTAACGATTTTACAATCGTCACACATCTTCTTAACTGAAGCTCTTACTTTCATAAGTAGTCCTTTGTTTATACATCTTTGCTGCTCTTAGGCGCACAATTCATTGCTTGCCAATACTTTTATCTTTTGTATTGTGTACTGAAGATAGAAATACTCTAACTATTTTGTTAAAACAGCAAAGCGGATGGGAATTATACCCAAACATATTTAAAACTTTTATTAAACCTTAAATATAATTGGGTTATGATTAAAATATATTATATTAAAGGCAAAAATATGAGAACTTTATCAGTCAAAGGGAGAGTTTATCCAACTGACTTAAACCACAATGGTGGTGTATTTGGTGGATGGATCATGGGGAAGATGGATAAGGCTGCTTCAATCTCTGTAGATGAAATAATCAAATGTGCCGCAGTAACTGTATCTGTAACAGATTTACATTTCAAATATCCTGTTAGTAATGGAGATATCTTCTATATATACACTGAAATCTTACATATAGGGTATAGCTCAATATTAATTAATGTTGATTTTAAAATACGTAGTATAGATGAAGAGGATGAACTCTCCGAGTTAAAATCAGTTGTAGATGCTAAGTTTAAATTTGTGGCGTTAGAGAATAAAAAGAGTGTTGCTATTTGTGATCATTTACGACCTGACGCAACTGAAGATATAATTGCAATGGCTTATACTGGTAAACATATGAAAGGAAAAAAGAAAATATCTCATTAGAAACAACAAAATAAAATGTATACTAAGTTACAATATGGTAACAATTATTGAAATTCTTATTACTTTAATAACTTTTTCAAATAAATATGTTAAAATTCTTAAATTCTTAAATTCTTAAATTAAAGGTAACCCATGCTAAAAAATCTTACTATCAAAAGACAACTACAGATTGTTCCTGTTGTCATAGTCCTGTCGTTTGTTTATTTATACTTTTCAATCTCTTCAAGTCTTCAGCAAGTTGAAGATAAAAATCTAAAAGCTTCTCAGGCAAATAAAATTATCAAACAGATGCTTGAATCAAGAATTAGTGAGAAGAACTATGTTCGACGTAAAGATCCTAAGTATGCTCAAGAAGTTCAGGTTTTCATTAAAGACAATCTTCAAATTGCAAAACAACTCAAAGAGAGTTTCAAAGAACAAGAAAATAAAAAACTCGTAGATTCAGTTACGACAAACATCACTCAGTATAGTGATTTGTTTAATCAATATAAACAGCTACGTGAAAGATCTTTAGCAAGTCAAGTATCTATGGTCAAAGAAGCGAATGATGTCGAAAAAATCGCGACAACTATTAGAGGTATACAAAAGACTCAACGCGATAAACTTTTACTCTCTGGAGCAGATATAAAAGTCATACAAGATGAGATTGAAGAGGCATCACTCGCAAACAAGATTGTTAAAAAACTTTTAATAATGCGAATAGCAGAGAAAAACTATATAGCTAGAAAAGACTTAAACTATAAAGCAGAGGTAGACAATAGTATAGAGAGTATTGCTACCCTTAGTCTTCATGTAAAAGATATTTTAGATAGTCCAAAAAATAAAGATATGATGGATGATGTTCTTAAAGCACTCAAAGAGTATAAAAATGCTTTTGAAGAGTTTAGCACTTTAAGAGAAAAAGCAATACAAATTTCTTTTGAAATGAAAAAAGAAGCAAGAGAAGCAGAAAATGCACTTCTTGTCTTAAGAAAAGATCAAAAAGATGAAAAAGTGAAACTCATCAATGCACTGCAAATAGAACTTGTTGTAATGTTCCTTCTAATCGGTGTAGGTGTAATACTTTTTATGGTTCTTGTCTCTTACATTATTAGCCAAAACTTAAGAAACATTAACAATGCAGCTAAAAACCTTGCATCAGGTGAAGGTGACTTAACAAAAAGAATTCATATCGATGGAAATAATGAAATAGCAGAAGTAGCCAATAATATCAATGAGTTCATCCATAAGGTACAAGATGCTATTGCTGAGGCAAAACATGTAAGTAGTGAAGCTGCATCTATTTCAAATGAACTCTCTGCGACATCTCTAGAGATAGGATCAAGAGTTGAGGATGAAGCTGTTTTAGTAAAGTCTATCAGTAATGATGCTAACAAAACTACCAGTGAAGCTGAGTTTGTTAATGAAACTGTAAAAGAGATGAGTGAACTTTCTAAGCACTCTTTTGAAGCACTTCAAGGAACAACACAAAAAATCACTCTCTTAATAGAAAGTGTAAAAGACTCGAGCATTAAAGAAGAAGAACTAGCATTAAAAATGCAAGATCTCAAAAACAGTACCAATGATGTGAAGAGTATTTTAGAACTTATTGGTGATATTGCTGAGCAGACGAATCTACTCTCTTTAAACGCAGCTATTGAAGCCGCACGTGCAGGAGAGCATGGTAGAGGTTTTGCTGTTGTTGCTGATGAAGTAAGAAAACTTGCTGAGAGTACACAAAAAAGTTTAGTTGAGATAAATGCAACTATAAATGTCGTAACGCAGGCTGTTGACGAAGCGAGTGATAGTATGCAAATAAATGCAAAAGAGATTGCAGCCGCAGCAGAACAAGCGGGTGATATGGAAGAGAGTATCGATGATGTTATGCAGTCTATATCTAAATCAAAGAAGATGGCAGAAGACAGTTCAACTGCCGTTGATTCATTAAAAGGTAGAGTAATCGGAATATCATCAAAAATGGCTGAACTCAATGATGTTTCTATTTCTAATGCAAGAAGTGTAGAAGAGATAGCTTCAGCAGCAGAACATCAAAACAACATAATAGAAAAGCTCAATACACAGCTAAATAGTTTTAAAAGTTAAGAGTTATGGATACACTTGTCCTTATAGGAGCATCAACTGGTGGTCCCGGACATCTTAAAAAAATTCTATCTTCTTTAACCAAAGAGTCCAAAGCTATTTTTATCATTGTCCAACATATGAATGCAAGTGTAATGGAAAGTTTTTCTTCTCAGTTAAGAGAGCATTCCATGCTTAGTGTATCTCTAGTAACAGGTAGAGAAGAGCTCTTAGCCTCTACTGTTTATGTTTGTGCACATACTTTAGAACTTTCCATAGAACATGGTAGAATATATTTAAACCAAAGTACCAAAGAAGCAATCTATACTCCTAGTATAAATATCTTGTTTCATTCAGCACTTGAATTACTCCCAAAAAAGAAAGTAATACCTATACTATTAACAGGTATCGGTGATGATGGGGCAGAAGGTACATACCAACTTCATCAAAAAGGCGCATACTGTATTGCTGAGAGTGAAGAGAGTGCTATAGTATACGGAATGCCAAAAAAAGCATACGAAATCAATAAAGAGATAAAAGTAATGCACCTTAATAAAATTATAAAGTTTTTACAAAATGTTTAAGTTCTTATTTCCAAAGAAGGTCGAACTCATTGCTGAAGAAGAGAGCAGTACTTTAAATGTTGACACCAAAGGTATTGAAAATCTTTTCGCATATATAGAAAATCGTTCTGGCATATCACTTGAAAAAACTAAAGTATTAATACAAAATAAAATCACCACTTTTTGTAGAAATAAAAATATCAGTTCATTTCAAAAACTATTAGATAGTTTTACCCATGATAATGACTTATGGGTTGAGTTTGTAAATCTTATAACCATAAATGAGACCTACTTTTTCAGAGAAAAGGGACAAATTCTTGAGGCATTAAAGAAGCATACAAAAACAACTGATACTTTATCAATCTTATGTGCTCCCTCATCCACTGGAGAAGAGATATATAGTGTAGTTATATTAGCTCTTGAGATGGGAATCACAAACTTTAAAGTCATTGGTATAGACATAAGCATAGAAGCAATTACTAAAGCAAAAAATGGGCTCTATACTCAAAGAAGTGTCCATAAAATTCCACCAAATACCTTAGAGAAATATTTTACTGCACAAGATGAAAAATATAAAATTAAAGACACTCTTAAAAGACATACTCAATTTACAGTCTGTAATTTATTTGAGGATGAACTCTATAAACTAGGTAAGTTTGATTTTATTCTCTCAAGAAATATGTTTATCTACTTTAAAGATGAAAAAAAACTTGAAGCCTATCAGCGCTTATCACGTTTAAAAAAAGAGTTAAGCTCTACTATTTATCTTGGACATGCTGATGTCTCAAGTAAACTATCAGAGTACATAAAATCAATTTCACAAGAAGGATAACAATGAAGTTTTTTCGAATTTTCTTACTACTGAGCGCACTCATCACAAGTCTCCTCTCAAACAACACTGCGATTATCGCTGACCGTCCAGGATTTAGTACCGGAACATACACTGTCCAACCAGGTAGTTTAAATGTTGAAATGGGTTACAACTACTCTAAAGATGTACAAACAATTCCTTTGATGGTATTAAGAACAGGTATAACATCTGATTTTGAGCTAGATATCATGTACGATGGATGGGATATTAAGCATAGTGATGGGGAACAATATAGCATAACATCAGATATAGTGATTGGAGGTAAATATAGAATTTATGAAAGTAGTCTGTATAATATCACATTTATGGGTTTAACAACTTTGCCAATAGGAAGTGAGAATACTTTTAAAGTGCAAAGTATTAGTCCTTTCCTTGCTATACTATGGGACTATACACTCTCAGAGCAGACTTCTTTATTTGGTACACTACAATCTACGAGTTATATGCAAGATACTCAACGAATCTATGATGCACAACTTGCACTAGGTGCATCGTTTAGTCATACCGATAAGTTTGGTAGTTTTATTGAGATATATACAATTATACCTTCAGAGAAGCAGATAGGTACTGAGTCAGTTTTTGATGGTGGATTTACATATATGTTAAACGATGATGTACAACTAGATATCAACATGGGTCTAGGACTCAATGCAATCTCTCAAAACTTTATCGGTGCTGGTGTCGCTTTACAGTTTTAAACATGGGAGTTTACTCCCATAAAATACTTACACCATACTCTTGGTTAAGAACAACATACTTTTTATAGTAGACTTTCTTGCCATACTTTTTACTGAGAAGTTCTACCTCTAGGTCTTCTTCATTTAAAAGTGCTCTTATATCTTTATACTGCAACCACTTTCCATATCTTGCTAAAGAGTTCTGCCAAATTTTAAAGTCACAAGATGCATCTTCACGTAACTCAAATACTTCACCATCTTCTGTTTTCCAGTTGGCGTTTGAACAAGCATATAGTTTTACTTTTTTACCACTGACTTCTTTATCGCGTACTTCTATCTGTCCATCATCACAGTAGGGGCATTTACCTAATATCATTACTACTCCAATACTTATTGTGTAAGGAATAATAATCTAAAAATAACTCTATACTTAATTTAATGTCAAATTGACATATTTTATATTCTAAAGCTTATCATATAAACTTTAGGTAGAATTTCATTATGCAAAACTACATAGATAAATTTAACATAGCAATACAAAATACTTTTTATGCGAACCTCCCTCTTGATGAACAAGAGTTTATTAAAAACAAAGCATTAGAACTACACTTTTCTGTTCAAGAGTTAAAACAAATAATTACTATCGCACGTGATTTAGAAATGTGGAATGAAAAAACAATCAGAGAAATTTTTCCAGACCATGACCAAAAAAAGGTTGTTTTTTCGCGTTTACGGTCTACTTATGAAGCCATACAGAACAAAACAAACTCTTATGATAACTTTACATTAAAAAACATTCCAAAAGAGCAAAAATTTACTTTTAAGGTAGCCGAGAAACAAGGTTTTGGTTTAGGTTTATGTCCTGTTGCAAGTGAAAAAACACGTTGCTGTAACCTACTAACACTTGATGCCGTTGAGTCTTGTGGATTTGACTGTTCTTACTGTTCCATACAGAGTTTTTATAATCAAAACACCATTACCTTTGATAGCAGTTTTAAAGACAAACTGCTCAAGCTTGAACTTGATCCAAACAAAACATATCATATAGGTACAGGTCAAGCGAGTGACTCACTTATGTTTGGAAATCGTGAAGGAGTTTTAGATGCACTTTTTGAGTTCGCGTTTAAAAACCCTAATGTAATTTTAGAGTTTAAAACCAAAAGTGATAACATCAAGCACTTTTTAGAGAATGATGTTCCTCCAAATATACTCTGTACTTGGAGTTTAAATACAACTACTATCATTGAAAATGAAGAGCATTTAACAGCCTCACTTGACAAACGAGTAAACGCAGCGAGAACACTAGCTGACAAGGGTGTAAAAGTCGGTTTTCATTTTCATCCTATCGTAGAGTATGTTGGGTACTTAGATGAATACAAAGAAGTGTATGAAAAGCTTATAAATAAGTTTACGCCTAAAGAAGTAGCACTTGTAAGTTTTGGTACACTTACTTTTATCAAACCCGTTATAAAGCAGTTACGAGGGCGTGAATTTAGAACAAAAATCACACAAATAGAGCATGTAGATGCAAGTGGTAAGACATCGTATCCTGACACAACAAAAGTGGAAATGTTTAAACATGCTTATCAGTGTTTTTCTGCTTGGCAAAAAGGAGAAGACAGAGTGTTTTTTTACCTCTGTATGGAAGAGCATCAAATGTGGGCAAAGACCTTTGGGTATCAGTATCCTACAAACAATGACTTTGAACATGCAATGCTTAGCTCATACTGTCGAACACTTGGGCAAGACTATTTAATCTAAGAGGCTTTTAAATACCCTAAGTCTTTTTTATGCACTAGAATATCTAGTAATTTAAACATTGCCTCTTTTTTTGAGGTAGTATATTCTTTAATGGTATTTGTTGGATTGATGTTTTGTGCAGCTCCATACTCTTTTTGGATTAAAAAATCTCCAAAAAGTGTAGGGTATATATTTACTTTATAGTAGTAAATTTTTTCATTAGAATTTTTAAATAGAATCATTGCTCTCTCATTAGTTATATAAGAGTCTAATAGCAAGAGCTATTCCTAAAAATTAACCCATTTTAATTAAAAATGTGTCTCCAACTTCTTGAAGTGTAAAACTATGCTTATCACAAAAGTTTTCGTTCATTATCTCTATCATCTCTAGGCTTTTTTCTAGTGCTGCATCTTTTGACTCAATCTCTTGGTTATTTTCAAGGTCACTTCTTCTAAAACAACCACACTCTCTATCTACTACTATTTTAAACATATGTATCCTTTATATTTTGTGAAATAATAGCTAAAAGCGCTTTGCTTGCTCTTAGTTAATAACTCTGCATATTATTTTAAGATATAATTGCATTATGAATAAAAAAATACTTCTTTTATGTAAAGACAATAGTGCACTCTCTATCATGGCTGAAGCAGTACTCAACAAATATCTCAAAGAAGTAAGTGCTTCAAGTGGTGCTGTTAAGAAGACTAAGCCTATCAACCCATCAGTGAAGTCAGCTCTTGTAAAAGACACTTCATGGAGTGATGAGTACAAGAGTAAGCCTGTTTTAGACTTACTCCAAGAAGAGTTTGACTTAGTTATAGCACTTGATACAATATCTTCAAAAGCTATACCAGAGTTTTCAGATAATACTATCGTAATTGAGATAGAGTATGAGCACCCTAACTATGAAAGCTCCACTCAAATGGAACGCTTTATAAAAACCTTGAAGATGGAACTTATTCCCATCACAAGAGATATATTAGAGCTATAAAATCAATATAAACGGAATAACCAAAATGACAGAAAATATACAAAGTGACTTTTTAGAACTCGGAGTAATTAATACTCTTTTAATTGATAGACTTACAACACCTGGTGCTTATCTTATGGCAAGAGATGGAGAGGATGTTTTACTTCCTGGACCCTACCTTACTCCTGAGATGAAAGAGAGAACACTTGTAGATGTGTTTCTTTATACTGACTCAGAAGACAGACTTGTAGCTACTACAAAAAAACCTGTAGCAATGCTAGATGAGTTTGCACTTTTTACAGTAGTTGATGTTGCACCTTTTGGTGCGTTTATGGACTGGGGACTCTCAAAAGACCTTCTTGTTCCAAATATGTTTCAAAAAACAAAGTTTGAAGTAGGTGAAAAACGATTTATCAAAGTCATCTACGATGAGAGAACACACAGACTTGTAGGAACAGAAAAAGTTGGTGATGTTTTAGATAAAAAAGTAAAAGGGCTTGCTGTAAATAAAGAAGCACAGATTCTTATTATCTCTAAAACACCCCTTGGTTTTAAATGTATCGTAGATGATAAATACGAGGGTCTTATTTACCATAATGAAATCTTTGAGACTATAAATGTTGGAGATAAGAGAACTGCTTATGTTAAAAGTGTTCGTAAAGATGGAAACATTGATCTTACTCTAAGAAAAGCTGGAAGTAAAAAAAGCGGTAATAGTGATGAAAAAGTTTTATCTCTACTAAAAGAGAACAAAGGCATAATGCCTTACAACTATAAAAGTGATGCTGAGCTTATCAAAGATATATTTGGTTTGAGTAAAAAAGAGTTTAAACGCACACTAACTTCACTTGTAGATGCTGGTAAGATAGAAGTAAAAGATACTGGTATCTATATAAAGGCTTAAGAATGATAAAAAAGAAATTTAATGAAGATTTACGCGGCAAAGATATAGAGTTTGAAATGCTCAATCAAAGATATAAGGCTATTCGCTTTTATCAAGCAAAAATGACACTAGATGTTATACTAATTGATGATGTAGATAAACAAGGTATAATTAATATACCTTTTGCGCACTTACCAAAAGCAACAAAAAAGATATTAAAACCTAACTAAGGCAAAACAGATGAAAAAATGTAAAACATTAGAAGAAGTAAGAACTGAAATAGATGTAATTGACACAAAATTAGTAGAATTGATTTCTGAGCGTTCTCATCTTATCCGTCAGGCAGCAGGTTTTAAAAACTCAGTTGAAGAGGTTAAAGCAGAAGATAGAATAGAATTTATTCTACAACATGTCCGACAAAAAGCAATTGCACTTGAAATAAATCCAAATATGATAAGCGAACTTTTTACAATAATGATAGATGAAATGGTTGAGATGGAGATATCTGAGTTTAGAAACTCAAATGTGTTTTAAATTCTAAATGAGCAGAGCTCATTTAGAAAGAACGATTTACTTATATCTATAAGTAATACGACCCTTATCAAGTGAGTATGGAGTTAACTCTAGTTTCACTTTATCACCTGGAAGAATTTTAATGTAATGCATTCTCATTTTTCCAGCAATGTGACATAAAATTATATGTCCATTTTCTAATTCGACACGGAAAGTTGCATTTGGTAATGCTTCAATAATCTTGCCGTCAACTTCTATAACATCAGCTTTAGCCATTTATAAGTCCTTTTGTACTCTCAAAAGTAACAGGATGGCAGTAGTATAATTTCAACACCATTTAAAAGGTTTATATTCAAGGCGAAGGTTAGTGGACGATACGAGTATCGTTAGCTAAGCTTCAACGAAGAAGATGAATCTTTTAAATGGTGCCCGTAGGGTGTAAAAATAAGCTACAATCTGCTTCGTTAAAAATTCTTGAAGCTACAAGTAGCTCCTTCAAATTTTCGCCTCACATCTTATAGCTTATTTTTACATTGAATTTATACTACTGCCACCCTACTACTTTAAGCAAGAGATAGTATTTCAGCTTTACCGTTGATAATTGCAACAGTATGCTCATAGTGTGAACCGCGTAAACCATCGGCACTAACAACATCCCACCCATTTTGTAAAATAATAGGTTTTGAATCTTTTTGACATATCATAGGTTCCAAACAAAAAACCATTCCATTTTTTATCTTTGGTCCAGCCTTAGCTTTTCCATCTAAATAATTAGGAATTTGAGGTTCTTCATGAGGTTTTCGACCTATTCCATGACCACAAAAGTCTCTAAGAGGTATATACCCAGCATCAATAATTGAACTTTGCAGTATCTCAGATAACTCTTTAAAACGCATACCATCTCTGATGTTCTCGATTGCAGTATAGAGAGTATTTTTAGCACATGCAATAAGTGCAGTGTCTTGAGCATCAATTTTACCAACACCAACGCTAATAGCAGCATCACCAAACCAACCATCAAGTTCAGTCCCAATATCATAACCAATTACATCGCCTTCTTGAAGCTTATAGTCAGTTGGAATACCGTGAATGATAACTTGGTTGAGTGAAGTACATACAGCATTAGGAAAGCCATAGAGACCTTTAAAAGAGGGCTTAGCACCAAATGAGAGAATATAATCCTCAGCCATGGCATCAAGTTCTTTTAAAGAGGCACCAACTTTTGTGTTGGCACGCATTAATTCGAGTGCACCACCAACAATTTTGTTAGCGGCACGAAGTTTTTTTATTTCTTGAGGTTTTTTAAGCGAAATCGCCATTTTTAGAGACCGACCGCACTTAAAGTTTCATATTTGCTCATATATACTTGTGCTTCAATTTTTCTCATTGTGTCAAGGGCTACTTGAACAACGATTAAAACTGCAGTACCACCAAAGAAGAATGGAACACCCATACCTTTAATAATCATAAATGGTAAAGTAGCTACAAGTCCTAAATAAAGAGCACCGGTCACAGTAAGTTTACCAGCAGTATCATTTAAAAACTCTTTTGTAGCATTACCAGTACGAATACCTGGAATAAATCCACCTTGGCGTTTTAAGTTATCAGCAATATCTTTTGCATTAAAAGTAATCGATGCATAAAAGAATGCAAAGAAAATTACAAATGTAAAAGTCAAAAAGTTAAAAAAGTAACTATTTGGATTTAGATAATCAGCTATATTTTGCATTATTGGGTTAGTACTAGAAGATAAAACGGTCATAGGAAACATCAATATCGCAGATGCAAAAATAACTGGAATAACACCCGCTAAGTTTACTTTGATAGGGATATAATTCATAACACGCTTATCTTGGTTTTGCATCATAGTCTTTTTAGCATATGTAATCGGAATACGACGCTCACCAAGTTCAACATAAATAATGACTCCAACGGTTCCCAAAATTAAAGCAAGTATTGCGATAACTGTAATGAAACTCATAGCACCAGAATTAACCATTGTAATTGTTTGACCAATTGCTGATGGAATAGCTGATACGATTCCTGCAAAGATAATAAGAGAGATACCGTTACCGATACCACTTTGAGTTATCTGCTCACCAATCCACATAAGTAACATAGTTCCTGCAAGCATTGAAACGGCAGAAAGAAGTATAAATGTATTATGATCAGCTAGTATAGCGGAGTTACCACTTGGTCCTGTTAGACTCTGAAGTCCAACACTCACACCAATAGCTTGAATTATAGTAATAACAATAGTCGCATAACGAATGATTTGCATATACTTAACCATACCATCACGCTCTTTTTTCATTTGACCTAGTGGTGCAAAAGTTGCAGCAAGAAGTTCCATAATAATAGAAGCAGTAATGTAAGGCATAATACCAAGGGAAATTATAGATAGTCTCTCAACAGCGTTACCACTGAACATGTTAAATAAACCAAGAGCATCTGATTGATGTGAATCGAAGAAAGAAGCGATTACCGCTGTGTCTACACCTGGAACTGGCACATAAGCCAGCAGGCGGTAGACAAATAAAAACCCTATAGTAATAAATATTTTATTTACTAGATTTTTATTCATAATGACTAGTTACCAGTTGTAGTAACGTTGTCGTCTTTAATTTTTGAAGCAAGTGCTTTTGCACCAGTTCCAACTAACTTAACTTTAATAACTGAAGCACCCATCTTGTGAACACCACGAATAGATTCGATAGTGATCTCAGTAAGTTCTGCAACAGCTTTAATTTTAGTTACATTGATAACATATGGCTTAACTAATCTAGAAGTAAATCCTATCTTAGGCATACGTTTTGCAAGTGGCATTTGACCACCCTCAAAGTTACGTTTTCTCTTGTAACCTGAACGAGATTTTTGACCTTTTTGACCACGAGCCGAAGTCTTACCAGTACCTGAACCTTGTCCACGTCCAACACGTTTACGGTTAGAAGTAGATCCAACAGCTGGTGTTAAATTTTCAATACCCATCAATTATCCTTTAAGTCTACCAAGTGCTTCGACAGTTGCGCGCACTAGTGTAGCTGGGTTGTTAGAACCGATTGATTTTGTAAGAATATCTTGAATTCCTGCAAGCTCAAGAACTGGACGAGCAGCTCCACCAGCGATAACACCTGTACCTTCAGATGCTGGCTTAAGTAAAATACGACTAGCGTTATACTTATGCTCAATATCATGTGCTATTGTTGTACCTTTGATACTTACTGTTGTAATGTTTTTAAACGCATTATCAACAGCTTTACGGATAGCATCAGGAACTTCTTTAGCTTTACCAGTACCATAACCGATAGTACCATTTTTGTCACCAACAACGATAAGAGCAGTAAAACGGAAACGTCTACCACCTTTAACAACTTTAGTAACACGACCAATATTTACAATTGACTCTTCAAAATCATCTCTGTTAATTTCCATCATGTCTCCTTAAAACTTAATTTCGTTAGCACGAAGTGCATCACCAAACGCAGCAATAACGCCGTGATATTGGTAACCATTACGATCAAATACAATCTCAGTGATGTTAGCAGCTTTAAGTGTAGCAGCAAATGCCTCACCTAATGCAGTAGCACCTTCTTTGTTTGCACTCTTACTGATTGACTTAGAGTTTGCAGCACATAATGTTGTTGCAGTAACATCATCAATAGCTTGTACACTTAAGTAACGATTTGACTTAAATACAGAAACACGAGGAAGTGAAGCACAACCAGATATTTTTGCACGAATACGTAACTTACGCTTTAAACGGTTAGCTACTTTGCTTTTTAATACTTTTGCATTCATATTTTAATACCTTCCCTTACTTCTTAGCTGTTTTACCGGCTTTACGCACGATATGCTCTTCCATGTATTTCACACCCTTGCCTTTATACGGCTCTGGTGGACGGAAACTTCTAATTTTTGCAGCAGCAGAACCTAAAAGTTGTTTATCATGACTCTTAAGAGTGATAACATTTTTAACAACTTCAGCTTCTAGACCATCAACTAAATCAAAGTTAATATCATGTGAGTGACCAAGTTGAAGATTAAGAACTCTACCTTTTACAGCAGCTCTATAACCAACACCATTGATTTCAAGTTGCTTAGAATAACCAGTAGTTAAACCAACAACAATATTTTGAGATAATGCTCTATACGTTCCCCAAAAGGCACGGTGTGCTTTCTCATCAGACTTAGTAGCAAAAGTTAAAGTGTTTTCAGCAATTGTGAAATCAACATTTCCTTTTGTATCTAAATCCATAGTTAATTTACCTTTAGCAAAAGTAATAACGTCACCATTTGAGCTAACTTTGATATCAGCTGAAAATTCTACCGGTTTTTTACCAATTCTTGACATATTCTACCCCTACCATACTGTACACATAACTTCACCACCAATGCCAAGCTCGTAAGCTTTGTCATTAGCAAGAACGCCATGTGATGTAGTAACTATAATTGTTCCATAACCATTTTTGAAACGTTTGATCTCTTCTTTACCTTTGTAGACACGACGTCCAGGCTTAGAAACTCTTTTCATTTCATTGATTACATTCTTACCATCTTCATCATACTTAAGTACAACTTTAATAGTCTTTTTAACGCCATTTTCAATAACGTTTGCAGACTCAAGGTAACCTTTTTCTACTAAGATATTTGCTAATGCTTCAATAGTTTTTGAATGTACTAAAGTAGTAACTGGTAATCTTCTCATACCTGCATTACGAACACGTGTTAACGCGTCTGATACTAGATCATTAATTGCCATTATTTTTCCTTAATGTGGATGCTCAATAAAGAGCATCTGCTATTATTAGAAGTTTCCTCTTGGATTACCAAGAAGACTTTCTAACACCTGGGATTAATCCCTCGTTTGCCATTTTTCTAAAACAGATACGGCAGATACCGAAATCACGAAGTACTGAGTGTGGACGACCACAGATTTGACATCTTGTGTATCCACGTACTTTGAATTTAGGTTCTCTTGCCGCTTTTGCGATCATAGACTTCTTAGCCATTAGTTGCTCCCTTTAGTAAAAGGCATACCCATTTTCTCTAAAAGAGCAAAGCCTTCCTTATCTGAATCAGCAGTAGTTACCATAGTAATATTCATACCATGGATTTGCATGATTGAATCATAAGATACTTCTGGGAAAATTAGTTGCTCTTGAAGACCGAAGTTATAATTACCACGACCATCAAAACCATTTCTTGGAACACCACGGAAATCTTTTACACGTGGAAGTGCAATAGATACAAGGCGATCAAGAAAATCATACATATTTTCACCACGAAGAGTTACACGTACACCAACAGGCATACCTTCACGAACTTTAAAACCTGCAATAGATTTGTTCGTGATTACTGTAGTTGCTTTTTGACCAGCAATTGTAGTAATTGTATCTTCAATGTTTTTAATAAGCTTATTATCTTTCATTGCAAAACCAGTACCAACAGAGATGATAATCTTCTCTACTTTTGGTATTTGCATAGGATTTTTGATTCCTAATTCAGCTTGTAATTCAGATTTTAAACCTAAATATTTTTCTTTTAAGCGTGCCATCTAATTATGCCTCCACTTTACGTACATTTGAAATATCTATAGGCATCTCTTTATTGATATGACCACCTTTAGCATTCTCTTCAGTTGGTTTAACAGCTTTCTTAGCTATTTTACAACCCTCAACGATAACTTTGTTCTTCTTCACTAGTACTTCAACTACTACTGCTTTAGTTCCACGGTCATCTCCAGCGATAATTTCTACAGTATCACCTTTTTTGAAATTTAACTTTGCCATCTATACAACCTCCGGCGCAAGAGAAACTATTTTCATAAAACCAGCGTAACGTACTTCACGACCAACAGGTCCAAAAATACGAGTACCAATTGGCTCTCTCTTGTCATCAAGGATTACAGCTGCATTATCATCAAAACGAATTAATGAACCATTTTCGCGTTGAACTTCTTTGTGAGTTCTAACGATAACAGCTTTAACAACCTTCCCTTTTTTAACTTTAGCAGTTGGAGTCGCTTTTTTAACAGAAGCAACGATAACGTCACCTACTGTTGCATAACGACGCTTAGAACCACCAAGCACTTTAATACACATAATCTCTTTTGCACCTGTATTATCAGCTACAACTAAACGAGTAAAACCTTGGATCATTACTTAGCTCCTGTTACTACTGTTTTAAGTCTAAAAGATTTAGTCTTAGAAAGTGGGCGACATTCGATTGCAATAATCTCGTCTCCAACTTTAACTTCGTTGCGCTCATCATGTACTAAGTACTTTTTGAAACGCTTAACAACTTTGTGGTAACGAGGGTGCATTACACGACGTTCTACAACCATAGATACAGTCTTATCACCAGCGATAGTTACTACTTTACCTTGAATTTCACGTTTATGTGTCATTTGGGCTCCTAGTTTGCTACTGCTGTAATAGCAGTATTTATCTTAGCAATATCTTTTTTAGCGATAGTAAGTTCGCTAGTATTTTGAAGTTGCATCATTTTTTGTTTAATCTTAAGAGTAAACAGTTCAGTTTTTCTTTCTTTGAGCATTGCATTAAGCTCTGCTACTGTTTTATCTGCTAAATCAGAATATTTCATTGCTCATCTCCGCAGTGATTATTTTACATTTGAATGGAAGCTTGTGCATAGCAAGAGTTAATGCTTCACGAGCGATATCTTCTGGAATACCAGCTATTTCAAAAATTATACGACCTGGTTTAATATTTTGAACCCACTGATCAACTGCTCCCTTACCTTTACCCATACGAGTTTCAAGCGGCTTAGCTGTTAATGGCTTAGCAGGGAAAACACGAATCCACATCTTACCTTGACGTTTAAGGTGACGAGTTGCAGAAATACGTGCTGCTTCAATTTGACGAGAGTTAATACGACCAGCTTCAACAGCCTTAAATGCGATATCACCAAACGCTAAGTTGTAACCTGAACGAGCATAACCACGGTTACGTCCCTTCATTACTTTACGATATTTTGTTCTTTTTGGCATTAACATAACTATTCAGCCTTTTCACGTGGAGCACGTTTTGGACGACGCTCTTTTTTCTCTTCCGCTACTTCAACAGGAACGCCTTTAGTAAGAACTTCCCCTTTGAAAATCCATACTTTAATACCGATAATTCCGTATGTTGTATGTGCTTCAGCGAAACCATAATCAATCTTAGCACGAAGAGTATGAAGAGGCACACGACCTTCTAAATACCATTCAGTACGAGCCATTTCAGCTCCACCAAGACGACCAGCAACAGCAATTTTGATACCTTTAGCACCAGAACGTTGTGCACCTTGCATAACTTTTTTCATAGCTCTACGGAATGCAACACGACGCTCTAACTGAGTACCAACATTTTCTGCAACAAGTTGAGCTGAAGTCTGAGCTTTCTTCTCTTCTTTGATGTTAACAGAAATTGTTTTACCAATAAGCTTTTGAAGATTAGTCTTAAGCTTCTCAATATCAGCACCTTTCTTCCCGATAATAATACCAGGACGAGCAGCAACGATAGTTACACGAAGTCTTTTAACTGTTCTTTCGATGATGATGTTAGCAACACCAGCATAATAAAGCTCTTTCTTTAAAAATGTTCTTATCTTGTGATCTTCACCTAAACATGCAGGAGCAGTTTTAAAGTTAGGGAACCAACGGCTCTCCCAGTTACGGTTGATACCAAGACGTAAACCAATAGGATTAACTTTGTGACCCATATTATTTACCCTCCACTATTACTAAGATATGTGCTGTTGGTTTTCTAATTCCTGAAGCCATACCACGAGCACGTGGACGGAAACGTTTAAGAACTGGACCATTGTCAACACGACAAGATTTAACAATACACTCTTGGGCTTCCATACCACTATTTGCAACTGCAGATGCAATAACCTTAGAGATAATTTTTGCCGCTTTGTTTGGTGTAAACTCTAAAGCAGCCATAGCTTCTTCAGCGTTCATACCTTGAACTTCTCTCGCAATTAAACGAGATTTGATAGGTGAAACACGAATAAATTTTAATAATGCTCTAGCCACGACCTATCCTTTCTTCTGAACAGAGCCCTTATGGCCCTTAAATGTACGAGTTGGAGAAAATTCACCAAGCTTGTAACCGATATGGTTCTCTGAAACATGAACAGGAACAAATTGACGCCCATTATGAACGTTAATTGTAAAACCAACCATGTCGGGAGTTACCATTGATCTTCTTGACCAAGTTTTGATAGGTTTTTTATTACCTTCAGCTCTTGCCTTTTCGATCTTCTTACTTAAATGGTCATCTACGAATGGACCTTTTTTTAATGAACGAGCCATAATTAACCTACCCTTTTAGCATTTGGTTTACGACGAGTAATAATTAACTTATCACTTGCTTTCTTACGACGAGTTTTAGCACCCTTCGTTGGTTTACCCCATGGAGTAACTGGGTGACGACCTGAGTTAGTCTTACCTTCACCACCACCGTGTGGGTGATCTATCGGGTTCATAGCAGAACCACGAGTCTGAGGACGAATACCAAGGTGACGTTGACGACCAGCTTTAGCGATAACAATGTTACCAAACTCTTCGTTTCCAACGCTACCAACAGTAGCTAAACACTCACCTAATACTAAACGCATTTCAGTTGAAGGCATACGTAATGAAACATACTTACCATCACGACCCATAATCTGAGCAGAAGTTCCAGCAGCACGACACATTTGTCCGCCCTTACCAGTCTTAAGTTCAATATTATGAATTAAAGTACCCACTGGGATATTTTTAAGTTTCATAGTGTTTCCAGGTTTAACATCTAAACCTTCAGAAGCTGAATTGATTACATCACCTACAAATAAATCTTTTGGTTGAAGAATATAACGCTTCTCACCATCAGCATATGTAATTAACGCAATACGACAGTTTCTATATGGATCATACTCAATCGCACTTACTGTACCAGGAATATCGAACTTGTTTCTTTTGAAATCAATAATACGATACTGCTTCTTAGCACCAGCTTGACGGTGACGAGAAGTGATACGACCATTATTGTTACGACCAGCATGTTGTGGAAGTTTTACAAGTAATGCACGTACACTTGGTTTTGCAGTGATATCTGAGCTATCAACATTTGTATAAAAACGACGAGACGGAGTTATCGGTCTATAAGTTTTAATTGCCATGTTATACCGCCAAACTTTCTATTTGTGCACCCTCAGGTAAAGTAACATAAAATTTCTTGAAGTTATTTTGTTTACCTTGTACACCACGGAAACGTTTAGTTTTTCCGCTTTGATTTAAAGAGTTAATCTTGTTTGGAACAATTCCAAAATACTCTCTAAAAATTTCCTTAAGACCAGTCTTAGTAACACGAGGTGAAGTTTGAACAACTATAACACCATCTTCTTGCATACCAAGAGTCTTCTCTGTATATATAATAGATTTAATATCTGTAATATCAGCCATTACTTAGCCTCACTTGTTAAGCTTTCAAAAACTGCTTTTTCGATCACTAGTGAACGATAGTTAGCAGCTAAATATGCGTTTAACTCATTAGATTCGATAACGTAAGTTTGAGATAAGTTCTCAAAAGCTAAAAACGTTGGTTCGTCTAATAAAGATTTCACGATTAGAACATCTCTTTGACCTAATGCTTTAAATATTGCAGCTGCATCTTTAGTTTTACCAGACGCTACTTCAAAGTTATCAACAACAAAAAGAGTACCATTTTGTGCATGCTCATTTAAAGCAAAGTTTAAAGCTAATTTCTTTTGCTTCTTATTTACTTTAAGCTTGTAGCTGTGGTTGTTCATAGAACCGAACGCTTTACCACCACCTACGAAGATAGGAGAACGACGTGAACCAGCACGAGCGCGACCGCCACCTTTTTGAGCCCATGGCTTTTTACCACCACCACTAACTTCACTTCTACCTTTTGTAGTAGCAGTGTTAGCACGTTGTGCAGCTTGAGCTGACTTAACATAAAGCCAAAGGTTATGAGGATTAATACCAGAGAAAGACTCAGGTAATGCTAACTCAGCACCTTTTTCCATTTTTTCATTTAAGATAATTGCGCTCATTATTTAGCTACCTTTATACGACCTAGAGCACCGTTAGCACCAGATACAGAACCTAAAACCGCAATGATTTTATTTTCAGCATCGTAAGAAACGATCTCATTTTTAACACTGTTTTGGCAGTTTCCGTAATGTCCTGGCATTTTCTTACCTTTCATTACACGACCTGGCCACTCAGCATTACCAATTGAACCTGTTCTACGACCCATTCTATGACCGTGAGAAGCAGGACCACCACCGAAGTTCCAACGTTTCATTGCACCAGCAAAACCACGACCTTTAGTGTTGAATGTAGATCTAATCACACTAGCTTGCGCTAATGGAGTAATATCTAAATCACCAGCTTCAGTATTTGCTACTTCAAGAGTTGCAAAACGGTTAAACTCAGCAGAAAGTGAATACTTTTTCTGTTGACCTTCAATTGCTTTATTCATTTTTTTACCACTGTTATAAGCAACAACAGCAGTGCCTTCGACAACTTCACATACCTTAGCGTCAAGAACTCTTAAAAGAGTAACTGGTTGCGCAGGAACAGAAATAGTACGACTCATTCCGATTTTTTCAACAATATATTCCACTACGAACTCCTTACTTATCCATAGAACGTACTTCTACGTCTACTTCCGGTGCAAGATCAAGCTTCATTAATGAATCAACAGTTTCTGGCGTTGCAGAAACAATATCAATCATTCTAGCGTGCATACGTATCTCAAATTGCTCACGAGCTTTCTTGTTAACGTGAACTGATTTAAGTACTGTATACTTACGAATCTTTGTTGGTAAAGGGATCGGACCACGAATTGCAGCACCTGTACGCTTTACAGCCTCAACGATTGAAGCTACAGATCTATCGAGTACACGATGATCGTAAGCTTTCAATTTTAAACGAATTTTTTCCATAATTTTCCTTCATAAAGAACTCGTCAGGCGTTACCTGACTATTAACCACTATTATTTTAGGGTGTGCAATTATAGCAAAGCCTCCCGATTTATTCAAGGATTTAGGGTGTAAAAACTCATTTTCTTTATAATTTATTTCCTTTTAATAAGGAAATGATAAAATACTAGATACAAAAAAAGAGGTATATTTTGGAAATTTTACTAGAAGAATATTATAAAACAGACTTAAATCTAGAAAGGTTTCACTTTCGTAAGCTTTTTTTAGATGATAAATCCTATCAAATCTCTGGTATTTCGCAGAGTGGTAAAACTAAACTTGTTAAAAACTATCTTCTTGGTCTGAAAAAAAACTCTTACTTATATATAGATTGTAATGATATACGTATAGATGTGGATTTACTAAACAAAGAACTCAACTCATTTTGTAATCGAAATAAAATAGATGTTCTTGTTTTAGATAATTATATAGAGACTATAAACTTTGTAAATGTTTCTCAGCTTATTATCACAACTGAGTTAGTTATAAAAGTTGATGTGCTTATACCCTTACAACTCTATCCTCTTGATTATGAAGAGTTCTTAGCATATGAAGACAAGTATGACTCATCAGCACTTAACCACTTTTTTCAACTTGGAGGATTTGCTTTTATGCATAAGGTTAGTGTAGATGAGCGTAACTTAAGTGTTCAGCGTCTTCTTCAATATACTCTGGATGATGTTGAGTTTGATATTCTCTGTTTATGTGCAAAGTTTATGTCCCAAAAACTCTCGGCGTTTACTATATATGAAAGGCTCAAGAGTAGCCGTAAAATTTCTAAGGATAAACTCTATAAGTCTTATGAGGGTCTAGTAAATAAAAACTATATACATCTACTGCAAAAGTTTAATGCACCCAAAGCGACTAAAAAGGTCTATCTCTGCGACACTTCTTTAAAATCAGCACTGAGTACTGAAAAAAACTTTGGTAGGCTTTTTGAAAATATGATTTTTTTAGAACTACTCAAATCAAATACTGAGTGTTATTTTGATGATGAGATAGACTTCTACCTCCCCTCTAGTGATACTATCATTTTATGTAAACCTTTCGTTGATGAGCGCCGTCTCTTTAAAAAACTTGAGAGTATAGAAGCCTTTATATTTACCCACTCTATCAAAAAAATAATTGCCATTAGTATGAACAAAGAGAGTACAATCTCGCACCCACTTTCAAGTGTGGAGATAGTTCCTTTTGATATTTGGGCCTTGGGAGATTAAAATGAAAATATTATGCGGTATAGATGAAGCAGGTCGTGGGCCTATTGCAGGAGATTTAGTTGTTGCTGGCTGTGTATTTCTTCCTCACACAAAAATAGCTGGACTTAATGATTCTAAAAAGATTAGTGAGAAACGCAGATATAAGCTTTTTGAAGAGATTCAACCAAATACTCTCAACCATATTGTAGTTATTAGTCCACAAGATGTAGATGAGTTTGGCATTTCAAAGTGTATGACAAAAGCACTCCTTGAGATAAAAGAACATCTCAACGCAGATGCTTACCTTTTTGATGGTAATACTACTTTTGGAGTTGATGGACTTGATACTATGGTAAAAGCTGATGCTAAGGTTGCCGAGGTTAGTGCTGCTTCTATACTGGCCAAAGTTACTCATGATAGAAATATCATTCGTGATGCAAAAGTCTATCCGGAGTATGGGTTTGAGAGACATAAAGGATATGGAACGGCATTTCATGTTGAAATGATAAAAGAATATGGTTACTGTCCTATCCACAGAAGAAGTTTTAAACTAAAAGCACTTCTACCCTAGAGGCATAGCAAAAGGCACTCTTTTTTAAAAACCGAGTACCCTGTCTATAAGCCAATATGATGCAAATATTCCTATAAAATAAGGTGCCATTCTTCGTATAGATATATCGATAACTGAAATATACTTTTTTAAGATAAATAATAAACTACCAGCAATAGCGATAAAAAGTAACTGCCCAAACTCTATACCTACATTAAATGCGAATAACGAAAGTGGTATTTCATCCTGAGGAAGTCCTATACTTCTGAGTGCACTTGAAAAACCAAAACCATGTAAAAGTCCAAAGATAAATGCCACGACCCCTATATGCTTTTTTGTAAAGCTCTCACTTTTACTTACTAACTCCCGTGCTAAGAACAAGATACTCAAGGCTATCATTGCTTCTATATAAGCCACACCAATACTCACAACTCCAAACATCCCAAAGCCAAGTGTGATGGAATGAGAAAGAGTAAATGCAGTGATAGCAAAAAGAAGTTGTTTCATATCTCGGGCTAGTAAGAGTAGTGCAAATACAAATAAAAGATGATCGTAACCATTTAATATATGAAAAAAACCAAGTGCTAAGTACTCAATAAAAAACTCTAACTTCGAACTCTGCTGGCTGATATATATAAAAGGAGTTCTGTAGCGTAGTAAAGAGTTGATAATCACATCATCTTTCTCATAGCGAATAAGTACACCCCTGTCTTTTGACAAAAGTCCATCTATCCAAATACGTTTATCCATCAAACCATTTTTACCACACCATAGAGTATACTTGTTTATGATAAAACCATTTATAATCTTACGAGGTAATTCTTGTATCTTCTCACAAGAGCGTGGATACTTTATCTGAATATCCTTTCCTTTTTTATCAGAGAGCGGTTTTTTATAAAGTACTTCTATATTGTGTGTTTGTAACTCATGTATCTCAATATAGGAGAGTCCTGTTTGATGGGCTTGTAAAGATACAACAAAAATAAAAAGTAAAAAAAATTTATATATCATAAAGTTATTTAT
>NZ_JAEMVC010000010.1 GCF_029215985.1 Sulfurimonas sp. SAG-AH-194-C21
AATTCGAAATTATTAACCCTTAACATAAAAGATTTTAAATATATAGATGGATTAGTTTTAGTAAAATAGAACACTAATACTTGGAGCTTAAATGAAAACAAAAATAAAACGAGCTAACTGGAAATCTAAAGGTATGTTTTCAAAGAAAAAATATGAGAATATTTTTACTACTGTCTATACCCAAGGCAAAGATGTTTTTATAGATACTGATAGTAAATTTTTATTTCAAATGGTATGTGAAAACTATTTTCATCAATATCCAAATGCTAAACTCAAGATAACTTTAGAAGGTCACTTTGGTGTAATGTTTCCAAAAGCATACAGACTTTATGTTTACAATCTTATATATAAAGAGCTGACAGGTAAGAAAATCAAAAATGATATTTTTAAAGTCAAAAAAGGCAAAGAACTTTTTTATAGAAGTATGCTAGACATACATATGAACAGTTACCAAAGAATGGTTTTAAAAATCATTAAAATTCTTAAAATTGATTTCAAAAAAGAGAGCGATAAAGTAAGTAGACTACTCTTTAATATGGGAAAGAAAAAAGATTTTTACATGAGTAAAGAATAAATTATAAGGATTATCACTAATGAAAATGTTTAACCCACCAAATCCAGGCGAATTTATAAAAGAGGTTTACCTAGACGAGTTAGGTATAAGTGAGAGAGAAGTAGCACTAAAATTAAAAGTAGCTCCTTCAACACTTAACCGTTTAGTAAAAGGTAAAACAAGTTTAACACCAGAAATGGCACTTCGTTTATCTATAACTCTTGGAAGAACTCCTGAAAGTTGGTTACAGATGCAAGATAATTATAGTCTTTGGATAGCACAAAAAGAGCTCGATTTAACGGATGTTGAAAAACTTTTAGTTTCGGCTTAAAAATTAAAGCTATTGATTATTAGTATGAAAAATATGTTACAATAGCTTCATGAATAAGCAAATTATAGTAGAGACAATAAAGCAAAAACTTTCACAATTTCAAGAAGTTAATCGTGTAATAATTTTTGGCTCATTCATGAGTAGTGAGCATCCAAATGATGTTGACATCGCAATTGAGCAAAATTCGAATGATAACTATCTTTTTCTCTCTTTAAAATATAGAAAAGTTTTACGAGATTTATCTAAACTTATTCCGCTGGATATCGTACCTATAAAAAAAGGTACAGATGGTGTTTTTTTAGAAGAGATTTTTAAAGGAAAAGTTGTTTATGAAAGATGAGACAAAGTTATGGTTGGAGTATGCTAACGAAAACTATCTTTCATCTAAAGTCTTATTAGAGAGCCATCTCTACAATCCTACACTACAAAACATTCAACAAGTCATAGAAAAAAATATAAAAGCCTATTTTATAGAGAATGGTATAAAACTACAAAAAACTCACAACATATTATCTCTTAATGAAACACTAAAAAAGAATCACTGTCATCTGAATATTGATGAGGATGAAATAGATTTAATAGATACAATTTACCTCTCTTCGAAGTATCCTTTTGGTTCCGTACTCCCTGATTTTGAACCTGATGAAAAGATATGTTTGGTCTGTTTAGATGTACTTGAGAGAGAGTTAAGGATGATATTTCGCAGGGTATTGAGAATGTATGAGCAGAGCTAAAGGAAATATAGCTGAAGATAAGGCTTGTACATTTTTGTATGAAAATGGCTTTGAAATACTCGAGCGAAACTTTTACTCTCGTTTTGGTGAGATAGATGTAATCGTCACTAAAGAGAATGTGCTTCATTTTGTAGAAGTGAAAAGTGGGGTGGATTATGAACTCGCCATTCAAAATATAACTCCTTCTAAACTCTCAAAACTCTTAAAAACCTGCGATGTTTATATGAAAAAAAATGCTTACGATGGGGACTATATGCTTGATGCTTTAGTGGTCACTCCTGCGGGCATAGAACATTTAGAAAACATTACAATCTAATTTTTGCTATAATTCATTTATAATTTTAGAGGATAGTAATGATGCAAGCGAAGATATTTTTTGGTTCAAGTGAAGCGATAACAGATACTTTTAGTGAAAGAAAGTCACCTTTTAATGGGGAAGTGGTTTCAACTGCTCCTTTATGTACAGCAGATGATGCTAAAAAAGCACTCAGTATTGCAGACGAAGCGACAAGTGCAGCTAAAGTGTCAACTCTTGCTCAAAGATGTAACTGGCTTTTAGATGTTGCATCAAAGCTAAAAGAAAACAAAGAAGACATAGCAAAAACTATCACAGATGAAGTGGCTAAACCTATCACTTTTGCGCGAGTAGAAGTTGAGCGTTGTATTGAAACACTTACTCTTTGTGCTGAGACTATGCGTACTATGCATGGTGAGACTATAAACACTGATGCTATGAATAGCGGGAAAAAAACACTTGCATTTTTTCGTCGTGAACCTGTTGGTGTGGTAGTAGCTATCACTCCTTTTAACTTTCCTCTTAACCTAGTAGCTCATAAACTTGGACCTGCACTTGTAGCAGGAAACACAGTTGTTCTTAAACCAACTCCAGAAGCACCTTTGACTGCATATAAGTTTGTCAAACTTTTTGTAGAGAGTGAGTATGCTATAAAAGATGCACTTTCAATTGTTTATGGTGACGCAGAAGTTGGTTCTGCTCTTATTGGTTCAAATATCCCTCGTGTTATCTCTTTTACGGGTTCCGTTCCTGTTGGTGAAATTATTACAAGAAACTCAGGTATCAAAAAGATTGGACTAGAACTTGGTGGAAATGCGGCTACATTTATAGAAAAAACAGCTGATTTAGCTTTAGCAGCTGAGCGTTGTGCTCTTGGTGCTTTTGTAAATTCAGGTCAAGTTTGTATCTCTTTGCAACGTATTTATGTTCAAGAAGAAGTGTATGAAGAGTTTGCTTCTCTTATGGCTATGGAGACAAAAAAACTTAAAGTTGGAAGTCCTTATGAAGATGATACTTTTATGGGTCCGCTTATAGATGATGAGGCTGCAAAGCGTGCTATGGACTGGGTTGAGTCTGCGATAGAAGAGGGTGCAATCCCACTTCTTCCACCACACCGTGAAGGTCGCATGTTTCACCCTTGTGTGATGGCAAATGTTACTGATGATATGGCCATAGTATGTGAAGAAGTTTTCGCTCCCATAGTAAGTCTTGTGAGAGTAGACTCTTTTGATGATGCACTTCCTCGTATGAACAACTCTCCTTACGGATTACAGTTTTCTGTATTTACAAATGACTTGAAGATTACAAATCGTGCTATAGATGAGTTAAACGCAGGAGGTATAGTTATAAACGACATGCCGACTCTGCGTTTTGATATTCAACCTTATGGTGGTGTTAAACTCTCAGGTGTTGGTCGTGAAGGTCCGCGTTTTACCATTGAAGAGATGACGGAAATCAAGTCCATTGTCATCTGCTAAAAAAAGAGTCATAATCTCTGCATGTTTACTCGGTGAGTATTGCCGTTATGATGGTAAAAAGAAGCAAGTAAACGCAGTAATAGAAGCTTATAAAGAGTATGAAATCATTCCATTTTGTCCAGAAGCACCTCTTTTTGGCACACCAAGAGAGAGAATAAATGTTATAGAAGTAGATGGTGAAAATAGAATCCTCACAGATACTACAAATATAGATGTCACCCTGCGTTTAGAAAAAGAAATCACTGACTTTTGTGATAAACATCCAGACATAGATGCAATAGTCCTCAAATCCAAATCCCCAAGCTGCGGTAATAAAACTACACCTATCTTAAATATAAACAAAGAAGTTATAAAAAATGGTGATGGTATAGCAGTCGAAATCTTTAAAAAATATTATAAAAATATACAAATATTAGATGAAAACTCTTTTTAAATAGATATGAGAGTATAATTAAATCAAATTAAAATAAATATTTTAGAGATGCACTATGGACTTACTTCAACTAAAAGAATTTACAAAGAATCTTAATATCTTATATGTAGAAGACTCTTTAACGGCTAGAAATGTAGGCTTGAACATGCTACATAATTTCTTTGAAAATATAGATATTGCTAAGAATGGTAAAGAGGCTTTTGATTTATATAAAGAATACTATCAGAGAAATGAGAAGTTTTATGACATAGTTTTTAGTGACTTAGAAATGCCTATTATGGATGGTGAAGAACTGTCTTATCTCATTTTAGATTTTAATATTGAGCAAAGTATTGTTATTATATCTGGTGTTCAAGATTTTAACACAGTCGTAAAACTTATTAATTTAGGTCTGAAAAAGTTTATATCTAAACCTATGCAAGAAGATATATTAACTGAAATATTAGTTGATATTGCAAAAAGAATTCGTAAAAAGAAACTACTAGATTTAGATAAAGAAGAGTTAGAAGAGTACAACAAAATACTCAAAGATAGAGAAGAAGAGAGTCAAAAAATACTTGCAATCAAAATCAAAGAACTAGAAGAGTTTCATGATGCACTTGAACTGAGTGCTATAGTTGCAAAAACAGATCAACAAGGTGTCATAATTTATGTGAACCAAAAGTTTTGTGATATCTCAGGATATACTCAAAATGAGTTGATAGGTTCACCTATGAGCATAATAAAATCAGGTAAAAGAAGTAAGGCTTTTTATAAAAAAATATGGAATAAAATAAGTAACAATGAAATATACTCTGGTTTTTTTGAGAATAAAAACAAGAAAGGTTTGATGTACTATATCGAATCAACTATAAGTCCTATTGTAAACCAAAACAATGAAATTTTAGAATATATTTCTGTATCTCATGATATGACTCAGTTGATGAAATCTTTAGAGGCACAAAAAGAGGCTGAAAAAGCAAAGCAGGACTTTTTCGTTAACATATCTCATGAAATGAGAACACCGCTTAACTCTATACTTAGTTTTTCTGCCTTACTCCCCAAACATATAAAAGATAATGAAAAAGCTTTACAAATGCTAGAAGTGATAACTCAAACAGGAAATGATTTAAAGAATTTAGTAGAATCAGTAATCGATATTGGTAAGCTTAATTCAGATAATATTATTTTACAAAATAATATTTTTGATACAAATATAGAGTTGATGAAATGTTTTGATTTATACAAGAATAAGGCAGATGAAAAAGGTATAGAATATAAGATAAAAATAGACACTTATCTTCCTGTATCACTAATCGGTGATATTGATAGAATAAAACAAGTGCTAGGAATACTCATTGATAATGCATTGAAGTTTATATCTTCGTCTGAGCCTAAAGTATTACTCAGTGTTTTGTATGATAAAACAACTCAAAAACTCATCTGTGAAGTAAAAGATAATGGCATAGGAATCTCAAAAGATGAGCAAGAAAAAATATTTGAGATTAAACAGTTAGATTCTTCTCTAACTCGCTCATATGAAGGTGCAGGACTTGGTCTGCATGTAGCTTCTAAGTTGTTAAAACTTATGAACGGAAATATCTCTCTCAAGAGTATACCCAATAAAGGTTCGCTCTTTTGTGTTGAATTTCCTCTTGAACAGAATTAGGACACAAACTTTAATCGTTGTAGATTGACATACCAGTCATCTCTAAAGTACTTTCGTGATGGTGCAAGATAGATTTTAAAAACATTTTCATAACACTCTATCTTTCTAATGCACTCCTCTGGAATTTCAAGTTCATTTTCACAGAGACTCTGGGCATAACTATCGTCTAAACTTTCATATATAGTTAAGTCTAGATTATTAGCATCTATTGTAAATTCTCTCTCAAGCATTGTGGTACTCCTGATTAAATATACCAAAGTTTACAGAAGTTATATTTCATAGAGGTTACAATATTTTCTAAAAATAACCATATATTTAGTACATTTAAGCTATAATCGCGTAATTTTATATGAGAGATGTAGCTATGAATATCAAAGAAGAGTATTTAAAATTTTTCGAATCCAAACAACACGCTAGAGTTGCTTCAGGACCATTAGTTCCTGATGATGCAACACTACTTTTTAACAATGCCGGAATGGTTCCTTTTAAGTCTATTTTTACAGGTGAAATTCCAACTCCAGAGAACCCTCGTGCAACATCATGCCAGACATGTATTCGTGCAGGTGGGAAGCATAATGACCTTGAAAATGTAGGTCACACTGCACGTCACCATACATTTTTTGAAATGATGGGTAACTTTTCTTTTGGAGACTACTTCAAAGAAGAAGCTATTGCTTATGCTTGGGAATTTATAACCGAGGTTATCAAACTTGATGTTGATAAACTTTGGGTTACAGTTCATGACTCAGATGATGAAGCAGAAGAGATGTGGAAAAAGCATATAAGTGCAGATAGAATCATGCGTCTTGGTGATGCTGATAACTTCTGGTCTATGGGTGATACTGGTCCATGTGGTCCATGTTCTGAAATATTTTATGATCAGGGTGCCGAAGAATTTAACGGTCCTGAAGATAGAATGGGTGGAGAGGGTGATAGATTTTTAGAAATCTGGAACCTTGTTTTCATGCAGTACGAAGTAAAAGAGAAAGGTGGAGAAAGACTCCCTCTTGCAAATCCTTGTATCGATACTGGTATGGGTTTAGAAAGAGTTGTAGCGATTAAAGAGGGTAAAACTTCTAACTATTCTTCTTCACTTTTTATGCCGATGATAAAACAAGTTGAGGAGATGATAGGTAAAGAGTATGTATATAAAACTGGTGCTTCTTACCGTGTAATCGCGGATCATATCCGTACATCTGTTTTCTTACTCAGCCAAGGTACAAACTTCTCAAATGAGGGTCGTGGTTATGTACTTCGTCGAATCTTACGTCGTGCAGTTCGTCATGGTTATTTACTTGGGTTTCGTGCTCCTTTTATGTTTAAAATTGTAGATACGATTGTAAATATTATGGGTGGAGAATATGACTACTTACAAACAAAAAAAGAGGCTGTTAAAGAGCAGATTCAACTTGAAGAAGCGAGATTTTTTAAGACCATCGAGTCTGGTATAGCCCTTTTTGAAGAAGAACTTAAAACTACTAAAGATACTTTTAGCGGTGCCGTGGCGTTTAAACTTTACGATACATTTGGTTTTCCACTTGACCTTACAGAAGATATGTTAAAAGAGAAAAACCTTGGACTTGATAGTGAAAAGTTTCAAGAACTAATGCTAGAACAAAGAACTCGTGCAAAAGCTGCTTGGAAAGGTTCTGGAGACGGGGCAACTCAAGGTGACTTTAAAGCACTTTTAGAAGAGTTCGGTGAGAGTACTTTTGTTGGCTATGAGTACATGCAACACTCAGGAGAAGTTCAAGCACTTCTAAACGCAGACTACAAAAGAGTTGATAGTTTAGCTGCGGGTGAAAATGGTTGGGCACTTTTAGACATCACTCCATTTTATGCTGAGTCTGGTGGTCAGACTGGTGATGAGGGTGAGTTAGAGGGTTTCGCAAAAGTTTTAGATACAAAGAAGTTTTTTGGACTTCCTTTACTTGAGATAAGTGTCACTAAAGAGCTTAAATGTGGAATTGTTGTTGATGCAAAAGTAGATATGAGTCGTAACGAGATTATCAAACATCACTCTGCAACACACCTGCTCCATGCTGTTCTCTCAGATGTTTTAGGTGAGCATATCGCACAAGCGGGTTCACTTAATGATGCGAGCCGTCTGCGTTTTGACTTCTCTCATCCAAAAGCTATAAGTGATGCAGAACTAACAGAGATAGAAACTCGTGTAAACAATGAAATAATGCGTCAGATTTCTACTAAAACAGAAGTTTTAGGTATAGATGATGCTAAAAAATCTGGTGCAAAGTCCCAGTTTGGTGAAAAGTATGGTGATGAGGTTCGTGTTGTCTCATTTGCGAACGCGAGTATTGAGTTTTGTGGTGGTGTTCATGTTGAGAACACTGCAAATATTGGTTCGTTTATCATCACTAAAGAATCTGGTGTTAGTGCTGGTGTTCGTCGGATTGAAGCAGTATGTGGAAACGCAGCCTATAAACATTTTAACGAGCAAAGAGCACTTTTGAGAACTGCTTCAACCGAAGTGAAAAACCTTGATGTAATTGCAGGAATTAATAGACTCAAATCAACAGTGAATGAACTAAAAACTGAACTTAAAAATGCACAAAATGCTTCAAAAGTTGAAGTTGTTTTAAGTGAGATTAATGGTGTGACTGTTGTTGTTGAAGAGTACCCAGCAGGGGACATCAAAGAAAAGATAGATGCATTAAAGAATGAAAATGAGAAACTATGTGCGATGCTTTTTCAAGTCAAAGGTGATAAGGTTCTTATAGCTTGTGGTGTTAAGGATGCCGGTGCTAAAGCTGGAGACTGGATTAAAAATATTGCTCCTATTTTAGGTGGTGGTGGCGGTGGTCGACCAGACTTCGCACAAGCGGGTGGAAAACTTCCGGCTAAACTACCCGAGGCAAAAGAAGCAGCACTAGCTTACATAACAAAGGAACTTAACTAATGAAAGAATTGATTTATGAAATTTTTGCAAATTATAGAACAGAGATAGTATTTTTACATGTTATTTCAGCTGTTGTTTGGGTTGGTGGTATGATTTCTATGCGTTTTGCGGCACATAACTCTTTTTTACATATAGAGTCACCTTTAAATAGATTAGAGAGAATCTCTCATGCACTTAAGCGTCTTTTTGTGATTGTTACTCCTTTTGTAATTATTTTAATTATCACAGCAGTTATCATGGCAGTTGGACTTGGTTTTCGTGAGGCAGCAGTTGATGCTGACCATAATGTGATCGACGAAACAGCTATGGTTCTTTACAATCTTATTCATATCAAAGAAGCTATCTGGATGCTGATGGCTATGAACTTAGGGCTTATGGCTATCTTTAGATCACAAGCCGACAAACTTTTAGACAAGGGTGATACGAGAGGTGCAAAAACTAAACTTAGCCGTATAGGCAAGTATATGGTTCCTCTTAACATTATCCTTGGTATCGTAGCCATTTATATGGGTGTTTTCTTAAGGAATGCATACTAGATGCTTCGCCTAGCATCTTCTTCCCAAACTCGTTTTATGTTACTAACAAATGCGGGTATTGCATTTCAACAAGAGAGTGTAGATTTTGATGAAGAAAAGATAGTAGCAACTTCTCCTAAAAACTTTGTATATCAAGCAACTTTAGGAAAGTACGAGGCAAATATCAGAGCTTTTGGCTGTGATGATATGCCGCTTCTTGTAGCCGATACAGTAGTTACTTCACAAGGAAAAATCTTACGTAAAGCAAAATCTAAAGAAGATGCTAAAGATATTTTACAAACACAAAGTGGTAATATTACTTCCATCATTACCTGTATGATATACCACTCAAAAGATAAAAAGATTATAGATATTTCCCAAACAGATTATTTATTTGATACATTTGATGAAGATGCTTTAGATAAATACTTAGAGGGTGGAGAGTGGAAAGGGAAGGCTGGTGCCTGTATGGTCGAGGGTTTTTGTAAATCTTATATCAAAGAAGTACGAGGATTTGAGTCAACTGCAATGGGTCTTAGTGTAGAAGTTCTAAAAACATTTATGGAGAAGTCGTATGAATGATCTTTTAGAGTTTAGTAATACACTATGTCTTGTATTGATATTACTAGTGAGTTTAATAGCATATTTATTGTCAAGAAGAGCTATCCAACAAAAAACTTACTATAAAAAGATAATTGACAGCTCAGCTAATATAGTTGTTGTACATGAGACGACACAGGTAGTAACAGCAAATAAAACTTTTTTTGATTACTTTAAGAACTATGACGACCTGAATGATTTTTCAAAAAAACATAGGTGTATATCAGATTTTTTTGAAGTTGCAGATGGTTATTTAGCACCACCAAAAGATGAGTCTTATTGGTTAGAAGTTTTAGCCCAAAGTAAAAATAAAAAACATAAAGTAAAGATGAAAATAAATGATGAGATTTTTTATTTCCTAATTTCAGCTTCTCTTTTAGATAAAAAGAAAAATATTTATGCAGTCATACTTTCAGATATTACAGAACAAGAGAGTACAAAACAAGAGCTTGTTTCTTTAAGTGTAAAAGATAAGTTGACCAATATTGGGAATCGAAAGTATTATGATGATATTTTACATGAGCATATTACACTTGCACAAAGATATCCTCATAAATTTTCATTAGTACTTTTAGATATCGACTTTTTTAAAAAAATAAATGATTCTTTAGGGCATGATGTAGGTGATAAAGTATTACGTGAATATACAAAATTTATAGGATACCACCTTAGAGAGGTAGATATATTTTGTAGAATTGGGGGAGAAGAGTTTGTATTACTTCTACCACACACTAGTAGGGACAAGGCATACATTTTAACTCAGAAGTTACGCCTACTTATAGAAGCTCATAAAGAAGTGGCATCAATAACTATGAGTTTTGGAGTTGTTGAGTATGAAAAAGGGGATGATGCCCAAACTATTTTCAAACGTGCTGACATGGCATTGTACAGAGCAAAAGATACAGGGCGTAATAAGGTCATCCTTGGGTAAGACTTTAAAGATGAGTAGATAAGAAAAAATGATAATAGGCTTAATTAAGTTCTCTATGATAGAATAATGATTGATATCGTTATAATCTATTTTTAGGAATAATATGGGACTGTTGAAAACACTTTTTTTAAAGTATAAAATCTTTATTTTTATATCTTTATTTATCCTAGTGTTTTTAATTATTGCATTATTATATTTTGAGTATATAAAAGAAAAGAAACAAGAACTAGAATCAAATATATATAAGTCTCATGCATTGAGCATGAAAAAGAATCTATTCTCGATGATAGAGCAAAAAAAGAGTGCTACCGTTGCTATAGCCTTGAGTATCGCTGCACATAATGATCTTCCCTCTGTAATTCAAAAAAAAGATTTCTCAAATATTGGATATAAGAAACTCATAGAAAAACTTAAAAACGATACTTTTTATAAAAATATCTGGATACATATAATTGATCCTAATGGTGTCTCCTTATATAGAAGTTGGACAGGAAAGTGTGGTGATTGTATTTTGAGTTTTAGAGAAGATATTGTAAATGTATTAAAAACTCAAAAAACTACATCTTTAATTAGTGTTGGAAAGTTTAACCTATCTTTAAAAGCAATTGTTCCAATATTTAAGGATGGAAAACTTATCGGTATCGTTGAAGTTATATCACACCTTAACTCTATCTCCGAAGAGTTGAAAAAACTTGATGTAGACTCCTTAATAATTGTAGATAAAGAAAATACAAAAAAAATTAAAGTTCCTTTTACAAATATATATATAGATGATTATTATATTGCAAATTTTGATGCACCCTTAGAGTTACGAGAGTATGTACAAAAGAGGGGCACTGATACATATTTAAAAGAGGGTTATAAGGTGGAAAATCCTTATATCATAGTCTCATATACTTTAAGAGATGCTCAAGACAAAGGTATAGCCTCGTACCTTATGTTTAAAAATATCTCTGAAATATCTACAACAGGTTTAGAGTATTCAATTTTTAAATTATTTAGTCTATTCATTTTTCTTTTTATGTTTATAGTTATTATAATTGTCATACTTTTATATAATGCGAATAAAAAACAAAAAGAATATTATAAAAATATCATTGATTCTTCAACAGATATCATGATAATTAAAAATCGTAAAAGTATTTTATTTGTAAATAAAGCTTTTTTTGATTATTTTGGAAGATATGATAATATGGATTCTTTTATCGCTCAACATGGGTGTATAAGTGAACTGTTTGATAAAGATAGTAAGTATTTACAAAAAGAGATGAACGGTGAGAACTGGCTAACATATCTACTTAAAAATAGAGGGAAATACTTTAAAGCAAAAGTTATCTTCTTTAACAAAGTCTATTATTTCTCTATAGCCACTTCTTTAATATCACAAAAAAGAGAGCATTATTCAATTACATTTTCCGATATTACTCAAGAAGAAAATTATAAACAGGAGTTAGAGAACTTAACTGTTACAGACCCTTTAACAAAAATTGGAAATCGTAGGCATTATCAAAATAAGATAGAAGAAGAGATATCAAAGGCATACAGGTATAAAAGTCCTCTCTCTTTAATGATTTTTGATATAGATAAGTTTAAATCTGTTAATGATATACACGGACACGATATTGGGGATAAAGTTTTAATAGAATACACGAGTCTAGTAGAATCTCAACTTAGAAATACTGATAGTATATGTAGGATTGGGGGAGAAGAGTTTGTAATTATTACCCCTAATATAAAAATAGAAGATGCTTATGCATTGGCACAAAAATTGAGAGTTATGATAGAAGAGCATAAGAAAATAATTCCAATAACAGTTAGTTTTGGAGTAAGTGAATATATAAGCGGTGAGAGTGTTGAAGATATCTTTAAAAGAGTTGATAAAGCTCTGTATACAGCTAAAAATGGTGGGCGCAATAAGGTTGTTAAAGCCTAGTGTGATATCATTACAATTAATGGGGTGTAAAATGTTAAAAAATATAAGATTAGTGTCTGTCTTTTTACTCTTTAGTATAGTTTTTATTGCTATTACATACTTATATTTTGAATTAGCAAAAGAGAAACAAGTCACACTCAATAAGTACACACTCTCTAAAGCAGTTATAGATATAAAAAATGACTTTAGCAGTATGATACTACAAAAACAAAAATCCACCTTAGCTATGGCAATCAGCTTAGCAAATAATAAAGCCATAGTTGATGATATTGTAAATGCTAATATTGATGATTCTTATTATAAAAACCTATCTTTAGAACTTGAAAAAAGTACACTCTATAAAAATATTTGGATTCAAATACTAGATGTAAATGGTGTGTCACTTTACAGAAGTTGGACTACCAAGAAAGGCTGTTGTCTTTTAGAATTAAGACCAGAGCTCACACATGTTATTCAAAAAAAAGAGAATTTGTCCACAATTAGTGTGGGTAAGTATGATTTGTCTATTAAGTCAATTGCCCCTGTGTTTCAGGGGGTGAAAATTGTTGGTATGATTGAAATTATTTCACACTTTAATTCTATATCTAAGTTGATGAATAATGATGGTGTGAGTTCTGTTGTAGTTGTTAATAAAGAGTACACAAAACAATTAAGTTTTCCTTTAACAAAGACTTTTCTTGATGGACACTACATCGCAAACTTAGATGCATCTAAAAAAGATATGGATTATTTATCTACACATACACTGCAAAATTATCTTAAAGAGACATATGCACTTGAGAATAAATATTTAATAGTGTCTTATCCAATAAAAGATTTTTATAGTAAAACTATTGCTTATTCCGTAATGTTTAAAAAAGAAAATTTTATCTCTAGTATCGCTGAAGAGTTTCTACTTTATAGATGGATGAGTGTTTTTGTTATTGTGCTACTAAGTTTAACTATACTGTTCACTGTATGGTTATTTATGAAAATCAGAACACAAAAAAAATATTATAAAGATATTTTAGATTCTGTTACAAATATTGTACTTGTTTTTAAAGATGCAAAGATAATCGAGGTGAATGAAGTATTTTTTGAATACTTTAACAAATATGATACATTAAAAGATTTTAAGCTAGAAAATAGTTGTATCTGTGATTATTTTATTGAAGAGAAGGGTTGTTTACAAGTATGGATGGATGATACTTCATGGTTAGAATATATTTTATCATCTAAAAATATGATGAATGAAGTGAAGCTAAAAATTTCTAATGAGATATATATTTTTCGAATAGAAGCATCACCTTTAAAACACCAAGGCTCACAGAAACTAGTTATTTTATCTGATATTACAAATGAAAATAAACTTTTAACACTTAGTTTAACTGACGAATTAACACAGATTGGGAATAGACGCTATTTTAATCAAAAACTTGAGAGTGAAATAAGTCGCTCAAAAAGACATAAAACAGAGTTTAGTTTAGTGGTTTTTGACATCGATTTTTTTAAAAAAGTGAATGATACTTATGGGCATGACACCGGCGATGATGTTTTAAGAGTTTATAGTGAGTTTATTTCAGAACAGTTAAGAGTTGAAGATGTATTGTGTAGAATAGGTGGAGAAGAGTTTGCAATAATATTAGCAGATACAAATGAGGCTAGTGCTGAAATATTAGCTGAAAAACTTAGATTAAATATCCAAAATTATAAAAAAGTTGTTCCTATTACTATGAGTTTTGGACTTGCGGAGTACAAACTTAATGAATCAGGTGAAGAGTTTTATAAGCGTGTTGATACAGCTCTATACAAAGCTAAAAATGGTGGACGTAATAAGGTTGTCGTCGGGTGAGTCTTTTTTATGAAAATGAATTAAAAGCACTAAAAAAATCGGGTAGGTACAGAACTAGAGAAGTTGTAAATAGTGCTCTTAAAGATTTTGCGTCAAATGATTATCTAGGGCTTTCTCATAAAAGAGAGCTTCATAAGCAGACCTGCTGTGACCTAGAGAGTCTAGAGGTACATAGTGCAAAAGCATCAATGCTTGTTAATGGGTATCATCAGATACATAAAGATTTTGAAGATGCTTTATGCATAGCCAACTCTTTTGAAGCGGGAGTTGTTCTTGGAAGTGGGTTTAATGCAAATATAGCGCTTATAGAGTCACTTGTACGAAAAGGTGATGAACTTTTTATGGATGAGTTATACCATGCATCAGGTGTTTTAGCGAGTAATCTAAACTCGGTGCAGGTTACTTTTTTTAAACATAACGCTATGGATGAACTTACCCAACTTTTAAAAAACTCAAAAGCAAAACGCAAGATAGTAGCCGTTGAAGGTATCTACTCTATGGATGGAGATTTATGTCCAAAAGAGGTGTTTGAAATATGTGATGATGCAGAAGCTATTTTAATCGTAGATGAGGCACATAGTAGTGGTGTTGTTGGAGAAAAACTTATGGGTGTTTTTGATCTTTACAAAATCAAACCACAAAAAAACCATATCAAGATGGGAACATTGGGTAAAGCATATGGAAGTTTTGGTGCATTTATTTTAGCAGATACACATATAATTGAGTACCTCATAAATCGTGCAAAACCTATCATTTATGCAACAGCACTCTCTTTATATGATACTCTTTTAGCACATAAGGCATTGGAGTATATGCTAACAAATACTATGCAATTACAAGCAGAAATTAAAAAAAGACAGTTGATTGTTAGAGAAGAATTAGGCATTGAAATTTCAGGCTTAATTGTAGCAATTGTGATTGGAAATAATCAAAAAGTCATAGAAATCAAGAATATATTACATACTCAAGGTTTCGCTATAGGTGCTATTCGTCAACCGACAGTTCCACATGCGATAATCAGGCTTATCGCTAGAGTAGGTGAGAGTACAGAGACATTAAGAGAAGTTTGTAAAAATTTAGCTAAAATAAAATAATGGAAATAAAAAAGTTAACAATAGCACTACAGAGTGAAATACTCCTAGATATATCTTTTTCAATTAACTCATCATTAGCACTTGTTGGACAGAGTGGTAGTGGGAAAAGTTTAACACTCAAAGCACTCCTTGGCATGTTGCCTCGTGATATGAGTCTTGACTTAGAGTGCAGTGCAGACTTTGAGCTTGTAGCAGGAAAAAGTGTTGCGTTTATACCTCAAAACCCCTTTACAGCACTCTCTCCCCTTACTAAAGTTTATAAACAGTTTTTTGTGAGTCAAGAGAGAATAAAAGAGCTTTTTGATAGTGTCGCGTTGAGTCATAACTTGCTTGAGAGGTTCCCTCCTGAGCTTTCAGGTGGACAACTCCAGCGTGTTGTAATTGCAATGGCTTTGAGTAATAAACCTAAACTTTTACTACTAGATGAACCGACAACAGCACTAGACCCAGAGACTCGTGTTATGATTATAAACCTACTTAAGGTTTTGCAAAAAGAAGAGGGTTTTAAGATGCTTTTTGTGACACATGATATCTCTTCCGCAGAGAATCTATGTCAAGATATCTGTGTGATTAAAGAGGGTAAAGTAGTTGAGAGTGGTGTAATGGATGAAGTGATTCATTCACCCAAAGAAGAGTATACAAAAATATTAATAGCGGCAAATTTTGCCAATAGGGAATTTAGAGTATGAGAAAATATTTCAAGAAGGTTTTTCTAAGTTTAGTGGTTTTAGGATTTGTATCTCCTTTCATTTTAGTAGGCTACTTTTTAACTGCATATGATTATGATATATCAAAACTAGTAGAGTATAAACCAGAAGTAACAAGTAGAATTTACGATAAAGATGGAAAGAAAATAGCAAATATTTTTAATAAAAAACATAGATACTATGCAAGTTTTAATGAGATTCCTCCTCGTATCATTGAAGCACTTGTTGCCATAGAAGATACAACATTTTTTGAGCACCCAGGAATAAATATAGATGCGATATT
The DNA here is from genome assembly GCF_029215985.1 of Sulfurimonas sp. SAG-AH-194-C21. Lineage (GTDB taxonomy): Bacteria > Campylobacterota > Campylobacteria > Campylobacterales > Sulfurimonadaceae > Sulfurimonas. Next base: position 16,284 of record NZ_JAEMVC010000010.1, read on the forward strand.
CCGTGCAGCCATTAAGGTTATCCGTGCTGGAAAAGCTGTTGAGGGTGCGAGTACAATTACACAGCAGTTAGTGAAAAATGTACTGCTAACGCGGGAGAAAAAACTCTCTCGTAAGATAAAAGAGGCAATCTTTGCCATTAAAATAGAGCGGGCTTTAACTAAAGAGCAGATACTTGAACGCTATCTAAATGAGATATATTATGGACATGGTTACTATGGTATAAAAACAGCTGCCGATGGTTACTTTCATAAACGTCTCGAAGATTTAACACTTAAAGAGATGGCAATTTTAGTAGGACTTCCAAAAGCACCAAGTACATATGCACCAACAAAAAATTATGATATTTCTATGGGACGTGCTAACCGTGTAATCAAAAGAATGTATATTTTAGGCTGGATTGATGAGACGATGTATGAGAGTGCTTTAGTAGAAAATCCAGAAGTGTTTAATACAACACTCACACAAAACAGAGCACCTTTTATAGTGGATGAAGTTGGACGTCGTTTTCGTGATATGGATATACATGATTTAAAAACTGGCGGATATGAAGTTTATACAACGATTGACTTACGCTTACAAGTTGCAGCACGCGAGTCATTGAAATTTGCTTATGGAGAAACACTCAAACGCATAGAAAAGTACAAAATAAATGACTTAAAAAAACTTGCTAAATTTGAAGCGATTATTGATCCAAGTGAAGATGAAATGTTTAAACTACAAGATGTAAACATGACACAGTTAAATGGGGCACTTGTTTCACTAGATTCTAAGAGTGGAAATATCTTAGCGCTTGTAGGGAGTTGTAACTATAAAGTGAGTTCATATAATCGTGCTACACAAGGAAGACGCCAACCAGGGTCGGCGTTTAAGCCTTTTATATATCAAGTGGCTATTGACTTAGGTTTTAGTGGTGCTACAGAACTAGTAGATATTGCTAAAACATATGCGTATGAAAAAGATGGCGAAGAGATGAAGTGGCGACCAAGAAATTATGAGAAAAACTATAAAGGTTTAGTTACACTCCGTGAGGCTCTAGTACACTCACGAAATCTTGCTACGATTAACCTTGTAAATGACATAGGTTTACAAAATTTACTCAAAGAACTCAAAAAATTCAATATTAAACATATTCCAAGAGATTTGTCTATATCTTTAGGAACGATGTCTATGTCACCACTCGAATTAGCCCAAGTATATACCTCGTTTTCTAACAAGGGTGTACAGGTTAAGTCGCATTTGATACAGAGTATTGATAAAGGGAGTCAGACAATTTATGAGAAGCAAGATATCAGACATATAACTTCGATTCCTTCGCAGTCTTATATAATGACGACGATTCTTCGTGATGTTGTTAATCGTGGTACTGCGAGACGTGCCCGTGTCAGAGGTTTAGAGCTTGCAGCAAAAACAGGAACAACAAATAAAAATATAGATGGGTGGTTGGCTGGATACTCTCCGACAATTACAACAGTTGTATGGTTTGGAAATGATAACAATACACCAATGTATAAACGCGAAACTGGTGGTAAAATTGCAGGACCTGCATTTAGAAGGTTTTATGAGAAAACACTCAAACTTTACCCACAGATTAAGCGAAAGTTTGATGTGCCCTCAGGGGTTACAGAGGTGCATGTTGGTAAAAGAATAGAGTATTTTAGTGATATATCTAGACCACCGAGAGTGGAACAGATTTCTGATCCTGAGGAGGAGTTGTTATGGTAACAGAGCCTTAGTTAAAAGCTCTATTAAGTGCACAAAACATCGCTTTGATGGAGGCAGTTGCTATATCACTGTCTTTACCAGCTCCAAAACAAGAACTCATTTCGCCTGTTTGTAGTTCAATGTAAGCTATGGCAGTAGCACTACTTTTTTCACCACAAGAGTGCTCAGAGTAGGAGTTGATACTAAACTCATTTTTATAGTTCTCTCTCAAGGCATCTCGACAAGCATCGATTGGCCCATTTCCTTCTCCATTAGCTGTAATCTCTTCACCCTTGTACTTATAAGTAAGCATACACTTCGATGTTTTATTATCAGAAGTAAGTATAAAATCGATTAAAGATATATTTTCTTTAACATTAAAATATGTATCTTCAAAGATACTCAGAATCTCTTTAGAACTAAGTACTCTAGCTTCCTCGTCTGTCACCGCTTGTACTATATTTCCTATCTCAGGATGCATAGGTTTTGGCAGTTGGTATCCATATTCTTTTTCTAAGATATAAGCCACACCACCTTTTCCAGACTGAGAGTTTATACGGATAACCGACTCATAAGTACGACCAACATCAGCAGGATCAATAGGTAAGTACGGAACTTCCCACAAGGTATCCTCTTTACTTTTTTGATATGCTAAACCTTTGTTGATAGCATCTTGATGAGAGCCACTAAACGCAGTGTAAACTAACTCACCAACATAAGGGTGTCTCACGTGTGTCTCTATCTCTGTACACTTCTCTACTATTGCTAATACTTCATCTATGTTAGTGAAGTCAAGTTTAGAGTCTATACCTTGTGTTGTAAGGTTTAGAGCAAGTGTAATGATGTCTACATTACCTGTTCGCTCACCATTGCTCAAAAGTGTTCCCTCTACTCTATCAGCTCCCGCTAAAAGTGCTAGTTCAGTAGCGGCTACTGAAGTTCCTCTATCATTGTGTGTATGCGTTGAGATAATTACATTTTCACGATTATCTAAGTGCCCAGCCATCCACTCTATCTGATCTGCATAGATGTTTGGTGTTGCCATTTCAACTGTTGCTGGTAAGTTTATGATAACTTTTCGCTCGTGGCTTATACCCCAACAAGCTGTAACAGCATTAGATATATCAGCAGCAAATTCAAGCTCAGTTCCTGTAAAACTCTCAGGTGAGTACTCTAGAAATATCTTTCCATCATGTTTTTTCTCATATTCTTTTACAATCTCAACACCAGCTATTGCCAAAGCAGTTATCTCTTCTTTAGTTTTACCAAAAACTATCTTTCTTTGTGCCACAGATGTTGAGTTATATAAATGCACAGTAGCTTTTTTAACACCCTTAAGTGCCTCAAAAGTCTTCGCTATTAAATGTTCACGTGCCTGGACTAAAACTTGAACAGTAACATCATCAGGGATTAAGTTGTCATCTACAAGACGGCGTAAAAAATCAAACTCGACTTTTGAAGCAGAAGGAAAACCGACCTCTATTTCTTTAAATCCGAGTTTAAGTAAGAGTCTGAAAAGTTCAAGTTTTTTAGTCATATCCATTGGGTTGATAAGTGCTTGATTACCATCACGTAAATCTACACTACACCACATAGGAGCATCGGTAATTGTTTTTGTAGGCCAAACTCTGTTTGGTAACTCTATTGAAGGGTACGCTCTGTACTTGCCCTTAGGAATTGTTTGATTCAACATTGTGAATCCTTTATAACTTGAAATTTTAAATAACAGACTCTTACATTTGTTATTAATATGCGAATTATAGCTAATTTGTTGTTATAAAGGTATTTTTAGGGAGAAGCAGGCTCCATTATTTATATTTTTTACACTGAGTGTTCCACCCATTTTTTGAGCTATTTGTGTACTCATATATAAACCTATCCCAGTACCTTTACCTTCTGCTTTACTTGTCACTTCTGGTTTAAAAATATCATTGATGATTTTGTTAGGAACACCACCGGCACTATCTTCAATAGTAAAATAGTTATAGCCATCTTTTTGATAAAAATTGATGATTATATGTCGCTCTTTAATATCGTTATCATTAAAAGCATCTTTGGCATTATTTATGATATTTAAAACGAGATGTTTAAACTCATTTTCATTCCCATAGAGTAAAATCTCTTTATCACTCTGTATATCAATTTGAATATTGTTATGTAAAAACTCATCTTTTACCAAAACCATAACAGATTGTAAACTTCGTTTGATTCCAAAGTTCTCTTTTGTTTGACTTGGTCTAAAAAAGTTTCTAAACTCACTGAGTGTAGTAACCATATGCTGTATCTGAACCTGTGCATCATCAGTGAGTTCATTTATGTATTCTTGAGTAATAAGTCCATTTTCATAATCATCTCGTAGCATATCAGACATCATAGAGAGGGCATTGAGTGGTTGTTTCCATTGATGTGCAACGGCATCCATCATCTCACCCATTGCTGCCATTTTTGCTTGTTGTTCATAGCGTTTTTGTGCATCTTGCGTTTGTTTTATTTGCTGTGCTATTCTCTCTTCTAAACTCTGATTGAGTTGGTCTAGAGAGGTCTGTTTTTCATTGTATCTATTGAGAAATATCTCAAGTAGTATATCTAAGTCGTAGCGATGACTAGAGTTAGCACTCTTTTTTACAGCATCTAATAAATCTTCAGTACCCAACTGAGCATACTTGCCTCTTGGATTTTCTCTGCGTTTAATTATTGAATTTTTATTTGCAAAAGGATTTTCATTCATAGGTATAGATTATAACACAAGATTGTGATAAAAAGATAAGAAGTGAGAATATTGGATTATAAAGAGAGTTAAAACGAGGGCAAACCTCGTTTTAAAATTAGCACTGGTATGTAGTTTTAAACTCATAAGCAGTTGGACGACCCTCATCAGGGAAAACGTCACGATCAAATTTATATGCTTGGTAAGCATTGATAAACTCATCAGTAAATACTGGCTTTAAGAAGTCATTATCACCGATAAGACCCTCTAATGCTGAACGAAGTGTATGTGGCATTTGAGGGATTCCTCTTTCACGAATCTCATCAAGAGTAAGCTCAAAAAGATCTTCATCCATTGGACCAACAGGAACATCTTTGTTTTTGATACCATCAAGTCCAGCCATCATCATAACAGCAAACGCTAAGTAAGGGTTAGCAGTAGAGTCAGGAAAACGCATCTCTAAACGAGTAGCACCCTCACCAGCACCCCATGGAATACGACAAGCAGCAGAACGGTTTTTAGAAGAGTAAGTAAGAATACTTGGCGCTTCATAACCTGGGATTAAACGCTTGTATGAGTTAGTTGAAGCATTTGTAAATGCAGCAACTGCATGAGAGTGTTTGAAGATTCCCGCTGCATACTGAAGAGCCATATCAGAAAGATTTCCGTAAGCACCTTCGTTATAGAAAAGGTTTTTACCATTTTTCCAAAGTGATTGGTGAACGTGCATACCGTTACCGTTGTCACCGTAAAGTGGCTTAGGCATAAATGTAGCAGTCTTACCGTTAAGGTGAGCAATCATTTTTACAACATACTTATACTTTTGAACATTATCAGAAGCACCGATGATGTCAGAGTAAACGATACCGATTTCATGCTGACCTTGTGCAACTTCGTGGTGACCAAGAACAACTTCAAGACCAACTTGTTCTAGTACTTGCATCATTTCAGCTCTCATATCTACAGCAGAATCAGTTGGAGCAACTGGGAAGTAACCACCCTTAGTTCCTGGACGGTGTCCAGTGTTGTACATATCTGGGTATGGGTTGTTTGAGTTCCACTCACCCTCTTCAGTATCTACTTTATAACCAGCTTCATTGATGTTATCAACAAAAGTTACAGAGTCAAACATGAAAAATTCATTCTCAGGACCAAAGTATGCAGCATCAGCTACACCAATATCTTCAGCATGTTTAAGTGCTGCTTTAGCGATAGAACGTGGACATCTTTCATATGCTTGGTTCTTGTAAATGTCATAAACATCACAAAATACAATAATAGTAGGATCAGCAGTAAATGGATCTAAGAACGCAGAACCAACATCAGCTTTAAGTAGCATATCTGACTCATTAATTGGTTGCCATGCTTCAATAGAAGATCCATCAAAAGGAAAACCATTTGCTAGGTTAGTTTCATTTACCGCAGACATACGGTAACTAAGATGGTGCCATGCACCTTTAATATCTGTAAATCTTAAATCTACAAATTGAACATCATTATCTTCACAAAATGTAAAGAATTCTTCTATATTATTAACGAATTTACCCATTAAATATCTCCTGATTTTTTTCTGTGACAATTATATCGGATTATTGAACAATAGAATCTTTAAGTGTGATTAAAAAGTATGCAGATTAGGAAAAATGTTCCTAAAAATCAAAAATATCATCAAGGTTCTCACTTGGATTCTCATGAGTTATAAAAAGAGCTTTTATCATCCCAACATTACTACTTATTGAACTATCTAAAAAGTCTACAGATGGTGCTCCTGTATAAAATATCATCTCTTTCCAAGTTATAATATCATTAATGAAAGACTGCATCATTTGAGCTAAATCTTTACTCATCTCTAGAAATGCTTCTGAGTATTCATCTAAGAGGTTTGTGAACTCACTTAATGACTCTGATATCACATTAGCTTCACTTGAGTGGCTTAACATAGTTACTAACTTTTTTACATACTCATTTATAGTATCTATATCTTCTATCTCTAAGTCTGAAGATCCCATAAGCATAATTTCAGTGTTTACTTCTGCCAAAATAAATTCAAACTCATTGAGTGTATCTTCACTCATAATATTATATGTTTGCAGAGACTCTTGTAGTACTTCAATCTGTTTTATCTCTACACTTGGAGTTGAATGATTTTCTTGAGTTGTCTTCGCAAGTGCAAACGAGATAAAATCTTCTTTTTGTTTATAAGTCACTCCTTTACAGTGTTTTTTTATCATTGCATTGACAGTCTTGGCAGATAATTTTTTCATATTATCCATACTGAAGTAGAAGAAATTTTCATCTTCTTCTATGTAAAGATTACATTTATATGATTTTTCTATTTGGAATGTTCCTAAGCCAAATATTAAACTTACAAAGTCGCTTAACTGCTCTATATAGTTTTGAAAATCTAGTCGCAGGAGTAGTGTTTCCCAAACCTGAGCGAGTTCATCATCTGTAGCTATAAAAAACTTCATTTGATAAGTATAAATATTAGAAGTGAAATTATTGACAGCTTGTGGCTGAGACTTAGCAGTATTGCGAGAAGAAATTAATATATCATAATTATGCAAACGTTGAATTATGATGGATGAACTTAATGGCTTTCGAATGTAATCCTCTGCTCCAAAATTTAAGATATTGTTTTTAACATCTTCATCATTTTCTGAGGAGATAACAATTATCATGATGCTAGGATAGAGTTTATGAATGATTTTAGTCGCTTCTAGTCCATCCATGATAGGCATAGTTATATCCATAAAGATTAGGTCTATATTGTTTACCTTACATATATCTACAGCTTTAAGCCCATCTGCTGCACTGTAAACATTACATCGTGTATTATATTTTCTTGTATATTGCACTACTAGTCGTTCTAAAATTTCTCTATTGTCTCTTAAATCATCTACTATTAGTATATTCATTATTTGAGCCTTCTTTTTTGTTATCAAAGAGGAGAGTGAAACATGCTTTATCATCTATGTTATTTACTACTATATTACTATGAAATCTTTCTGTAATAATTTTTTTAACAAGATAAAGACCAATCCCATTACCCGCTATTTTTGTTGTATAATCTATATCGAAGATAGTTTCTATTTTATCTGCATCTATACCACCGGCATTATCTATGATTTTTATGATACCTTCATTTTCATTAGTGTCAAGCTCTAAATAGATTTTTGCATTGTCTATGCTTTTGCCAGAAAAAGCTTCTTTTGCATTATTTATAATGTTGAAAATAATCTGTTGAAACTCATTTTCAATGCCATATACTGAGAAATTATTTTTAATATTTATTTCAATATCTATGCCTAAGCTTTTAAATGGCATACTTAAAACAGCTACAATCTCTTTTATAACCTTATCAACATTAAACCTATTTTTATTAGTATTACTTTTGTAAAAATTTAAAAAGTTATCCATAGTTTCACTTAAAAATTGAACCTTATTTATTCCTTTTTTTGTAAAATCTTTTATATACTCTTTACTTAAAGCTTGATAGTCAAACTCCATTGCTAAATCTTCAATTAAGAGGGATAAATAATGTAGTGGTTGTCTCCACTGATGTGCAATGATATGTACCATAATGCCAATTTCAGCAGCTTTGTTTTGCTCAATTAACAAAGACTCTTTTGTTTCTCGTAAAGAAATTTCAGCTGCTATTTTTTTTTCTAAATGTTTTTTGTATGCGAGAATTTCTCTCTCTTGAAGTATATATTTGATGATTTTTTTGAGCTTAGTCTCTAGTTTTTCAAGGACTACAGGCTTGATTAAATAATACTCAACCCCAAGATTAATAGCTTGGAGTAAATAGTCATTATCATTAAACGCACTTGTTACAATTATAGGTATTTCTTTATCAGTTTTCCTTATCTTTTGTATCATTTCTAAACCATTTAAAATAGGCATCTGTATATCTGTAATGACTATATCAGGAGAAAATTCAAGAAATTTTGCATACCCTTCTTCACCATTTCTTGCAGTAATTACACTATCTACAAAAAAGTTTAATATATCTACAAACTCTTCAACTATGCCTATCTCATCTTCTACATATAAGACTACAATGTTTTTATCAATTAGGGTTTTATCAAACAGCAAACTATACACCTTCTATCGCATCTTCAAATGACTTTTCAATCTTTAAAAAATCATCGAGATTTTCAAAAAATAGATTGAGTAAAGTTGGATCAAAATGTTTTGCAGAAGCATCTTTTAGAAAATCAAGTATGTTATCAAGTGGCCATGCTTTTTTATATACTCTGTCGTGTCCAAGAGCATCAAATACATCTGCTATTGCTGTGATTCGTCCATATAGATGTATCTCCTCACCGACTAGACCCTTAGGATATCCGCTTCCATCCCATTTTTCATGGTGTGTTAAAGAGATAATGGATGCAGTAGTTAGTAAAGGTTGATGTGAGCCGTGTAACATGTCAAAACCTATTTGAGAATGAGTCTGCATTATTTTAAACTCTTGGGGAGTAAGTTTTGCAGGTTTGTTTAATATGTTGTCTGGAATTCCAACCTTTCCTATGTCATGCATTGGAGATGCCATCTTTATCTCTTCTGCTTCTTCCTCAGAGAGTCCATACTTTAAAGCAAGAAGTTTAGAGTACTCAGCAACTCTTTTGACATGAGCACCTGTCTCTTTTGAACGAGTCTCTCCAATCTCTCCCATCTTATAAATTATTTCACGTTGTGTATTGATAATTCCATAATTAAGGTTGACTTTATCGGTAGTATCTGTGAAAAAACATAAAACCTCTTCAACATTACCCATGATGTCTACTATGGGAATAAAAGAGCTATTTAAATAGAGTACTTTTCCTGACATACTATTATACTTTAAGGTACCATTCCAAGATATACAATGCTTAATGGACTTTTGAATATGTTTGCGTAGTTTCACTTTATCTTCTGACTCATCTAAAAAATCAAAATTAGATTTTCCTTTTATGTCTAAGCCTGTTGCTAAAAGTTTTCTAAAAGCCTTACTAGCTGTGGATATGAGGCCATTGATATCTGTATGACAAAATATAGTGTGATTTTGAAGTGCATGTTCATACTCGTTGATAAGTTTTTTATTTTTAACAATGACTGTTTTGCTTGTTGATAAGTCACTCTGTATGTCTATTTTTTCAAGTTCTCTATGTGTTACATCTTTTCGCAAAGATATAAACTCTGTGATGTTCTCATTTGCATCTAAAATAGGTATGATGAGTGAGTCTACAATATAGAACGATCCATCTTTTGCACGATTTACAATAGTACCTCGCCACTCTTTTTTTGAAAGAATAGTTGTCCATAAATCTTCAAACAGTTCGTTATCAGTATCTTTATGTCGAACTACATTATGGTTTTTACCAATAAGCTCTGATTGTGTATAACCACTTAACTTACAAAACTTTTCATTAACATAAGTTATATTTCCATTGATGTCAGCTTTAGAGACGATTTCATTTTGATCTACTATGTACTTATACTGTTCTAAAATATTCCTACTCTCTATGAGCTCTTTCTCTGTAATAATATTTTTTGCAATAGAGGAAAGAGCTGTCAGTAATTCATTTAAGTGAATAGGTTTGCTTAAGTAGTAGTGAATGCCTAACTTAATGGCTTTATGTAAGTACTCAACTTCATTATAGGCAGAAGATACAATAATTTGAGCAGATGAATCTATCTCTAAGATGGTTTTAGCCATGCTAAGTCCATCCATTATTGGCATGTTTATATCTGCTAATATGATATCAGGAAGGTGTTTTTGATATAACTCTAAGCCTTCTTTACCATTTTGTCCATGATAAATTTTTTTTACATACAACTGAAGTATTTCTATTAATTCTGTAGAAACTTTTATATCATCTTCTACATAGAGGAGGGTAATGTTTTGTAAGTTAATATAATCCAAAATTGTAAGTACTCCTCGTGTGAAAAAATATTTACAATTATTGTATCTAAATGTTTAATGCTAAGGATAGTGGACAAAGGATTACAAAAGGGCTACTCTATTTGGTTTACAAAAGCATACTTGATTAACTCTACATTACTTTGCATTGCAAACTTATCTAAAATTCGTTTTCTGTAGGTACTAACAGTTTTTGGCTTTATGTCAAACCTTTGCGCGGTACTAATGGGTTTAACCCCTTTTACGATATCTAGAAAAACTGCATATTCTCTTTTGGATAGTTTTGTGTGTAAATCTTGCTTAAGAGTGATTAGATGAAGATTTGAAGAGATTTTGTCTAAAATATCAGTATATTGTATCGGTTTTATTAAATAAGCTGTGGCTTTTAAATCTATAGCCTTTTGAAGCATTTCCACTTCCCCGAAAGCTGTTGTAAATACTACTAAAGAATTGTGATTTATTTTTCTTATCTCGCGGAGCATTTCAAGTCCATTCATGTCAGGCATTTTAATATCTGTTAAGACGACATCAGGCTTATGTTTAACAAACATCGCTAGTCCAGAGTGACCATTATCAGCTTGATAAACATGTTTAAAATCAATACTAAGCATAGAGGCTAGAGCTTCTCTAGCTTGGAGCTCATCTTCAACAATTAAAATAGTAATATTTGAATAGTCGATTTTTTCTTTCATAGTGTCAAATATTTTACTTGATATATTGTTAAACTAAACTGATTTATTCACTTTTTTAAACTTTAAACTAGAGTATAAAACTTATATCTTATTAATATAGTGTTTTTTAGGTAAAATAATGTTTAAAATAAATATTTATGGATAAATATGAACAAAATAAATTTAAGTCGAAGAAACTACAACTATCTTGTTGCTAATGAAACGCTAGAAGATTATTCACTTCGCTATGCACCAAAATCATTTAGAAAGTTTTCAGAATTACTTATAGCAAATACTGCTCTTGGAAGTATATCTTTTTTAGCCCTAGAAGCCATAGGAGCATCTATAGCTATGAGTTATGGCTCATGTACTGCTATTTGGGCTATTGTCATTGCTGCTGTAATTATATTTTTAACAGCGATTCCTATTAGTTATCATGCAGCTCGGTATAACATAGATATTGACTTGATAACAAGAAGTGCTGGTTTTGGATATATTGGCTCGACTATTACTTCTCTCATTTATGCCTCTTTTAGTTTTATATTTTTCGCTCTTGAAGCAGCTATTATGGCACAGGCACTTGAGCTTTACTTTGGACTGCCTCTGTCTTGGGGTTATCTTCTTAGTTCACTTGTAATTATTCCACTCGTGTTTTACGGGATAACTTTTATAAATAAACTACAGTTATGGACACAGCCTCTATGGATTATTATGATGAGTGCTCCCTTTATTGCTATATATCTAAAAGAACCAATGGCAATAAATTCTTTTTTAAGTTTTAGCGGAAATATCTCTAATACTTCAGATTTTAATTTTTACTATTTTGGATTTGCCTTAGGTATTTCACTCTCTTTAATAGGGCAAATTGGTGAACAGGTTGATTACTTGCGTTTTATGCCACCTTTAAAAAAAGAGAATAGGTTTAAGTGGTGGTTTTCAGTTCTTATAGCTGGTCCAGGATGGATTATTATTGGACTTTCAAAACAACTTGCGGGTATCTTTCTTGCAGGAGTTGTTTTACTAGCAGGATTATCTGTTAGTGAAGCAAAAACACCCATAGAGATGTATAACATAGCTTATCAGTATGTATTTGATGACCCAACTACTGCACTACTTACCGCTACATTTTTTGTTATAGTCTCGCAAATAAAGATAAATGTCACAAACGCTTACTCTGGTTCTCTTGCTTGGTCTAACTTCTTCTCTCGTGTAACACACTCTCATCCTGGTCGCGTCGTATGGATGGTGTTTAACATTTTTATAGCTCTTTTACTTATGGAACTAGGTCTTTTTGATGCTCTTGAGACTGTTTTAAGTCTTTACTCCAACATAGCTATCGCTTGGATTAGTGCAGTTAGTGCTGATTTACTTATAAATAAACCTCTCGGGCTCAGCCCAAAGATTATAGAGTTTAAACGTGCACACCTTTACAATATAAACCCAGTAGGTACTGGTAGTATGGGTGTGGCTTCCATAGTTTCTATTGTCGCGTTTATGGGTTACTTAGGTGATTATGCACAGAGTTACTCTTCTATGATAGCAATGGTGTTGGCATTTACCCTCTCTCCTTTGATAGCTTGGTGGACAAAGGGTAAGTTTTACATAGCTCGTGCAAATGACTTACATACAGAGTTTGTTTCTCAGGAAGTTTTTTTATGCGAGGTGTGCATGCATGAGTATGAAAGAGAAGATATGACATTTTGTCCACTACATGATGTAAATATCTGTTCTCTTTGTTGTTCATTAGACTCATTGTGTCATGACTCATGTAAGTCAGATACTAAAGATGAACTTTCCACAACGATTGGAAATTATTTAAGTAAATTTACTTATAGATATATTTCTCCGACTATGGCGTTTAGATTGTTTAAATTTATTCTGATTATATCACTCAGTTTATTTATATTATCTATGGCTGCTTGGAGTGTGCAAAACGCTTATATAGATGACCTAAATCCGATAGTACACAGTGTTATGCAAGAAGCATTTTTTACTTTTTATTTCATAATAGCGATATTAACGAGTGTACTAGTCTGGTGGATTATACTCTCTTATGAAAATAGAGTACTTGCAGAAAAAGAGCTTGAAGAGAGAAATGAAGAGCTGAGCTCACAAAAAGAGTTATATGATTTAGTTTTTGAAAACTCTGTTCATGCAATATCTATATTAGATTTACAAACAAGACAAATACTTACTTGTAATGAAAAAATGGTTGAGATTATGGAGTTTACATCTAAGGATGAAATCTTAGGTGTTGATCCTACTTCCTTTTCTCCAAAGCTTCAGTATGATGGTAGAAAAAGTAGTGAATTAATAGAAGAATATATTCATAAAGCAGTGAATAATAAAAGCTACTCTTTTGAGTGGATGCATCAAACAAAGAATAAACATGCTTTTTGGGTATATATTACCCTTACATACATTTTTATAAAAGGCAAGGCTTATATTCATACATCTTTACAAGATATTGATGCTAAAAAAGAGATAGAGCTTAACTTAGCAAATCAAAATATGATTTTAGAAGAGTCTCAACGCTTAGCACATATTGGTAGCTGGGAATTTAATTTAGTATCTCGAGAGCTTTCTTGGTCTGAGGAGACATATAGGATTTTTGAAATAGATGTAAATATTAAAGCCTCAGCTGATTTGTTCTTAAATTCTATACATCCAGAGGATAAAGAGTATGTAAGAAGAGAGTATAAAAGCTCTTTATTAAACAAAAAAAAGCATGAACTAAAATATCGTTTACTAATGAAAGATGGTCGTATTAAGTATGTAAATGAACAATGGGAAACTACGTTTGGCTACAATAATGAAGCATTAATATCAATAGGAACTACTCAAGATATTACAGAGCAAAAAAATATAGAAAAACAACTTGTACAGAACCAAGCGATACTACTTCAACAAGCCAGACTTGCATCGGCTGGAGAGATGATAGGTAATATATCACATCAGTGGAGACAACCACTTAACACTCTTGGCTTACTTATTCAAAAATTAAGTCTGTATTACGAAAGAGATATGCTTGATACACAAAAGATGAAGAGTAGTGTAAAAAAAAGTATGGATTTAATTGAGGGAATGTCAACAACTATTGATGACTTTCGTGACTTTTTTACTCCAGGAAAAGGAAGAGAGGTTTTTTCGATAGAAGAGGGGATACAAAAAGCTCACTCTATAATTGAAGCGAATTTATATAACAATTCTATAATGTATAACTTTGAGATGGATGATAAAATGCTTAAGATAGAGGGTTATCCTAATGAATTTTCTCAAGTAATAGTAAATATACTCAAAAATTCTCAAGATATTCTCATAGATAATAAAATTTCTGATGCTTTTATAAAGGTGAAAACATATCAAGAGGATATAAGCATTATAATTGACATCACAGATAACGGAGGCGGTATAAATAAAGATGTTATTGCAAAAGTTTTTGAACCTTACTTTACGACAAAAGAGGAAGGAAAAGGTACCGGAATCGGACTATATATGTCCAAGATAATAATTGATGAGCATCATAAGGGAGAACTCTCTGTAGCAAATACAGATGATGGCGTTTGCTTTAAAATCAAACTTCCAAATGTAGAGCATTAAAAATCAAATATATCATCTAAATCAAAGTTTTCTTCACAAGCGACAGGTGTTATGATCTGTGAGATAGTTTCATAGTCTGCTTGAATGGAATTGTTCATAAAGTCTATATCTGCACCACCTTGTATAAAGAGTGTATTTAACCATCTGTCAATGTTTCCTACAAAACCATATACTAGGCTAAACTGATCGGTATCAAAGAGAAGAAATGCATCTTTATCTGTATTTAATAAGTTTAGAAAATTATTTAAAGTTGTTGTTACATTTGTTATTTCATCATAGTAACGCAGGGTAAAACAAAAGAGTGAAAAAGATGAGCGTAGTTTGATAAAGTGATGCTCGCTAATAGCACCTTTGTGTATTTGGTAACTAATCTCTTGCATGTCATCATTAAGGCTTAGAAGCTCTTGCAAATCATCTTGAGTGAGGAAGTAGTAAGGCTCTAGACACTTAATTTGAGGCTCTTCTTTTACAGAGTTTAGAAGTTTTTCTTCTCTACTCTTATCTGCTATCTCTTGTTTGAGTATTTTTAGTTCATACTCTTTTTTAAGTAGTTTAATACTGATTTTATTTTTCTCATAGATAAATTCAGTAGATGTGTTTTGTAGGTATGCTTCAAAAAGTACTGCTACTTTTTCATTCCAGAGTGTAAAGTAAAAATTGTCTTCATTCTCTTCTAGTATTATTTCAAAAAAATGTGCATCTTCACGTGAAACATAGAGTAGTGCAAAGTTATAAAAACTCGACACAAAATTGTGAAGTGTATCGTGCTTGGAATCCTGAGTAGAAGTTATATAGTCCCAAAACTGGTTTAGGTCCTCTTCGGTACTTATGGATATGACATGTTTAATGCTAAATATATCTTTAACATCTTTATCGTAGAGGTTTATTATTTTTCTTTTTGTTCTCAAATTGTATTCTTTATATTTTAAATTTTATTATATATGGTCTGCGATATTACTAAGGTTAAGCTTGGTAAGCCTTAAATAATACTACTAATAGCGATATGGCTAGGTTCATTTTTGGCAACTTTTTTTTGCACTGATAAAACATCGTTAATGCAAGTAGAAAAATTATGTGTATTGTTCTTGTTTGTAAGAATTATAGAAGCACTCACAGTTAAAAGTGGAAACTTCCTAAGCTCACCATCTCTGTTTTTTGCGATGATATGACCTCTGTCTTTGTCTTCTTTTGAGTAGAAGTCTTTAGCACTTTGACAAAAAATTGCAATGGCTTCAGAGATATACTTAATGCAGGTGTCTTGCTCATGGTAAACTCTATTTGCTACAAAAAAGTCATCTCCCCCAATATGTGCTTTGAAGAAATCAGATGGAAGGTTTTTGCGCATAATGTCAGCAAAAAGTTGTATAACTCTATCGCCATTTCTAAATCCGTAAACATCATTAAAGGCTTTAAAGTTGTCTAAATCAAAGTAACATAACATATGGTTTGATGGTTCCATCTCTATTTTTGATATGTATTTTTGAATCATTCTATTACCAGGTAGTTTCGTTAAAGGATTTTGGTCTCTAGCAACAATAAGGTTTTCCTCATTCATAATGCTAATAATAGCTCTTGCAGATAAAAATCCATAATAAGATGAATTTTTAGTGATGATGATACCTGCTGAATCAGGATTATTTGTAAAAAGTTCTATAATCGTTTCAAGACTACTGTTTATGTCACTATTTGCACAGGGTATGATAAAGTTTTTTAGTTTTGATTTTTCTGAAGTATCATTATGTAAAAGTGAAATACCATAGGGAGAGTAGAGGTACTCTTTAATCTGATTGTCATAAAATATACCTACGGGTTCGTTGAGTTTATTTACTACAGGAGTAATTTGAATAGTTTTATTTTTTTTAAAGTACTCTACAACTTCATCCATCTGTTGGTGTTTATAGAGTGGCGGGATGTTTTGTATAAACTTTTGTATTTTAGTGTTATTTTGAGAGTTGCGTTTGGAACTTTTTAATATAGTGACAATATTTTGATAGATATCTACTATCTCATCGGTATTTTGTGTTGGGTACTGTACAAGGTAGCCCTGAACAAGATGACAACCTATCTCTTTACAAATAAGAAGTTCTTGTTCTGTCTCTACACCCTCAGCTATCACTTGTATGCCTAGTTGGATTGAGAGGTTTGTGATGCTTCTTAGCATAAGTTGCTTTTTCATATTTTTATCTATGTCTTGTAAAAAATATCTATCTATTTTGATAATATCAGGAGCAGAATCAAAAAGAAGTTTATACCCAGAGTACCCAACACCAAAATCATCTATAGCGATACAAAAGTTTTCGCTTTTATAGTGTGTAATGATTTTTTCAATACTTGTATCACCAGAGATTTCATGGCGTTCTGATATCTCAAAGCAGATATTTTCTTTTTTTATACCTAACTTTTTGAGTATAGTATTTGTATTTCCTACTTTAAAGTCAGGCATAGATAAAAGTCTGTTGTCAAGATTATAAAAGAGTTTTATATTTTCATAGTTGTTGATTGTTGTAAACTTTTTAAAAGTTTTTTCTCTGAGTGCTAGGTCAAATGAGTATAAAACCCCATCTTTGTAAGCTGTGTCAAAAAGTTCGAAGATAGACTTAAAACCAGCATCTCTAAAGTTACGTAAAAGGGCTTCGACAGCATAAGTTTTACCAGTATGTATGTTTAAAATGGGTTGAAAAGCTATATCTAAGAGTTCTAGTTTTTGTAGCCATCTGTTTGTTAATGTATTCATAACCAAATTGTATATAATGGCTATTACAAAGAGGTTACAAAGTCTTAAAACCTTACACTAAAAGTAGAACCTTGATTCTCTTGACTCTGGATTTTTAAAGAGAAGTTATGGAGTGTTAAAATATTGCTCACTATAAAAAGACCTAAACCTAGAGAGTTATTCCATGTGTTTTCATTTACACGATAAAATTTATTTGTTATATTATTCACATTATCAGGAGAGATTCCTATGCCCGTATCTACTACACTAAAACTCTCATTTGTGTAAGTAACTATCACTTCATCCTCTGAGTATTTAAATGCATTTTCTATTAAGTTAGTGATGACCACACTAAAGAGTGAATCATCTCCTTTAATTGTTATATCTTTATCCCCTTTGATAATGACTTCTCTTTTTGGGTAGCTTAGTTGAATGTTCTCAACAGTTTCATGGATGAGTTTACTCAGGTCAATAGTTTTAAATGTCATCTCTTGAAGTCCGCTATCTAGTTTAGATGAGAGACGAAGTGTATCTATGAGTTGTGAGAGTCGTACACCATTTTTATATATCTTCGTTATAAATTTTTGTCTAATGTTTACATTTATATCTACATCATCAAGCAGTGTTTGAGAATAGCCATTTATGATAGCTATAGGATTTTTAAACTCATGAGAGATTGCTGAAATTATGTCATCTTTTTGTTTATTTGAAGTTTGCAGTTTTGCTGTAAATTTACTTTTTTGCTTCTCTTTCTTTGCAAGGATTTGTGCTACTTTTGTAAGCAGAGATGTAATGTTGTAAAATTCTACAGAGAGAGATGAACGGATATATGTCTCTTTTTTCTTTCTTGTCATGGATGTTAAAAAGTTGACAATTTTTTGCACTTCTATTTCGATGCTTTTACTAATCTTAAAAGTGATAAAAAAGATGAAACCAAAAAAGAGTGCTAAAATAAGAAGAATTTGTTCCCCTAAAAGTAAGATGTCTTCATTAATACTTTTTATCTCTTTGGAAATCCGTATATACATAGGTCGCTCTAAATTATCA
Organism: Sulfurimonas sp. SAG-AH-194-C21; assembly: GCF_029215985.1. Taxonomy (GTDB): domain Bacteria; phylum Campylobacterota; class Campylobacteria; order Campylobacterales; family Sulfurimonadaceae; genus Sulfurimonas. The sequence continues at coordinate 34,629 of NZ_JAEMVC010000010.1, forward strand.
AATCTTTTTGCTACATAGAGTAGGTCTTTATCTAGTGTATGTGAGTGACGAATCTTATAACCATACTCCTCGCTGTTGGACTCCACAATTTCTTCTCGATATTTATGATTTTCCATCTTTGTTTTATCTTTATGAGACTCAGCAATAATCTCACCTTCTAAGGATATTAGTGTTAAACGCAGACCTAGGTTTTTTTTGATGCTTAGGGCTAATGTGTCTAGAGATATATTTGATGGTATGGCTAAGGAGAGTATCTCGATGTTATGCTTTAGGGATACTCTTGTCTGCTCAATATAAAAGTTTTTTACCCAAAAGTAAGTACTGAGACCAATGGCTATAAAAAGTAAAGAAAAGATAAGAAGAAATTTTCGTATCATCAGTTGATGAAATTTTAGCAAAATAGATATCCCTCACCACGAATGGCTTGTATGTAGTTTTTAAGACCCTTAGGGTCTATAGTTTCTTTAAGGCGTCGAATCGCTACATTTACAGTTTTGGCTTGTCTGCTCTCTGTATCTCCCCAGACTCGTTCAAGGAGTACATCACGGCTGAGTAGAATGTTGGGGTTTTTGATAAACTCTAAAAGTAGGTCACTCTCAAGTTGTGTGAGTTTAACAATTTCTCCATCAATTCTAAAGCTCTTATTTGCAGCATAATAGATAATATCTCTGTACTTTATAACATCTTGCATTTGACTTGTGCGACGTATCATAGCATTCACACGAGCCTTAAGTTCATTGATATTAAAAGGTTTTGTGATGTAGTCATCACCACCGCGTTCAAAGCCCTCTACGATATCCTCAGATAAATCTTTAGCACTGATATAAATGACAGGATGCGCATACCCTTCATCCCTCAAAGATTGAATAAAAAAACTCCCTTCTGTCCCTGGAAGATTTCTATCCATAAGTATAAGAGCAATCTCTTCTTCATCTAAAATATCTCTAATGTTACTAGTATCAATACAGGTAATAGTGTCATAGCCTTCACTTGTGAGTGTATAGTCCATTAAGTCTAAGATATCCTCTTCGTCATCAACGATTAATATTGTTTTATTCATACTCTAATTGTAGCAAAATTTCTTAGTTGTGAAAATTACCGCCGACTTTTGCATATACTAATAAATTTGCAATACTAATAGCACGAGAAGCAATTTTCCCACTTTTACGTAAAGCTCTTAACATTTTATGGAATTTTTCAAAAGCATTTGACCCATCTGCTTGGAGTGAAAGGTTTCTCTCCACCATCTCATACAGGTCATCTGTCTTATTTTCTTCTATGAGTACATCATTGTAAATCTCTTGAATCTCTTCTTCATCTTCGCACTCGAGCATACTAAGTGTAAGTTTAATTGCTTTTACTGTTGAAGTTTGCATTGGGACTGCGTATTCGTTTATTGTTGATACTTCAAGGTCTTTACATACATCGGTAAAACCGCGAATGAAACTTCTTGTATTTGAGCAAGCACGTGAAAGTTCATTTGTGATTTTTAAGTAAGCAATAACCTGACGAAGATCTCTTGCTTCTGGAGTATAGAGTGCAAGTACTTTGATGATTGTATTGTCAATATCATCTGCTTTGGAGTTGATGTTTTTGATATGTGAGCGTGCTTCTTGAAACTTCTCTTGATTACAATCAGTTAAAGCTTCAGTTATCAAAGTGTTGGCTTTGAGTAAACCATCGCCTATATGTATAATCTTTGCTTTAATGTTGTTTAGATTTGTTTGAAAGTTTGATTGCATATTATTTCCTTTTTTTTTATTTTTTTAACCAAAACGGCCAGTGATATAGTCTTCAGTCTTTTTCTCTTGCGGATTTAAAAAGATATTTTCTGTTTTGTTGTACTCAACAAGGTCTCCAAGATACATAAACGCAGTGTAGTCACTGATACGGCTTGCTTGTTGCATGTTATGTGTAACGATAGCGATGCTCACATCTTTTTTAAGCTCAACAATAAGCTCTTCAATAGCTCCTGTACTTATAGGGTCAAGTGCAGATGTTGGTTCATCAAAAAGAAGTACTTCTGGTTTAACAGCTACCGCACGGGCGATACATAAACGCTGTTGTTGTCCACCTGAAAGACCCATAGCAGACTTATCAAGTCTATCATGAACTTCCCTCCATAATGCTGAACCTTTTAGTGCGATTTCAACTCTATCTGCTAATTCTGTTTTGTTCTTCACTCCAGAAATTTTAAGACCATAGGCAACATTATCAAAAATACTCATAGGAAAAGGAGTAGGTTTTTGAAAAATCATTCCAATTTTTTGGCGAAGTTCAATAAACTCGTTCTCTTTTTTTATATCTAATATATCGCTGATGTTTTTATCTGTATCGGTAAATTCTATTTTACCCTCATATTTGTTACCAGGATAAAGGTCATGAATACGGTTCATACTTCTAAGCAGTGTAGACTTTCCACAACCACTTGGTCCAATGAGAGCTGTGATTTTATGGCGTTTAATTGGGAGATTGATATCCTTTAATGATGGATGATCAACTCCTGGGTAGGTAAAAGAGAATTTTTTGATGTTTAAAACTGGCATATATATGTTCCTATTTTTTGTTTCTAGTGATAAATCTACCAGAAAGATTGATGATTAGTACTAAAACTGTGAGTATAAATGAAGCTGCCCATGCAAGGTCTCGACTTGCTTCTTCAGGTTCATTTGCAAGGTCGTAGATGCTTACAGTCAGTGATGGAAAAGATTCAGTTAGATCAAGAGAAAAGTAGTTCGAAGTCTCTGATGTAAAAAGAAGAGGTGCTGTCTCACCGATGATGCGAGCAAACGCGAGTAGTATTCCTGTCATTATTCCGACTTTAGCGGCTTTTATAACGATGTCGATGATGACTTTGTACTTTGATGCACCAAGTGCAATTCCCGCTTCACGAAGTTCACGAGGAACGAGTGAGAGCATATTATCAGTTGTATTTATAACTACGGGTATCATCATGATAGATAAGGCGATAGCTCCAGCAAATCCACTAGTGCCTCCAGTAGGTACAACTATGACAGCATATACAAACGCACCGATAACGATAGAAGGAGCTGACATCATGATGTCTGATAAATCACGGATGATGTCTGCATAACGACCTCGACCATACTCTTGTATGTAAATACCAGCAGCCATTCCAAGTGGAATACCTATGAGTGAAGCGATACCTGCTAAGATAAACTGTCCAACGATAAGGTTACGAAGACCACCATCTATAAGGTCATTTAAAAAGAGTCCAAAGTGAAATGAACCGAGACCCTTTATGAAAAGTGTAGTAAGAATCCAAGCTAAAAAAGCAAGACCGATAAGGGCTGAGAAGATACTGAGACCTAAAAAGATTTTATTTATGAGAAGACGCATTAATTAGCCCTTTTAAGAAAGTAAAACTTTGCGATGCTTATGATGGCAAAAGAGATGATGAAGAGTATAAGTGCGAGATAAAAAAGTGCTGACTCACCAAGGCCACTCGCTTCACCAAAGTTGTTAGCCATAGCAACGGGGATAGAGATAGTAGGGTCTGTAATCTTACTTGGTAGCACAAAAATACTTCCGATAAGAAAGGCTACAGCCATAGTCTCACCTAAAGCACGACCAAGTGCTAAGATGATAGAACCGATGATACCGACCTTAGAGTATGGAAAAATGATGTCTTTAATGACTTCAAACTTTGTAGCACCAAGCGCATAAGCAGACTCTTTTAAAACAGCGGGTGTTGTGTTCATACTGTCACGAGTAATAGCCGCCATAAATGGAAGTATCATTACCCCTAAAACAAGACCAGCTGTCAGGAGTGATACTTGATAGCCACCAAACAAGTCAGCTATGATAGGAGCGAAATAATAAAGACCCCACATACCAAAGATAATAGAAGGAATAGCCGCTAAAAGCTCAATAGCTACACCAACAACATTTGAGATGTTTTTAGGGGCAATTTCTGCTAAAAATACAGCGATACCCATAGCAATAGGGAGTGAAAAGGCTAGGGCGATAAGAGTTGTAAGGAGTGTCCCCACTATTGGAACAAGACCACCATAAATAGTTTTTGTACTAATGTCATCTTCGTCATCCAACATCATGTCGTCTTCATCTTCTAACATTATGTCATCTTCATCAAGAATCATTGCATCATCTGAATCTGTAAGCTCAGTTGTCGGTGCAGATTCTAACGCGACATCTTTATTCCAATCAGAATTTGTGATAAAGTTAAAACCAAACTCATCAATGGCAGGTTTTGCTGTAATGTATAAAGTTATAAATATACCAACTAGTAGTATAAAGACAAGTGAAGCACTTGAGAGCGCAAGTTTTTGAAATATTTTTTCCATAAAGGGATTCTATAGGAATTTGGTTACATTAAGGTTACAATCATTAAAAAAACTCCATACCACCGTCATCATCGTCTAAAACAGTAGGTTCTAATGACATCTCGATCTGAGCGATATTTGAGTAAAAAGATTTATCCATAAAGTGAATATCTTCAGCTGTTTGTTCTACTAAAACAGTGCGTTTCCATTCTAGTAAATCAGAAATAAGTGCTCGCATTAAGATAAGAAGCATTTCGCTATTGTCATCAATTGTATACTCTGAAAGTTTTTGGTTGAGTATCATAAGGGAATAACTGAGATCTTTAAACTCCATAAGAGGATTTAAAACTCTTGTGTATCCATCAAAAAAGTTTATCAGAGAGGATGTGATATCTTCTGTATAAGATGAGGCATAAGAAAGTACATCTATGTCACGTTCAAGTTCTAAAAGCTCATCATACACTTCTGATTCAAGTTGAATTTCTGAAAAGTAGCTCTGTGCAGAGGTAGTGGAGCTAAGTGCAATCTCTACATTTGGCTCTATCTCTTTTGGCTCCACTTCTTTGTCTAAATCTATTTCAATTGCTAAGGCAGTCTCAACCTCTTTTTGTATCTCTTCTTCGGCATCAGCACACTTGTACTCATGTTTAAACTTATAACATATATCGATAAAGTAACGCAGTGCATCGGCAAAATCAATAGAAGATGCATTAAATGACTTTGTATTTCCATCTTGGGCATAAAGATATTTGTTCCATGTGCCAAAAGACTCTAGTAAATATATGAGTATATCTTTTAAATCATGATCATTTTTTGAGAGTAGATAAGAGATGGTGTTTGTCTCTGTGAGTTGATGAACCTCTGAGAGTTGAGCTGAAATCTCTTTAAGCCCACTGATACCTTTTATGTGAACTATAAATGCTTTGAGTTCAAGTGTAAAAGCGGCTTCTGTTTCAATTGTTGGATTGTTTATAAACTTATTTGCTATTTCTCCAAGTGTTTCATCAACTGCTCCAACCTCATTCCTTCTCTCTTTGAGGCTTCTGTATGTAGTATTATCTTGGATTCTAGAACTTCTCTCCATAGCTTGATTGTTGGTGATTAGCATGGAGCATGCTAACTCTTCATTTGTTTTATAGTGAGTTGTTTGTTTGAGGTGTGTAATCTCTAGGCTTTTAAAGTGGTTCTTCCCAATTTTGTTAAAAAGATAGTTGATTTGTTGCAGGGGAATGCTTATACTATTATAGAAATCTAACTCATCATCAGTTATATCTATACAGAAAACTTTATGTATTTTTTTTCTTGAAGTTATATTGAGTTGGTCTAAAAAAACTATATGTAAACCGTTCTGGGCATGAATGTATGTACGGTATTTATTCGTTGAGTTTTGTGTGATTATCGTATGACAAGGTTCAAATTCGACATATTCATAATGTTTAAAGTATGTTTGATGGAGAGACTTTTCATCATAAGTTGTATGGGTAAAGTAACAGCATAAGTGCTTGTTCGAAGCACCAAAACGGCGTTTTCCTAAGGTAGAGAAGAAGTGTCTTCTTCTCTCTCGATCATCAATACAGACATTTGCTATTTCTAAAAAATATGCTCTATCCATTTTTATATTTATATGTCTCACATCAATTGAATCATCATCATTCTCATGGTACTGAATATATTGTACAAAATGTTTAGAATTGTTTTCATCATTTAGGTAGAGAATATTCTCATATTGACCACTGACAGCATCAGTAGTATGTATCCTAAATATGAAAGAATGTGATAAAATATTTTTCATAAAAGGACTCTAACATAACTAGACTTAAAGAAATTACTTTATTCCTTTTTGCATCCAATAAGTTTTAACCTTATCTGTTAAAGATTTTGGAAGTGGAACAAAACCTAAACCTTTTGCAATTTCTTGACCATTTGAGTAGCACCAGCTATAAAATGCAGTAACTCTTTTGTTCATCTCCGGTTTCTCTGCTGGAACTAAGATAAAAGTTGCCGCTACCATTGGGTAAGACTGAGCACCTTTTGGGTCAGCTATAACAGCATAAAAGTCTTTCTTTGGGTCAAGTGTAGCTTTTGCAGCTGCAATTTGAAATGATTTAAGTGTTGGTACTATAAAGTTTCCTGCACGATTTTCTACTGTTGCCATCGCAATATTATTGTTTGAAGCATCTGCATAGTCAATGTATCCAACTGAGTACTTAGTCTGCTTAAGAAGTGCAGCTACACCAGAGTTTGTTTTTCCACCGATGTGGTGATCTCCAGGCCAGTTAAGTGACTTTTTAGCACCATAAGTTTTTCTCCAAGTCTTAGATACTTTAGAAAGATAATATGTAAAGTTATAAGTAGTACCTGAACCATCAGCACGGTGTACAAAAGTTAATTTTTCATGTGGAAGGTTAAGGCCAACATTTGCTGATGCAATGACTGTATCATCCCAGTATTTTGCCTCACCTGAAGCAATTGCAACAGTTGCCGCGCGAGAAAGTTTAAGTCCGCTTATACCTGGAAGGTTGTAACCCATAGTGATAGCACCAACAACACCTGGAAACTGGTGAAGATTGTTTGCTTTGAGAACCTTAGGGCTTAATGGCTTATCAGTACCAGCAAAGTTAACTGCACGTGCTTTTGCATCTTTAATACCTTTTGAACTTCCTTTTTTGATATAATCAATTTTGATACCTGTCTCTTTATTGTAGGCTTTTATCCATTTTTGGTAAACGCTGTATGGAAATGAAGCACCACTACCTTTAAGTACATCATTTGCTGTTAATGATGTGAAGAGAACTGTACTAGCTAATGCTACTGTTATAAGTTTAGTCATTGATATAAGCCTTTTTATGTTTAAGTGCTGAAATTATAAAACACTTGGGTTACGCTTTAGTTACAAAGGATGTTTAAATGTTGAGCCTTACATATATATAGAGTTTATTATTGGTGACAAAACGGTATCTACTGTAACCAAGATGTAATCGCTTTGTAATATAATTCCACAACTTAAAAATAATACCAAGGATTCACATGAAAAAAATTGTTTTATCAACAATCGCTGCTTTAACTGTAGCTTCTTTATCTGTACATGCAGATGAAATTAAATTATATCAAAATGCTAATGGTCAAGTATTTACATCACCTGCAGCTGATCGTACTGCACTAGATATGAAAAGCTTAAGTAGTTCAAAAAAATCAATAACTATTGTTGATAAGAAATCTCCTAATTTTTTACTTGGGAAGCAGACACACATCAACATGAAGTTTGTTGCTGATGATAACTCTGACATGTGGCTTAAGGCTGGTGTACGTATCCAAGGTACATTTGAAAATGTTAGTACTAACTATGCAGATACAACGAAAAATGATACAAGTATCCCTGATGCATATCTTCGCCGTGTTCGTTTTGAAGTAGCAGCTGGTTTTAACAAGTGGACTTCATTTGTAATGGATGTTAGAAATGATAAGGCAAACTTTTCTCAAAAAGGTGAGCAGAAATTTAATGTTGGTGATGCTTATGTAAAAATAAAAAAGCCATTTAACACATCTTTAGTAAACTTCAAACTTTATCGTGCTAAAATCGATGTATCTCGTACTGAGACTGTAAAGTCTGCAAGAGTTATCGCTTATGACAGACCAAAAGTAGCCGATGCTGCTGCACAATACATTTCACATAACCGTCGTGCAACAAATGCACAGATGTATGGTGACTGGAGTAAAAAAGTACATTATCAAGTTGCCTTTGGTGATGCTGTCGATTCTTCAAAATTAGCAGATGCAAAGGGTAAAAAAGATTCTAAGGTTACTGAGCAGAGCTTTTTCTATGGTGGTAAAGTAAGACTTTCTCCATTTGATGGTTGGGAAGAGACAAAGAGAACAGAGTCTTACTTTGGTCAAGGTCAACACTTCAGTATTGGTGCTGGTTACTGGGTAGTTCCATCTATTAAAGTTGAAAATGCAAGTGGAACTGCAACAGCTGATTTAACAAATAAACTTATAAACCTTGAGTTGTCTGCTCACTATAAAGGTCTTTTTGTTCAGGCTGAGTACTTTAAGTTTGATGATATGGTTGAAAACTGGAATGGGGCAACTATAAATACTGGTACATCTACTGGTTGGTATGCAACTGCTGAGTATGTTTTTACAGACTTTCACTTTGTAGCACCATTTGTTAGATATGAAGACTGGAACAAATTCGATGATAAGGCGGGTTATGACTATACTGCAACTATGGCTGGTGTAAACTGGTACCTAAAAGGTAACTCAATCAAAGCTGGTTTAGTGTATCAAACTGAAAAGTATGGTGTAAACACTGGAAACAAAGATGTAGATACAGTGAGACTTACATCTCAGTTCTTCTTTTAGAGAAGAACTTCGACCCCTCGATAAAAAAACAACAGACAAACAAATTTTATTTCTCCTTATAAGAGAAGGCTCTTGAACCAAGCCTTCTTTTATTTTTCTCTTATGCTATCAAATACCCCACACCCCGAATCGTTTTTATATAATCTTTATCTTTTAATGGATCTATTTTCTCTTTTAATCTTTTTATAGCAACATTTACAGTTTTTGGATGAATATTATCACTGTCCTTCCAAACAAACTTCAACAAAAACTCTCTATCGAGTACTTTACCACGGTTATTGAGTAAAATTTGAAGTAGAGATGTTTCAAGGTTGGTGAGTATAATAGTTTCATCTAGTATATATACTCGATGCATATTAAGATCAAGTCTCATATCTTTATACTCTATATCAGCAAGTTCATCTTTGAGCTCATTAGAAGAACGCTTGAGTACAGCTTTTATACGTAAAACTAACTCTTCTAAATCAAAAGGTTTTGTGATGTAATCATCAGCACCTTTTAAAAATCCCTCTTTAATCTCTTCACTAGAACTTTTAGCAGATAAAAAGATAACAGGAACATTAATGTTTTTGCTTCGAAGCATTTCAACATAATAAGATCCTTCAATATCAGGTAGGTTTCTATCCATAAGTATAAGATCAATATTTTCTTGTGCTAAAGCATTGCGTACATTCTTTGTACTCAAAAACCCAAGAACATCAAAACCAGCAGAAGAGAGGTTGTACTCTAGGAGCTCTAGCATATCACTGTCATCGTCTACTATAAGTATCTGTTGTTTCATATTTTTTCCATTATGATAGTTTATATCCGACACCGCGGATAGTTTGAATATAGTTCTTTGTTTTGTCGTGGTCTATCTTGTCTTTGAGTCTCGTAATAGCCACATTTACTGTTTTGTATTGGTTAAGCTGTGAACTTCTCCATACATTTTCTAGTAAGTAATCACGGTCTAAAATACTGTTTTTATTGATAATAAACTCATACAGTAAATCAAATTCAAGTTTTGTAATATCAACATGTTTATCCTCAACACTCAGTGTTCTAGCATCCATGTCTAAGAGCAAGTCTCGATAACGGATAGTACCCTCGACATTTTGTTTAGATGTCCGTTTAAGGATAGACTTTATACGTAAAATAAGCTCTTTCATGTTGAATGGTTTTGTCATATAGTCATCGCCACCACGTAGAAAACCCTCTTCGATTTCTGAGTCTTTATCTTTAGCACTAAGATAGATAACGGGAGTTTGCATGCCATCTTTTCGTAGACCTTCAATGAACTCACTCCCTTCAATTCCAGGAAGGTTTCTATCCATGATAATAAGGTCGATATCTTCTTCTTCTAAAAGTGTAGCAACTGTTTTTGTATTTAAAAAACCAACGACATCGAAGTCCTCTTTAGAGAGATTATATTCGATGAGGTCTAGTAAATCTTCTTCATCTTCCACAACTATAATTTTACTACTCATTTTGACAACCTCTTATTTTATTATATTATATGCTATTGAGGTTTCAATTTGATTACGTTCTAATATTTATATGAGAGAGAAAAGCTATAAAACCTACCAACTTTAAACTTGTTAGTGATATGGCTTTTGTTTCCTTGGTACCATATAGTCTCTTCATCAAGGAGATTTTGGAGTTTGAGTTTAAGACTAAGGCCATTTTTATAACTCTCTATCCATACAAAGTCAAGAATTTGAGGAGGAACTTCATAGTAGTCAGGATACTCATCTGCACCATCAATTACACCAAGTTTACGAATACGCTCACCCATCTTGTTGTATGAAAGTGTGACATTTCGTCCTAGCTGCTCATACCCAACTGTAATGTTAAGTACTGTTGGTGAGAGACCTTGTAGCTCTCTGTTGTTTGTAGTGTAGAGTGGCTCTTGCTCTTTTCTAAGAGTTACATCTGACTTAGTATAAGAAAAGTTTCCAGATATATAGTAGTTATGTAGTCTTTTACTTATAAAGTCAAAGTTCTTTCTTGCATCTATCTCTATTCCAAAAAGAACTGCATTATCAGCATTATCATAACTATAAATTGGCAGTGAAGTTGAGAGTTTCTGTGTATCTTCAATCGGTTTATCTAGGTATTTATAAAAGATTCCTAGACCTACATTTTCGCTATCAGAAAAATAGTGAGAGTATTTTAAATCCAAGTTCGTAATGTCTGTGTTTACAAGATCTGGATTTCCTACAACAGTTGCAACATCATAAGGGTGAAAATATTCTGCACTTGAAAATTCTCTCAAGTCTGGCACGATATAAGTTTGTGCATAGGCAAAACTTAATTGGTTTTTACTATCAAACATATACTTGAGTGATAGACTTGGAAGTAAGTTCTTAAAAATAAGTGATTCAGGACTCTTTTGTATAATACCAGCATTATCTGCCTTGTATTGAAAAATAGTCTGTTTAAAGTCTACCTGTCTCGCACCTACTAGAACCTCTAGCTCTTCCATTGGTTTAAGTGAAAGGTTTAGATAAAAATTTGTTTCATCTACCTCTGCATCATACCAGTAAGCAGGTTGAAAACCGATGTCAAGGTTAAAAGTCCCATCATAGTTTTGACGTATCTTGTTGTCATAAATAGTGTCTATTTTTTCAGTGAGCTTATCTGTACTCTCTGGAGTTGTTTTGAGCATTGTGTATTTATTGTAACGAGAAACTCTTGTTTTTGAGTTTATACTTACACCAATTTCTATAAAATCTGCTTCATTAAAGATATTTAAGAGTGTTTTGTTCTTAAGATAAAAAGCATTCAGTGCATCATCTGAAGTTAGATTTAAAAAATATGATTCTTTATCTAAGTACGGATTTCCTACTGGTGTTCCATCAAGTCTAAGCACAGTAAAGTACTGATACTTATAGTTACTAGGCTGATCGAGTTTAGCAGTACCTAATTCTCCTCCAAATGAGAAGATATTTTCATAGTTAGATATTTCATACTTCATATCTCCTGTAAGTTGGTTCATATCAAGAGAACGTTCTTCCCAGTTTAAGTCATAACGAGTTTTGTAGTCATTATCTGAACCTTTAGTTCCTTCTGCAATTTTTGTTAACTTATCAGAAATCTTAGAGTAAAACTTTGTAAACTTTAGGTTAAAAACATCAGCATAGTTATAGTGAACATTAAACATACCTGCATTTGTATATCTATCACTTGCACGTAAAATTGTTCCCTCTGCATCAGGATTTTGGTTAAGCTCATCTTTAATTACATCGTAACCATAGTCAAAGTACTGCTCATCGCGTGAAACATGATCTTGTCCGTAAGAGTAGGTTGCAAAAAATGAGAGGTCATGTTTATCAGCAATCTCAAGGTTATATGCACCCTCAACACTAAACTTACCACCATAAGGGAGTTCTTCTTTTGTTGTGTTAAAAAGTCTATTTGTTATATCTGTTGTATATTCTTGGTTGTTGGCTGGGTCAAATTTTGGTATAGGCTCTCCCACAACAATTTGAGAGTTATTTAAAATCTGTGCTGGAATAGCTCTATACCCATCATCGCTACCAGTCCAGTCTGTAGAACTTCCTTCATAAGAGTTTATCTTTTTACCAGTATTTGAGTTGGCTTTTAACTCAGTTGTGATTTTAAAGTAGTTCTCTTTTGTTTTATCTTTTGTACGGATGTCAACATACCCACCACCAAACGAAGCAGGGATATCAGCAGTTGCACTTTTTTGTACTTTCATACTTCCAATAACAGAAGCTGGAAAAATATCTAGGGGAACTGTTCTTCTTTGTGGATCTGGAGAAGGAAGCGGCATTGAGTTTAACTCTACATTTGAGTAACGTCCACCAAGTCCACGAACATACACATCTTTTCCACCGATGATTGTTACACCTGTTATACGTTTAAGTGCACCGGCTGCAGAAGAGTCACCTTTTTTAGAGATTTCAGCACTACCGATGATGTTTGTAATGGCTTGAGACTCTTTCTCTTCTGCCATTATCGTTGCGATGCTGCCTTTAACTTTAGGTGCAAGCACGATAAACTCTTCAAGTTCCATACTTGCAGGTGTGAGTTTTACTTCAGTATTGAGTGTGTCATCTTTTTTTACTTCTAAATTGTTTAGAGTTTGAGCACTATATTCTGAATGCACGATAGAAATACTGAGTTTTGTGTCCGCTGGGACATTTACATAAAAGTTACCATTTGCATCTGTTTTGGTATCAATACCTGTTCCTTTTACAAATACTCTAGCATTTGGGATTGGAAGGTTTTTATCAGATGTTAAAACTACACCATGAATCGTACCGGTGTTGAGGCTTTCATCAACTTTGATAATCCCACTTTTTCCTACTGGAGTATCTATGTCTACCTTTGGAGTAAGACCCTCATCATTAAATGTAGCGATGACTTGAGTATCTCTTCCTTCTTTAATCTCTATACTTTTTTTAGAGTAACCAAGGTTTTGATTATTTGCATCTTTTGCAAAGATTTCTATTTGATGTTTCCCTGTTTCAAGGATTAACTCTACACTTCCATCTTCATCTGTAAAGTAGCTATATTTTCCATCTACTAAAACTTCATTATTTTGTAGGGGCAGACCATTTAAAAATGAAAATATTGAAGCTGAACCTGTCTCATCTGCTATAAGTGCTGATGAGAGAAGTAAGAGTATAGCGATGGTTTTAAAAAGACGTTTCATATTATAAACACTCCAGTTGGTTGTTTGTACATTTTTCTATATTTTTTCTGATAACTGTAGCTTTATTAAAAAGCTCACTATTAGAGATATATTTTAGTTGTGCTTCTGCACTGACATAATCACCTGCCATATAAAAAGAGTAAGCAAGGGCATATCTTAGGTTGTCATCATCAAGCATTTTGTATCGTTTAAGTGCTTTTTGCAGACCAATGATCTTTCTGTATTCTCCAACATTAAGATAGATAGCAATTTTTTGTTTTAACTTCTCTACCTTGTCGATATTTTGAGCATTAAGATATAGGGCATGGAGGTTGTTCCCAGCACGGCGGTTCATCTCAACAGCATCTTTAAGATACTTTTTATCATAGTAAGAACTCTCTTCAAAAAGGTGTGCAGTAGTATTTCGCATACCTTTTTTAAGATACATATGACCTAGCAAAACACCGATTTTTGGATTTTTAGGAAACATTAGTTTTGACTCTTCTAAAAGTTTAATGGCACTATCTATTTGGTTTGCACCTATAAGCATTTGTGAAAGTGCTATGTACTCTTTTGAACTCACTCCAACCTTGTCCATATAAACTTTTGAAGCCTCTATGGCTGCTTGGTAGAGTTTAAGTTCTGCAAAGTAGTAAAACTTCTGTTTTAACAGCTTGCTATTATCTGGAAACTTATTTATTCCCATGTTTAGAGCAGATATAGCATCACTAAACAGTTCTTGTTTGTAGTAGCATTCTGCTCTGAGTGTAAAAAGTGCAGCACGGTTTTTACCCACTTCACCAGCACTCTCTAAAGATGCAACAGTGTTTTTATAATCTTTTAACTTGTAGTACTCACCAGTTAAGTTCATATAAAGTGCTGAGAGTTTGTCTTGGCGTTTTGCTTCTGCATTAAATACTGGTACTTTTGTCTTATCTGTTTTAGTATTTCCAATTGAGAAAAGATACTTCTCTTTTGTATAAACCTTAGGTGCTATAAATACTTTTATTTTTGTAGCATCTATAGCTTTTTTATAAGCGACAATAGCTTCTGATGTTTTGCTTTGTTTCGCATTTAAAACACCAACTACAGTAAAGTAGTTTGCTTTATCATATGTAGAAGATTTTTTATCTACAAGAGCTAACTCTTCTTGTGCTTTTTTATAGCGTGCATCATAAATCATTAAAGATGCTAATGCCACATGGTCAACCATATCCGCTTGTTGTTTTGCCAATAAAGAGGCATTTAGAATAAGAACAATTGATAAAATTTGTACTATTTTTTTACTGATCATCTTTGCACTCCTTACTGAAATCTAATTTTTTGTTTAGCCCACATTTTTACAGGCTTTGCTTTATACATTGCTGGAGAAAATCTCCATGAACGAATTGCATTTAGTGCAGCAGTATCAAAAATACCTGCTGGTTGGGACTCTAAAATTTTAGCTATTTCAACACTTCCATCTTTATCGATAAGAATGTTAATAATTACATAGCCTTTAATACCATCTCTTGCAGCTTGTGCTGGATATGTTAAAGGAGGACGAGTCTGTACCTTTGGTTTAACATCAACAGTATCTTCACTCATAATGGCATCATCTGCAATATCTTCGAGTAATTTACTTGAATCACCTGCAATGTCACCAGTTGCAAACTCAGGTATATTCATAGCCACACCACCAAGAAGTGAATTCATATTTGGAAGTGGAGCTTTTGGCTGTGTATTTTTTGGCTTTGGCTTTGGCTTCGGCTTCGGTTTTGTAGCTTTTTTTTGAGTTTTGTTCGCTTTAATTTGTCTAATCTCTTTTTTAACTTTTGTGTCTTTTTCTTGTACACTTTTGTTAAACGAGACAACAAGAACCACCATTAAAAGTGCACCAACAAGCATTACACCAAAGGCTTGAAGTGCTCTTCCTTTTGTACTGTATTTTTTACTTGACATTACGGTTTTTATCCCATCTCTTTAGTAGTTGAAACGGCAACATCTTTTGCACCACTCTGTCGGCACTCATCGATGACATCTATTAAAACATTTACAGCTATATCACCATCTGAGATTACTAAAACTGACTTTTCTGATGCAGTTCTAAGTAAATCACGAAGTTTACTCTGAAGTGCCCATAACTTTACAGCTTGGTTATCTATGAAAATCTCATTTGAGTGGTCTATATAAACTCGTATCGCTTTTCCTGAAGCCAGTGTTGCTGATGCAGCAGAAGGGCGGTTAAGTTCTAAGTCCATATCTTTTACAAATGTTGTTGTAACCATAAAAAAGATTAAAAGTATGAAAACCATATCTATTAGTGGTGATACATCTACCGTATCAACATTTTGGCTTTTTTGTCTAAATCTCATTTCTCATCCTTTGTACTTATTATGTCTACTATCTGCTCAAATTCTAAAGTGAACTGTTCCTCTTTTCTATCTAAAATCTTTCCAAAAATTAGACCTGGTACTGCTACAACTAAACCTAACTCTGTTGTAAATAGTGCCTTTGAAATTCCGCCTGCTATTGAGTCACCTTGAGCGAACATTGAACTTGATTGAAGTGCATCAAAAGTCTCTATCATTCCGCTTACTGTCCCTAAAAGACCTATAAGTGGTGCAAGCATTACTACTGTTTTAATTAAAACACCATACTTTGTTGTGATTATGATGTATGGAAAGAGAGCATCATACATATACTCTCTTGGTTTTTTAGAAATATTCTTAGCTACTTTTGAAGCCTCAAGTGCATCATGAATAGCATAATCCAAAATCCCAACATAAACCTTCTCATCTCCACGACTTTCGTGCTTTTCTATAAGTCTTCTTACATTACCTTTTGTACCGCGTTTGAGTGTAAAGTATCTATATCCTAGACCATACCAAAGTGGAAGGTTTAAGGCAAAAAGAACCCACATAATGATTCCACCGGCGTTCATAAAGTGCATGAACTGATCCCAGTAGATTACTAAGCTTTCCATCATTAGGCCTTGTTAATCTCAAAGAGGTTAACGATATGAAGAGCAGATTGCTCCATTGAGTCTTTGATACTTTGTGTCCAACCACTCAGTAAGTTTCCTAAAAGTAGTAAAGGTATAGCTACAACGAGACCGAGCATAGTTGTAACAAGTGCTTCAGAAATACCACCTGAAAGTAGTTTGGGATCTCCCGTACCATGAGTTGTGATGATGTCAAATGTTGCAATCATTCCTGTAACTGTTCCTAAAAGTCCAAGTAATGGAGAAACAGCTGCTAAAACAAGTACAAAGTTACCAAATTTATCTATGTTTGAACTCTCGTTTAAAATAGACTCCGTTACAACATCTTCGATATGATCTCTGTCTTTGTTGATATTTCTGAGTGTTGCTTTGATTACACGAGCCGTTGAACCTTTGAACTCTTTTATAGCTTCAAGTGCCTCATGACCTTTGCCCGCTTCAACTTTTGCAATAACTACATCAGTAATTTGTTTTACATTTGAACCAGACTTTAAAAGTAAAAGAACTCTTAAAAGAATTAGTAAAAGACCTAAAGCTCCAAGTGCTAAAATGATGTAACCGATAGTCCCACCACCTGCAATTGTATCTTCAATAGTTTTTTCTTTTACATACTCAATGTCTTTATCAAGGTTTTCATAGATAAATATTTTTACATCGCGTTTAGTCGTACCTGCTGCAAACGCAGCCGCATCTACACTTGTATCTTTATTCCAAACTTTATACTCGCCATTTCCAGCAGGAGCAAGAGCCCCTTTAACTTTTGAGCTGATACCGTAAGCTGCAATATTTCCAACCTTAAGTATCTCACCCTTAGCTGTAGTTCCATCTACTAGATAAAACTTGCCTTTTTCTTTACTTACACTTGAAAGTTTTTTGTAAAGTGCTGAAGTGTCCTCAAATGCTTTTTGCATTACCGCGACAATATCCATATCTTTAGTATCATTAACTGTTATAGCATAGTCACTTAACATTGATTTAGCTTGAATAACTACAGATGAAGATATCTGCTTGTTAGAGTTTTTATCTTCTAACATCTGAGCAGATTTTTCTATACTTTTTTCAATGTTTTGGTTGTCTTGAGAAAGTGTTACTAGCTTGTTTTGTAAGTTTTTAACTTTTTTCTTTGCAGATGTAATTTCTCTTTTTTGAAAAGATTTCTCTTTTTTAAGTCTAGTTTGAAGTTCTGATTTTTGTGCTTTTAAGAATGTAAACTCTTTTTGGTAAGCATCTTGAAGTTCATCAGCGTTTAAGAGACTAAACGCCACCATTAATAAAATTAGTAATATTTTCTGCATTATTTAACCCCTTGTAAAACTAAAGCATTTGGTAGTTCAAAGTATCCAGTTCTTATCTGTTTTTGTAGTGCATCAAAAAGTGCTACTATTTTTTTAATATCTTCTGGGTTTGTGATAAGTTTGTATTTGTAAGTGTTTGCTTGTTTTACTACAAAACCAACTTCATTTGATGGTGTTGAAAAGAACATTGCAATTGAGCCAAGTTTTGCGATTTGTGCTAAAACTTTTTTCCCTTTAATATCTATCTGTTGTTTGAAAAGTCCAATCTCTTTTGTGACACGGATAGTGTCATCATATGCTGCCCATGTAAGTGCAAGCGCTTTTTCATTTGTAATAAGGTTAGCATTTAAGTCAGATTTGATTTTATGTAAGTCTGCAACTCTAGCCTCAAGCATAAAAGGGATACCTTCGTTTATGCCTTTTTCTAAAAGAACAAGTGCATTTAAAACTAAAGGTTTAATCTCAGAGTTACCAGAAGATGTCTCTTTGATTTGTTTAGTGATCTTTCCTAGTTCATTTTGCGCTAGTTTGATAGCAGTAGATTTTCTGTTTATCTGTGCTTCAGAGTCTGTGATTTGCATAGATAAAGATTTCATCTGTGAATGGTAAGTCTGCTTGTTCTCTTTGATGTCCGTATAAAGATTTTCTACATCACCTCTAAGTTGGATGATAGAGTTTACAAGTTTCTCATTTGTGTTAGCGGCTAATGATGTTGTAAGTAAAACAGCTGATAGTGCTAGTGAATGGATAATTTTCATTTTCTCTCCCTGTGATTATGGAATATTTGAGCGAATGATAGTAAGTGTAGGTTTTAAAAGAGTTACGAGAAAGTTACAAAGTGGTGACAAGGTAACTATCTGTTACCTTGTTGTAATGAAGAGTTAGTTAGCGAACATTCGTGCTGTTGGCATCAAATGCAGTTTGAAGAGCAGCTTTAGAGTCACCAGAGAACTTAACTGGATTAGAACCATTTATCGTTACACCAGAGAATGAAGTGTTATCAGTATCAATTGTATAATTACTTGATGAGTGAAGTGCACCATAACCAGCAAGGTCATCAGTATTATAAGTTAATATACCGTTGTTGAAGTGACCACCGATTCCACCTTTCTTGAAGTAGATAGCACCATCTTTAATAGATGTTGTAACATTGATGTTAAAGTCATTGAATGTTGCAGCAGTAGTACCTGACATTTCAATTGCAGAGTAACCAGTAGTTTGCGTTACTTTTAGACCAGTAACTGTACCAGCATATCCATCATCAATATCAAAGTGATCATCAGAACATTCAGAAACATCAACATTAGTTAAGTTAACTGTACCACCCCAGATTTCAACACAGTCATCATCAGACTTGTTAACAGTAAGGTTTTCAACTTTAGTACCTGAACCAACACCAACCATAGAGAGACCATTGATTTCTTTGTTCTCTTCCATTGTGATACCAGAGTTTAAAATTGAAACATAAGTTAAAACACCAGAGTTATCAGCTAGGTCAGTATCTCCAGCAACAAACGCAGTGTTAACTTCATAAGGAGCAACTTGAGAGTTAGCAGCATTACCAATGATAGTTAATCCACCCCACTGACCCCATACATCAGCTCCACCATCATAAGCAGTTTCACCTTTGAAGATAATTGGCTTAGCTGATGTACCAGCTGCCATTATCTTAGAACCCTTATCGATAATCATATAAGAAGTGTTAGCACCAGTTCCAGATTTACCAAGAATAGTAGTACCAGGCTCAATAGTAAGTGTAGCACCATTTTTAACAGCAACTAAACCCTTAAGTACCCATACCTTATCTGCACTAAGAGTCATATCTGATGTTATGTCTCCTGATAACGTAGTCTTACCATCTGATGTTTGACTAGCAGGAGTAGTGTCAGGTACTGTTTTTATTGTCTTTGGTGTTGGTGTAGTAGAGTCACCTCCACCTCCACAGGCACTAAAAGCGAGGACTAAAGATGCAGCAATTGCACTAGGAATGATTTTTTTTGATAATTTCATTTGTAACTCCGAATTGAATTTTGTGAAATTATAAAGAAAGTTGATTACTAAAGTATTTCCACTTGGTTACAAAGAGGAAACACTTTAGTAAGCAACTTAATGACTTGATGAAAAATAGGGGGGACTAAGACTTAATTGAGACCTCTATTTGCTATTATTTACTTACAACTGTACGATTGATGTAAAGTACACTAATGACGGTGTATGTTTAATCATTGAACTCAAAGGTAAGAAATGAAAATTTTAGAAGATGACATGGAGAGTACTTTGGCAAGTATTGTAAGCTTCATAGAAGAGAGAAAAAATCCAGTATATCAACTCACCCAAGAGATATACTTTGATATGGATAAAAAGATTTTGTATAAAAATCGCCAAGAGTTACTCATCACGGCAAAAGAGTACCTCTTTTTAGAATTAGTCATTAAAAAAAAGGGTTATATATTGAGTAGAGAGATGATAGAGGAAGCTGTGTATCAATATGAGACAATGAGTGCCGCTGCTCTGAAAAATTTACTTTTTCGCATCAGAAAAAAACTTGGAAAAGATTTTATACAAACACTTCCGGAACTTGGATATAAAGTACACATATAAAACCTCACTGAGACCTGAGTAATATATAATGGCAGATAAACACTAAATTTACTCTAAAGGCTTAAACAGTGCACAACATATTTAAACTCATGCTCTTCTTACTCTTGGTTCAAAGTTCCTTATTGGCACTTACCCCTACCATACAAAACACATACAGTTTCGAAGAGCTTCAAAAAATTCAAACATTAAGCCCTACTGCTGAGACTTGGTTCGGAAACTCTGTCTCTATAGATGGTGATTATGCGGTTATTGGGGCAGACCATGATGATACAGGTGCTACAGATGTCGGTGCTGCATATATCTTTAAAAGAGGGGCAGATGGAAATTTTACACAAATTCAAAAAATTCAAGCAAGTGATAAGCAAACATTGGATTATTTTGGGTGGTCTGTAGCCATTAATGGAGGCTATATTGTTGTTGGTGCTAGAGGTGAAGATACTGGTGGAGCAGATGCAGGTGCAGCTTATGTTTTTAAAAATAACGGAAGTGATGTTTTTACAGAAGTAAAAATAATTCTAGCAACTGATAAACAAGCAGGTGACAATTTTGGATTTTCTGTACATCTAAATGGTAACTATGTTGTTGTTGGAGCTGCTTATGAAGATGCAGGTGGTTCAAATGCAGGTGCAGCATATATTTTTGAAAATAATAGTGATGCTTTTACCCAAGTCGAAAAACTTACGGCAAGTAACCCAAGTACTGACGATCAGTTTGGGTCTTCTGTAGCCATTAATGGAGAGTATGTGGTAGTTGCTTCCAGACTAGAAGATACTGGTGAAACAAATGCTGGAATTGCTTATATATTTAAAAATGATGGAAATGGTGCTTTTAGTGAAGTTGAAATACTTCAAGCAAGTGATGCTCAAGCAAGTGACTATTTTGGATCCTCTGTTGCTATTGAAGGAAATTATGTAGTTGTTGGTGCCTCCAACGAAGATACAGGTGTTACAGATACAGGTGCTGTATACATCTTTAAAAACGATGGAAGTGATGTTTTTACTCAAGTTCAAAAGATTCAAGCAGGTGATAGAAGTAACTCTGAGTTATTTGGAAATTCAGTATCCATTAATGGTAATTATGTGCTCGTTGGAGCAGTTTACGATGATGGAGTTGCTTCTAATGCAGGGGCTGCTTATATATTTAAAAATGATGGAAATGACACATTTACTCAAACGAGTAAAATTCAGTCAACAGATGGGGAAACTGGCGATATTTTTGGTATGAGTGTATCTATAAGTAATGGTACTGTTCTTGTAGGTGCAAGTTATGAATCTACAGGAGGTTTAAAAGCCGGTGCTGCTTACTTTTTCAGCTCTTATCTCCAAGCTAATGATTTTATAGAAAACAGTACAAATTCCGTTTTTGATACAAACGCTACAAATGCCACCGGTTATGCTCTGAGTGGAGATGATGCTGCACTTTTTGACATTAACAGTTCTGGTGTTGTGACTTTTAAAAACTCTCCAGATTATGAAACACCTCTTGATGTAGATACAAACAATAAGTATGTTTTTAATGTCATAGCCATTGGTGATGTAAACACAACACAAGAACTTAGAGTAAATGTACTCAACCAAGTTGCAGAGGTACATAACTCTTATAGTTTTGAAGAACTTCAAAAGATTCAAGCTGGTACTCCAGCAGCTAGTGCTTACTTTGGAACTAGTGTAGATATAGATGGTGACTATGCGGTTGTTGGTGCACGTGGAGAGACTACGGATGCAGGTGCTGCTTATGTTTACAAAAGAGGAGTAGACGGGAACTTTACACTACTTCATAGAATCGTAGGAGACACTGTTTCAGCAAACGAACGATTTGGTACTGCTGTAGCTATACAGGGAGAGTATGTCGTCATTGGTGTACGTTTAGATAATGCAGGTGGTGATGACTTAGGTTCTATCTATATATTTAAAAATGATGGTAGTGACACTTTTACTCAAGTACAGTATATCCAAGCAGCTGATAAACAGGATTTTGACTATTTTGGTACTTCTGTAGATATTAGTGGTGATTATATAGTTGTAGGAGCTAATGGTGAAGACACCAAAGGTGCATCTGCCGGTGCCGCTTATGTTTTTAAAAACAACAATGGTACTTTTTCTCAGGTTGAAAAACTCATGGCAAGTAATGCAGGTGCAGATGATTATTTTGGAGATAGTGTAGCTATTGATGGTGAGTATATAGTAGTTGGTGCTTGGGGCGAAGATACAGGTCTTGGAGATGCTGGAATGGTTTATGTATTTAAAAACACGAGCGGCTCTTTTGTAGAAGTTGACACGATTCAAGCAAGTGCTGTACTATCGGCTGATTATTTTGCAAGGAGTGTAGATATAGATGGTGCATATATAGTTGTTGGCGCAAAAGGAGAAAATACGGGTGCTTCAAATGCTGGAGCTACATACATTTATAAAAATGATGGAAGTGATGCTTTTACTCAAATACAAAAGATTAAAGCATCTGATATACATACAAATGCTAATTTTGGATGGGATGTTGTTCTAAGTGGTAAGTATCTAGTTGTAGGTGCATCTAGGGTAACTGGTAATGGTTATGGTTCAGGTGCTGCTTATCTGTTTGAAAATGATGGTAGTGATGTTTTTATACAAACAAGTAAAATCCAAGCAAGTGATGCCCAATATGCTGACTACTTTGGAGATGCAGTGGCTATCTCTAATGGTACTATACTTATAGGAGCAGATTATGAAGATAGTGGTGGTGCTGAGGCAGGTTCTGCTTACTTTTATACTTCTTATGTAGAGGCAAACTTTGCAGAAAACAGTACAGGTGTAGTTGTCGATATAAACGCCACAAATGCCACAGCTTATACTCTTAGCGGAGATGATGCAGGACTCTTTGATATAAACAACTCTGGGGTTGTGACTTTTAAAGCATCTGTTGACTATGCAAATCCAAAGGATTTAGATACTAACAATGTGTATGAAGTGAATGTAGTAATAAGTGCAGAGGAAAAAACACAAGCCATAAAGGTAAATGTAACAGATATAGTCTCAGAATTACAAGGTTCCTATACACTCTCAGAACTTCAAAAGATTCAAGCTGCGACTCCAGCATCTAGTGCTTACTTTGGAAGTAGTGTAGACATAGATGGTGACTACGCGGTTATTGGTGCTTGGGGGGAGAATACAAACCAAGGTGCTATTTACATCTACAAAAGAGGCATAGATGGCAATTTTACACAGACACAAAGGCTTCAAGCAAGTGATGCCCAAAATGATGACAGATTCGGAGACAAGGTAGCGATAGATGGAAAGTATGTAGTAGTAGGAGCTTTTTTTGAAGATGAAGGTGGTACAGATGCGGGAGCTGCATATATCTTTAAAAGAGCTAGTGATGGAAACTTCAGTGAAATTCAAAAGATTTTATCGGCTGATAAAGCGGCAAGTGACTTTTTTGGAAGCTCAGTAGATGTGAGTGGGGAGTATGTAGTTGTAGGTGCGAGAGCAGAAGATGCCGGTGGCACTGATGCTGGTGCGGCTTATGTCTTTAAAAACTACAATGATACATTTGTAGAGGTTCAAAAGATAGTAGCAGTGACTCCAAATGCTAGTGATAATTTTGGTGATGTCGTAGCAATTGATGGAGACTTTATCGTAGTGGGTGCGAAAAATGAAGACTTAGGTCTTTCAAACTCAGGGGCTGTGCATATATTTCAAAATATTGGTGGTGCATTTGCAGAGATACAGGTCATCCAAGCTACTTCAAGAGAAGCAAGTGCCTACTTTGGGGCTAGTGTAGATATAGATGGGGATTATGTCGTTGTTGGCTCACCTTATCATGACCTAGGATCAACTACCGTGACAGATGCAGGTACGGCTTTTGTATTTAAAAAAGGAAGTGATGGTGTTTTTACTCAGACTCAGAGACTTGATGCTAATGCAAGTAGAGAAGTAAGTGCTCTCTTTGGAATATCAGTATCTATAAGTGGTGAACACATAGCTGTCGGAGCATACAAAGAAGATGCCGGTGTGAGTGATGCTGGTGTCACTTATGTGTTTAAAAATGATGGGAGTGGTACATTTTCACTCTTCAAAACAATGCAAGCGAGTGATAGAGAAGCGACAGACTATTTTGGAAATGCTGTAGCTATATACAATGGTACGGTACTTATAGGTGCAAACTATGAAGATACAGGAGCTACTAGTGCGGGAGCTGCTTACTTTTTTACTCCTCTGTATGATACCTATTTTTCAAACGATGGAGGCTCAAATGATGGAGGAGGCTTCTCTATAACACTCACTCCAAATGAAAATCAATCAGCACTAACAACTATAGTAACAGTAGGATTAACTGGAACAATTAGTTATACATTGGGTGGAGTAGATGCAGGTGATTTTAGCATAGATAGCAGCGGAGTTATAACATTTAATGCCAATCCTGATTACGAAGTAAAATCATCGTACACTGTAACAGTAACAGCAGCGGATGGGACAAATACTATAACTCAAACCATCACTGTAAATGTAAAAGATGTAAACGACGCACCAACATTTACAAGTAATACTGCAACAAGCGCAACAGAATACACACCTCATAGTTATACACCTACAGGAAATGATGTAGATGGTGACAGACTTACTTTGAGTGTAACAAATGGGACAACACTTCCATCATGGTTGAGTTTTTCTGCTGAAGCAACAGTGAGTACTTTTGCAGGAAGTGGAATAAAAGGCTCAACAGATGCAAATACAACATTAGCTTCTTTTAATGGACCATCAGGAACAGCAGTAGATAGCAATGGAAATGTTTATGTAGCAGATGTATTAAATTATAAAATCAGAAAAATTACACCAGCAGGAGTCGTGACTACATTTGCAGGAAGTGGAGCAAGAGGTTCAACAGATGCAACAGGAACGGCAGCTTCATTTTACTTTCCTTATGATGTAG
>NZ_JAEMVC010000100.1 GCF_029215985.1 Sulfurimonas sp. SAG-AH-194-C21
TCACTTCCTAGTGCTACAGAACTTACAGTATTATTTCTCAGAGCTAAACAAGTTGCTATTCTTATACCTTGTGAATGTTTACCAACTGTCTTTAATTTTTCTCTTCCATCGTTATCTATCCATCGTATGAGATAAACTTTATCAACCTCTTTTTCTTCTTCATTTACAACTGGTTTATAAAAGATACCTTGAGACCTTGTAGCAATTCTTTTATTTAATGTTTTTAACTGTATCATTTCACTTCCTAATATATAAAAATTTCAATTTTTCAAGTCCATTTTAGTCCGATGAGAGTCCGATGAATATGAGAAAATTTGACAAAGTCCGACGATAATCGGACTTTTATTGTATTACAAAAACACACTATAAAGCCCTTAGTCACGAGACTTGACAAGGTTTGAGGAGATTTAAATGAGCATCTACAGAGAGTACGACATACGTGGAATTTACGAGAAAGAGTTAAATGAAGAGAGTGTTGTTCGTATAGGGTATGCACTTGCATCAAAGATTAGTGGTAAGTATGTGGCTGTTGGTTATGATGCTAGAAGTCATTCTCCTATACTTTTTGAGTATCTTACTCGTGGTCTAAACGCAGGTGGAAAAAAAGTTCTTGGTATGGGGCTTGTTCCTACTCCTGTTAACTACTTTACAAACTACCATGAATGGAATGGTATCACTCCCTCTGCCTCTGTTATGATAACAGGCTCACACAATCCAAGTGAATATAATGGTTTTAAGATAACAGTGGACAAAGCTCCTTTTTTCTCTGAAGATATTTATGCTTTAGGTCGTGAATGTTCAACTATGGAAATGCCAAAAGAAGTTACTCGTGATGTGACAGAGATAAATGCAGTTGATAGATATGTAGACTTCTTAGTGAGTGAATTTCAACACCTTAAGGGTATGGATACTCGCATAGTGTATGACTGTGGTAATGGTGTTGCTGGCGTTGTAACTGAAGATATATTTTCTCGTTTAGAGCTTAAAACAAAAGGTTTATATATTGAGCCTGATGGAACTTTCCCTAACCACCACCCAGATCCAAGTGATGAGCATAACTTAGTCGATATTAAAAAGCTTTTAAAAACTGATGGTGACATTGCGTTTGCTTATGATGGTGATGCCGATCGTATCGCAGTTCTTACTCATAAAAACAACATCAAGGGTGATATGATGGCCCTTTTATATAGTATGAAGATGGATAAACCAACGGTTATCGGTGAAGTGAAATGTTCTCAGGTAATGTACGATGAACTTACTCGTCGTGGCTGTAAGGCTATCATGTATAAAACAGGTCACTCAAACTTAAAAGTAAAAATGAGAGAAACAAACGCAGACCTAGCATGTGAAGTAAGTGGTCATATCTTCTTTAAAAACCGTTACTTTGGTTATGATGATGCGATTTATGCAACGCTTAGAATGTTAGAACTTATTCATGATGGAATTGACTTAGATGCAGAACTTGCGAAACTTCCTGTTGTTTTCTCAACTGAAGAGCTAAAAGTAGAAACAACAGAAGAAGAGAAGTTTAAAATCATCACTCGCGTTAAAGAGATGCTTAAAAATCCTCCAGCTGACTTTCCTACGATTAAAGATATCATTGATGTTGATGGCGTTAGAATAAATTTTGAAAATGGTTGGGGACTTGTTCGTGCCTCAAACACAACACCAGTCTTAGTGACTCGTTTTGAGTCTACTATAGAAGAAGAAGCAAAAGTATATGAAAAAGCGATTAATGCATTAATCCTTGCTGCTAAAGAGAGTTTATAAAACTCTTTTTAGTCGCTATCAGTAGTTATTCTATCTCTACCATTATCTTTTGATGAGTACATAAGCTCATCAGCTCTTTTAAGAAGTTCATCGATACTCTCATTCTCTTGCAGTTGGACTAATCCAAGGCTAATGGTAACTTCTATATTTTCAGAAAATAGGTGCTTCGTAATATTTGTTTTGACTCTATTAGCAATTGCAAGTGCATCTTGTGAAGATGTATCTGGCATTAAAATAAGAAACTCTTCTCCTCCATAACGACCTAAAAAATCAATGTTTCGTAAACTCTTTAATGTGACAGTCGATAATTCACGAAGAATATTATCTCCGGTATCATGCCCATATGTATCATTTATTTTTTTAAAGAAGTCAATATCAAACATAAGTAAACTCATCTTACTCTTCGATCGTTGTGCTCTTTGTAGCTCATGAGATAATATTTCTAAAATAGAGTAACGATTATGAACCTGTGTGAGAGAATCAGTTTTGGCTAGATAATTGAGTCTCTTATTTGTGTCTTCGAGTTCTTTAGTTCGTGCATATACCTTCTCTTCTAGACTATCATTTACTTTCATTAATTC
>NZ_JAEMVC010000101.1 GCF_029215985.1 Sulfurimonas sp. SAG-AH-194-C21
CACAAGCTTTCTTTTTTTCTATATCTGATGGAAGTGTATATACACCTCCGCTTAATAAAGAATCATATTCTAGATAAGCATCCATTCTCTCTTTTGTATTAAAATATACTTTCTCTCTAAGATAATGTGTATTAAAGCTTTTTTCTACTAGTAATGGCTCATTGTAATATTGAGCACTGTATTGGTAATATAATTGACAGAAACTTGGCTTTCCTACCTCATTCTCAATTTCCAAAGCCCTCTCAGGAGTTTCCAATACTTTTTTATAAGCCCTCCCAGCCTGCATAGCAATATCTATATGAATTGGATGTTTATTCTCATATTTCTCATATATCCATCTCTCCACATCATCCCTAACACCATTATTGTTTGAGTCTATTCCGAGTAGTGTTGCGTTATTAAGTGTTTCATCTGGCATTGGTGGTAACCTATGTCCGTTTATGATTTGGTATGAACTTATAGGGATGTTTGTTGTGGTGAGATTTTTATATTTACAGCTTAGTGTAGTTACTCCATCTTTGAGTGCTGTAATAGTTGTGTTGTGTACTTGTAGTATTGTCTTATCTTCAGTACTACAACTATCTGCTTCTATATCATATGATGAACTATCGGAGTAAGTTAGGTATGGTCTTATACTTATGTTTTCATCTACTTGTAAGTCTATAGTATTTGGTCTTATACTTAAAGATGCTACTAGAGTATCTGTTACACTAAATCTAAAAGAGATTTGTTTAAGATGTTTTCTCATTCTCTTTTGAGTAGTTTTTAGATGTTTAACAGATACTTCATATATCCCTTTTTCTAAAAGTTTGTTTGGTTTAAATACAAGTTCTTTCGTACCTTCTTCATAACGGAGTTCACCATCTATGCTTTCATAATGTTTAAAGAACATAAAGCCTATTTTTTTATCTATCTTTTTTAGTTTAAAAGAAATCTTTTCTATCTTAGATTTATCTAGTTGCACATTAAACTTTATTCTTATATCTGTATGTGGAATTACATTTGTGCTTGCTGGTTTTGGGTAAATAGATGTTATACTTTTTTGAGTAAGTCCGCTGTGTGCTTGGAGTGTTAGAGTTAAGAGTAGAACTAGTAGTAACTTTTGTAGGAAGTGTGACATTATAAACCTTTTTTAATATTTGAATGATTTATAATATCATAAAATATAATTATTTATTGTTATTTAATAATTATATATGGAGGAGGGGTGAAATGTAACTATTTGTAGTGGAATTGTAGGATTAACATCGCATTTCGATACGAAAAGTTTTTATTAGCAGTTTTTGTTGTACTGGTCGTATTTGTCATGATCACATACACAAACTAAGTTATATTCGTTCTTCGAAATGCTAAAGAGTATTCTATATGGTTCATTAATAACCCTTATAGAATACCTATTTTTCTCTTTTTTACAGTTCATCTTTTTGTATTGCAATCTTGTATCATTTTTATTCGTTTGTAAAAGCTGTATAGTTTCTTCTATAATAGGAATAAGTTGCTTATTCTTTTTTTGAAATCTCTTAAATGATCTTTCGTAAGCTAGTATCAAATTTAACTTGCACTTTTCATCTCTAAAGAGTTCATTAGTTCTATTTCTATAAATCCTATTTCTATATTTACATATACTGTTGTGCCATATAATTCGTCTATAGTTCTGTAAAACTGCATAAACATATCGGTCTTGTCTTTGTTCTTATTTGCTAATTTTAATAATGGTTTAAAGTTGTCTTCTAGTTGGAGCATTGTATCAAAGAAATCTTCTAAATCCATATCTAATAATCTTTTTGGCTCTTCTTCTATCTCAAAGAGAATATCTCTGAGCTCTTTATTTTTATTTTGCATGGTAACAATAAGGTTCATTAAAAGATTATCAACAAACTCTTTTTTTATACTACTAAAAGAGTCTACTACTGTTTTAAATATTGATGTAAAACTATCTTCAAAGTGTAAGTTTGCAGTCATTTTAGTCTCCTTTTCTTTGTTGATGTTCATATTATAGCACATGTCCGTGGATATCATTATTTTCTGTTGAAATAAAAATCTTTATAAAGGCTATACCAAAGAGTAAACATCATCATAAATATATTCATCTTTATAAATCTTTTGGACAATTGGTTCATAGAACTCATCATAAGGTTTTAGCAGTTTATCTTTATAGTCTATTATTGTATCTCCGTTAACATCTTCTTTAAGAAGTCTAGTTG
>NZ_JAEMVC010000102.1 GCF_029215985.1 Sulfurimonas sp. SAG-AH-194-C21
GAGGTTTATCTTACTTATCATATTTATATTTCCTTTAGAATTGTTAGTATTACTTAAATAAACAAGTAGTAAAATAATGGTACAATAAAGGATCTTGAAGATAGTATTGTCCTTGTTTTACATCTATCATATCTTTTTGAAGTAACCCTTCTACCGCTTTTTTTAATGACGAACTAGTAAAATTAAAATCACTCAAGATATCTTTTGTATATATATTTAAACCATCATTTTTTATTAAGAGCTTTAATGCTTTTTTTTGATTTTGACTCAAGTTATGCCATTCATTTAAAAACAAATCTTCTTCTTTAGACAGAATTGATTCTATCGCAATTTGAACCATTTCTTCATCAACGTTTTGTAAAGTAGAATTAAAAAGTTCATTGGCTATCTGCTGTGTATAGTATGGAAAACCATTAGATATTGATAGTATAGTATCTATGTATTTCATATCTATTTTTTTGTCAAAATCATTAAAACCTTTTTGAATGTATTTGTACCATTGATCGGCTTCTATTTTATCTATTGGTAAATGTTTCACTGATTTATAAAATGATTTTGATTTGTCAAAAAAAAGCTTTGTCATGATAGACTTTTTACTACCTAAAAATATATAAGATACAATATCTCCATGGTGTTGTATAGATGCTCGTAGTTTATCTTCGATATTTAAGTTTATGATCTCTTGAAACTCATCAAATATAACTACAATCTTTTCATCATTATGAAGTGCATACTGGTATGGTATATCCAAGACTTCTTTTAAAACACTTTTTGATTCATTGTGCTTAAAGTTCAGTCCAAAAGTAGGCATGCCATTTATGTCAAACTCTACATTTACATTTGGTCTGATTTTTAAAACATCTTTAACAAACTTTATCACCTTGTCTGTACTTGTATCAAAAGATTTTGTTATAGCATTAAAGTACTCATTGATAAACTCTTCTTCATCTACTATACTCATAAAGTCTAAAAATATATACTTATACTTGGTAGCCTTCACACTTTTTAGTACCAAAGAGGTTTTACCAAACCTTCTAGGAGCATATAGGAGTATGTTCAGTCCTGTGTCAATGTCATTTTGAAGTTCTTTAATCTCTTTGACTCTGTTACAAAAGTGATCATTTTTAACTACTCCGCCATAATAAAAAGGTTTTTTAACTCTACTCAACTTAATCCTCCTATCGATTATACTTTAAGGTATTATACTAAAAAGTATATTAATTTACTAACTTTAATTCATACACTTATGTCAAGTGCACTTCAGAAGTTTATCACAGGACATCTTATAGACAAAAAAGCAGAACAAATGTATCTTTAGATTCAGAGATGAAAGAACAAGCTAAAAATATCTTTAAAAAATATGGTGTAAGTTTGAGTGATGCCATCAATATGTTCTTAACTCAATCAGTAATGGAAAGAGGTTTACCATTTGAAATGAAAATTCCAAATGATGAAACAATTCAAGCTATTGAAGATGCAAGAAATGGTGTCAACTCAGATACTATCACTTTGAAAGAATTAGAAGAAGAATCTAAACTGTGCTTACAATAAGAAGACAGAAAATTTTTTCAAAAGATTTACTAAAGGTTAAAATGAGTAATCAACATTACTCAAAATATATTTTATTCTTATCTACTCTATTACAAGAGTTATCGCTCCCTATTGAAGCAAAAGATCATCCTCTAAGTGGAGAATATCAAGATACAAGAGAATTCCATATTAGTGGAGATTTACTTGTAATCTATTTTACTACACAAACAGAACTTGTACTTATTAGAATTGGCTCACATTCACAACTATTCAACTAAAAACCCTTAAATGCAAGTAGTTCTTGTACAATTGCTATATTCAAAAATTGCATGAGTATATTTTTTGTTTCATTCCACAAATAGAAAATAGGTTATAATACTACTTACAGATAGGAAGTTATGTTGAATAAAACACTCTTTATAGTTGCAGGTGCGAATGGTAGTGGAAAAACTACCTTTGCCCTTAATTTTGCCCAACTTGATAAATTGAAATTTATCAATGCAGATGAGATCGCAAAAAAATATGATCCTCATGATATTC
>NZ_JAEMVC010000103.1 GCF_029215985.1 Sulfurimonas sp. SAG-AH-194-C21
TTCGAATGTTCAAAATTTAACAACATTTTCATTTGTATCGAATTTAGAAATTGCTATAGGTAATTTTATTCGAACATTTGGATTTGGTATAGGATTAGGTGGTCATGAAGAGATGTATTATCGTTATATGACTAAAGACATATTCTTAAGTTATTATTATGGTATTAATGCTGCTTCAGCACATTCTTTAACTATTCGTATAATTTCAGAACTTGGGATAATGGGAATTTTTATATACATAATTTTATTTTATAAGGTGTTTAAAATAAAATCATTGGAATATTCTGCAATTGCATGGGCATCACTTAGTCATTTTATAGTAAAATCTTTTAAACTTGGTGGTTATTTTGATTATGGAAGTCTATTCTTTCTTCTCTTAATTATCACAGCAATACGATTAGATTTTAATGAAAATGGAGAAAAATTATCAAAATATTAATTGTTATACCATCATTTTACCCAGCAACAGTTTATGGTGGACCTATATTCTCATCATTACATACTTCAAGAGAACTTTCAAAGTTAGATAATACCGAGGTATGGGTTAGCACAACAAATGCCAATATGTCTTCAAGACTTGATGTTGATAAAAATATTTGGACAAAATTTAATGATAATTTTTTTGTGAAGTATTACAATGATACAAAAATAAATGTAATATCTCTTCCATTATTGTTCAATTTATGGAGAGATATTAAAGGTAAAGATCTTGTACATATTCAGTATATATTTAGTACATCAACTGCTATAGCTATACTTTATGCTAGTTTGCTCGGTAAACCTATTGTCTTGTCCTCTAGAGGAGCATTGTGTAAGTGGTGTCTAGCACAAGGTTCAAAATATAAAAATATATGGCTTAAAGTCATGATAAAACCATATTTAAAAAATATTTCTTGGCATGCAACAGCAGAACAAGAAAAAAATGAAATTTTAAATGTTTTTCCAGAAGCAAAAGTTAATATTATTCCAAATGGTATTGAATATGAAAAATTCCAAATCTTCAATAAATTAGATATTACTAAATATACTGAAAAATATATTGGTGAGAAAATAGATGCTTCAAAGATTGTCGTATCAATGGGAAGACTACAGAAGAAGAAAGGTTTTGACATACTAATAGATGCTTTTGAAAAGGTGACTAAAATAGACTCAAGTATAATTTTATTGATTGCTGGACAAGATGAAGGTGAGAAACTTAATTTATTAGAACAAATTAAAAGCTTAAATCTAGAAAAAAATGTATTTTTAGTTGGAAATATTGAAGGTCAAGATAAGATAGACTTTTTTGCAAATGCAAATTTATTTGCCTTAACCTCACATAATGAAAATTTCGGAAATGTATATATAGAAAGTCTAGCCTCTGGAACACCTATTATTGCTAGTAAAGGTACTCCATGGTCAGAGGTAGAGGACTATAATTGTGGAAGATGGGTTGATAACAATGCATTGGATATGGGAAATGCCATTATAGAAGTACTTAAAAAAGACACTAAAGAGATGATGGAAAATTCCAGAAAACTTGCAAAAAAATATGACTGGAGTATAATAGCAAATAATTTTAAAAACTATTATTCTTCAGTTATATAGTAAATCTATTTTTCTAATAACTTATTTGAGGTATTTATATACTTCGGATTATTATTAATAATACGATAGTTATTATAGTTATCAAATGAAGCAACATTATCAAAAGTTGAGTCTTTCCATTCGTATGAGCTATTTGGTATAGCAGCACCTTTCCCACCCCTAAAATCTCCACTAATATTTTGAAATGTACATCTGTTCCAAACTATACTCTTTGGATATTCAACATTTGTAACATTTACATAGTTAGAAATAGTACTATTTGTCACTTCAACATTATTAGAATCAAGTGTAAAAGCATTATCTCCATTATATGCGAATAAAGTGCTATCTTCTGTCATAGTTGTATTGTCCATTTTTAGACTACCTCTAGTTTCAATATATGCCATTTTAGAATTAGTTATAATGGCTATAGAATTATTTTTAGCTTT
>NZ_JAEMVC010000011.1 GCF_029215985.1 Sulfurimonas sp. SAG-AH-194-C21
TATCTCGCCGCAATGATTACGTCTGTATCAATATCTTTACCAAATGTCCAAACTTTTCCGTTTATATTTGCCTTGCTCATTATAAAATCCTAATATATATTTATTAAATAATTTTGTGATTATATCCAGTTTTTGATTTGAGTTTGATGAAAGTCTTTTTGAAGAAAGGAAATAGACTTGATATTAAGAAGTATCAAGCCTATTTTAGAGTGTTACCAGATTGTCACTTATCTTTTAAGGTTATTAGTTGTTTGCAACATTTCATCACTTGTTGTGATTACTTTTGAGTTAGAATCATAGGCACGTTGCCCTGTGATTAGATCGGTAAGTTCAACCACTAACTCAACATTTGAAAGCTCAACAAAACCTTGTCTAAGTGTTCCTAAACCATCTACACCAGGAACCCCTTCTACTGGTTGACCTGAAGCATCTGTTTCAAGATAAAGGTTATCACCCAAAGAGTGTAGTCCTGCTGGATTAACAAAGTTTGTAGTCTGAATCTGTCCAATTATCGCAGCTTGAACTTGTCCAGGCTGTATAGCGCTAACTGTTCCATCTGTACCAATACTAATATTTGTAGCATCAGCAGGAATAACAATTTCTGGAATGAGTTTATACCCATCGGAATTCACAATAACACCATCTTGATCAACTTTTAATGCACCATTTCTAGAGTAAGTCTCTGTACCATCAGGAAGCTCAAATTTAAAAAAACCTCGTCCTGTAATTGCGATATCAAATTGATTATCTGTTTGCTTAAGCGAACCCTCTGCAAATATTTTGTTGATAGCTGTTGCTCTAACACCTAAACCAACCTCTATACCCGTAGGGCTTTTTGTAACATCTGATGTGGAAGTACCAGCATATTCCATTACACTATACATAAGGTCTGAAAATTCTGCACGAGACTTTTTAAAACCTATAGTATTTACATTGGCAATATTATTTGCGGTAGTGTCTATCTGTGTTTGCATTGCTAACATTCCCGTCGAAGCGGTATAGAGTGATTGCATCATAGTATTTTAATTTCCTTCTTTGATTAGTTAAGATTTTTTAGAGAGTTTTTCAATTGCATCTCTGTTCATATCGTCCATCTGGGTACTCATTGCTTTTTGATACATACCAACTAAACGATTTGTTTCTATTAGTTGTGTCATCATTTTTACAGCATTTACATTACTTTTCTCAACAAAACCTTGTTGTACAGACCCACTATTTTTAATATCTGTAATATTTTCAATATCACCAAATGTATATAAACCATTGCCTTCTTTCTTTAGTAGTGACAAATCCTTTGGCTGCGCAATTAATAAACTCTTATTTGGCGTTAACTTAGCTGTATTTGGGATATTTGTAGAAATTTGACCATTTTTATCTGAAATAATTATATTATCTTCATTAGCAAAACTAATTTTACCCTTTCCCGTTTTTAAATACTCATCTGCTAAAACCTCATAACCTTGTTTTGTTACAAGTACCCCTTCATCATTTTTTGTAAAACTACCATCACGAGTAAGTCTTACTCCCTGTGGAGTTTTTACAGCAAAAAATAGACCTTCACTTGAGAGTGCAAAGTCTAAAGGATTTGCTGTTTTTTGCAAAGTTCCCATACTATAGTTAGTAAAAGCATCTACTATTTTTGGTGCTCTCGTCATCGTACGGTTAATAAATGCAGCACCCTCTTTAGTTTGGTTTGCAGTAGGAAGCTCATCGCGTTTTTCTTGATAAATACGCATAAAGTCGCCTATAACAAGATTATCTTCCTTAAATCCTACCGTATTAACATTTGCTAAATTATTTGCAATAGTGTCAAGTCTATTAAACTGTGTCACCATTCCTGCTGCGGAAGCATAGTAGCCTGTTTGCATATATTGCCTTTTTTTGCTTTGTATTTTAAGTTTAAAGCAAAGAGTGTTCCAAGCTTATTTTTAGTTATATTTCAGCATCTGTTAATTTAATTTGGGTATAATCCACCTTTAAAAATACTTAACTCACACGGAGCATACTTCCATATGACAGCAAAAGAACTCAACAAAGCCATAGAGACATTTTTTGAAGAACACAAGGGTAAAGATTGTGTTACTTATGAATCTCTTATTGAGCTTTTTGAAAAACAACCCTCAGCCGCTCAGGCAAAAAATATTTTAAAACTTTTAACTAAAAACAAAAAATGTATCTATACTTCTAGCGAACAGGCTAAAAGACTTAATGATCAAGAAGCAGAAGCTCGTCGCGTGGCACAGAGAAAAATGCTTGAAGATAATGAGAGTGATAAATTTGACATTTTAAAAGAACATGAACTCCTAGAGTGGTCACGTTCTGATTCACCTGTACGTATGTACCTACGTGAAATGGGTCAGATTCCACTTCTTACTAAAGAAGAAGAGATTGAAATAAGTAAAAAGATAGAGGGCGGAGAGAGTATCATTATCGATGCTATCTGTTCTGTTCCTTATCTTATAGAGTTTATCTTAGACTATAAAGAACCTCTTATAAATAGAGAACGTCGTGTTAAAGAGCTTTTTAAATCTTTTGAAGATGAAAAAGAAGAAAGTGATGACACTACTACGACTAATGATGACGCTGCTACTGTAGTAATTGAAGTAAAAGTTGTAGAGAAGAATCTAACTGCTAAGGATAAAACAAGAGTAGAAAAAGTATCTACTAGTTTTAAAGCTTTAGAAAAAGCAAAAAAAGAGTGGATAAAACTAACAGAAAAAGCACCAGAAGTACTTGATGGTGATTTAACTGAAGAGATTATCAATTATTTCTTAGGAATTACTTTCAAAAAAAGTGTACTTAAAGAAAAACTTTTAGACTTAGGTCCAACTTCAAAACTTATCAATGAACTTGTTAAAGCTATGGAAACTGCACTTAAAAGTGATGGAGGTTACGATAAAGAACTTAAACGTCTTGAGTATAAACTTCCACTTTTTAACGATATGCTCAAAGCAAATCACCGTGTGTTAGTAAGTAAAATTCAAGAGTTAAACAAAGAAGATATCGCAAATATGGTTCCAGAAGCTACAATGGTTTCTACATATATGGAAATCAAGAAACTAGTACAGACAAAAGAAGCGAGTAAAAACTCTTTTGACATGGAACCAGATAAACTTTTTGATATTTTAGAACAGATTAAACGTGGTAAAAACATTAGTGAAATAAGTAAAACAAAAATGGCGAAGTCAAATCTTCGTCTTGTTGTTTCTATCGCTAAGCGTTACACCAACCGTGGTCTTCCTTTCCTTGATCTTATTCAAGAAGGGAATATCGGTCTTATGAAAGCTGTTGATAAGTTTGAGTACCAAAAAGGTTATAAGTTCTCTACTTATGCTACTTGGTGGATTCGTCAAGCGATATCTCGTGCAATTGCCGATCAGGCTCGTACTATTCGTATTCCTATTCATATGATTGAGACTATTAACCGTATTAACAAGATCATGCGTAAACACCTTCAAGAAAATGGTAAAGAGCCAGATGTTGATACTATCGCTGAAGAGGTTGGTCTCTCAGTTGAAAAAGTTAAAAATGTTATTAAGATTACGAAAGAGCCAATATCTCTTGAAGCACCTATTGGTAGCGAAGATGATGGTCGTTTTGGAGACTTTATCGAAGATAAAACTTCAATAAGTCCTGCTGATGCAATTCTTAAAGATGACCTTCGTGAACAGATTGAAACTGTTCTTGACCAGTTAAATGAGCGTGAAAAAGCAGTTATCAAACTACGCTTTGGAATCATGGATGATGAGAGTGATAGAACTTTAGAAGAAATCGGAAAAGAGTTAAGTGTAACTCGTGAGCGTGTTCGCCAGATCGAGTCTTCTGCGATTAAAAAGCTTAAACACCCTAAAGTAGGTCGTCGCCTTAAAAACTACATAGAAGAGTAAGATAAGTATTTTATGACTTTTGAGCAGCAGTGGTTAGAGTATGATTACAACCCTTTTATTGTATTTACTGCAAATGGGAAAATAATCTCTGCTAACTCTGAAGCTCAGTTTCTTCTGGGTGCTACAACTCCCTCTACTCTTTTTGAATTGGCAAAAGTTTACGCCAGTGTAAACTTTGGTTTTAAAACTACTTTTATAGAGTTGGAGTATGGTCGCTATAAATTTTTTGGTGTTACTGTGGGATATGAGAATGAAGATCAGATAGCTATTAAACTCTATCAAACCCCTTCATACAAACTCAATACAAAAAAGCCAGAAGGTGAACTGACAAATATTTTCACAATCACTGATCTCTGCATCGCAACAAATAGTATAAGCTCATCCATCAAGTATACAAAATCTTATGATCCAACCATTCCTGAAATAATAGTCAATTCAAATAAACTTATAAAAGTGCTTAATAAAATGTATGCTTGTGTAGAAGAAAATGAGACTGTAGATACGAAGGTTTTTTATAGAGTGGGTGAGCATATTAAATTTGATGGAAAGAAGTACGGTATCTTTTCTATATCTATCAGTGCTACACATATAAATAAACAAGAAAGTACTGAACTTAAAGCATTAGCACAAAATAATCACTTTTATGTAGAAATATCTTCTAGTCTAACTATAAATATTCCTATGATTACCTCTTAGTGTGCAATCTCCTTAGAAACTAAAGTACCCACTACGATACCGATAAGCAGTGATGGTAAATATGCACTTAAATCAAGTAAATGGTTGTTTTGTAGGGCTATAAAACCTAAAACTAAAAATATATAAGGCACAATTCTAAAAACAGAAGCACTACCTCTTGCCCCATGTTTCATACTTTTTACACTAAATGTTTTAATCTTCGCTTTTTCTTCTTTTACAATTGTTTTGAGGTCTAACTCTTCTGCTGGAGCTTCATTGATAGCTTCACCATCATAAAGTCCATGAGGGTCTTCAATGGTGTCAAGTAAATCTCTATCACTTTCATAAGCCTCAGCATCAACTTTTGTAATAATCATTTTTTTATAGGCAAAAGATGCTCCAACTATCACAAAAAATGAACTCAAATATGCCACTTGAGCATTTATAAAAAATGCTTTTGAATACAGAGTAGTAGAGAGGACTAATGCCTCAGAGAGAATAAGTGTGCTAGTAATTCTTTTGAGAATACTCATCGTCATCGTCCTCATCATCGTCAAGTTGTTTTTTTATAGCATAACGCGGCTCTTTTGCTAACTCTTCGAAAACTTTATACTGTTTAGAATATGCCTTATAAACATTTAAAATTGCCGCCGCTATACCGATACTAACACCAATCCAAAAAGTCCAAGAGACTTCAGTAAGACTTTTAAGTAACCAACCAATTCCAACACCCATTAAAACAGCTACAACCATAGAGATACCAAGAGAAAGACTGTCAGCAGCTTCTATGATAGGTTTTATTCGTGGTGTTTTAGACTCTTTTTCATTCTCTGTACTAGCCATTTTTAATTGCTCCAAGTACTTTAGCCGCAGCTTTTATAGTATCTTCTATCATTACATCAGTTGTAGCAGTTGAGATAAAACCTGTCTCATATAAAGAACATGCAAAGTAAAAACCTTCTTTGAGCATTCCCGCATGAAACTGTGCAAACATGTCTGCATCACTCTTCGCTGCATCTGCAAAGTTTTTTACAGGGTTTTCATTAAAGAAAAAACCAAACATACTTCCTCTCACATCTACTTGCATAATTATACCTAACGCAGCAGCTTCTCTTTGCATACCATTAACTAGAGTTTTTGCACGTTCTTCTAAAACTGCCATAACTATTGAATTTTTCTTTAGTTTAGTTAATGCTGCAAACCCTGCTGCCATTGCTACGGGATTTCCACTGAGTGTTCCAGCTTGATAAACAGGACCTTCGGGGCTAAGTTGTGCCATTATCTCTCGGCGTCCACCAAAAGCACCAACAGGCATACCACCACCAATAACCTTACCCAATGTCACTAAGTCAGGGATAACTCCAGTTAATGCCTCAGCACCATTTATAGTTCCACGAAAACCGCTCATAACTTCATCAAAAATAAGAAGAGTGCCATTATCACTACATAATTTACGAAGTTCATGTAAGAACTCTTTATCTGCTGGAACGAGTCCCATATTTCCGGCTATTGGCTCTATAATTACGCAGGCGATATCTTTAGAGTCAGCAAAACATTTTTTGACACTCTCGATGTTGTTGTACTCTGCTAAAAGTGTATGTTTTGTAAAGTCGTACGGAACACCAGGGCTTGATGGATTTCCAAACGTTGCAGCACCAGACCCAGCTTCTACTAAAAGAGCATCAGAGTGACCATGATAACATCCAGTAAATTTCACTATATCATCACGATGAGTAAAACCACGAGCAAGGCGAATAGCTGACATAACAGCCTCAGTTCCAGAAGATACGAAACGCACCTTATCTATAGAGTCAAAAAAGCTTATCACTAGTTTTGCTAGTTCAGTCTCGGCAAGAGTTGGTGCACCAAAAGAGAGTCCATGTTTTACAGCTTCTATCACAGCTGCTTCAATAGACTCATCACGGTGACCAAAGATAAGAGGACCCCAAGACTGTACAAAATCTACATACTTGTTGCCATCTATATCAGTTAGGTAAGCACCCTCACCCTCTGCTATAAAGATAGGTGTTCCACCAACGCTACTAAACGCACGAACTGGTGAGTTAACACCTCCTGGAATTAAGTTTTGTGCTTCTTCGAATGCTTTTACTGATGCATCTGTACTCATATATAAAGACCTTTATTAATATTTTTCTTATTATATCTAACTTGTATTAATATTGATTTGGTATAATCTTCGAAATTAAACTTAATGGAACTTTTTTGAATAGATCTACTTTTGCTCTTTTTGTTGCACTACTTATCCACTTGCTATTAGTTTTACTTTTTTGGATACTTGGAACACTCTCACCTACGCCATCAAAGCCTAAACAAGAAGAACAAAAGATAAAAATTAGTCTTAAAGAACTCCCTAAAAAGCATAAAGAATCTGGGATAAACAAGAAGAAACCTAAACCTCAAGAGATAGCACCACCAATGCCAAAAGGCAAACAGCTTAAAAAAATAGTAAAACCTCCTGTAAAGTTTAAACCTAATCAACCTAAAAAAATGCCAACACTAAACAAACCCAAGGTAAAACCTAAACCAAAGAAACCGGCAAAACCAAAAGTAGAACCATTACCTCCTACTAAACCATTTATACCACTTATAGAAAAGAAAAAAGATTTAAATAAAACCAAGAAACAAAAAAACGATGATCCTCTTGCTTGGATGCAAGAAGACAAGTCAGATAAAGAAGAAAAAGCGGTCAAAAAGAAAGTGGCAAATGGTGGAAATATCTCTCAAGACATTAAAGAGTTATATGGAGAGGAGTTTGGTAAACTAACACCAGGTCAACAACAGTACATCATTGATAACCAAGAGATTATGCGTCGTATTACACAGCAAGTATTAACTCGTGTTGCACGAGTTAATCTATCACGTGATCTTAATGTAAACAGAAGTAATGTAATCGAGTTTTTCCTCCATCCAAATGGTGATATGACAGACTTTAAGTTTCTCTCTAAAAGTGGTTACTATGTTTTAGATGACACAACAAAAGAGACTATCGAGTATGCCTATAGTCGCTACCCAAGACCTAAAGAGAAAACACTTATTCGTTACAATGTTTACTACCATTTAGCGAGATATTAAAAGTTAAATCTCTAAGAGAAAAACTGCTCCACCCTCAACATTTCTAACACTTAGTTTAGCATTCATTTTCTGAGCTATTTGATCACTCATGTAGAGCCCTATTCCCGTACCTTTACCTTCAGCTTTACTTGTTACATTTGCTTTAAATATGTCTTGAATTATTGAGCTAGGAATGCCTCCTGCATTATCTTTTATCTCTATACATTTAACACTCTCTTGTAAGTAAATTCGTAGAGTTATTTTTCTTTCACTTATACTATTTTCAGACTTAATTAAAAAAATGGGGGTTTAAAAACTCACTTTTTTTGATAATTTACAAGATAGTAATCAACTAAATTAAGCTTCAAACTTTTACTTAATCCGCGATGCAACCTAATCATATTTTTCATGTGTGAGAACACTCCACCTTCAAGTGCATTTGTTGTATTTGAAATTGATAAATATTTATGATTTTTGTATGTAAAAAGATAAGGTAAATTTGTTCTCAAGCTTCTATATGCAGCTCTGATTCTTGGATGAGTATAATGAAGTTCTCCAGTAGTTGATGAAACAGATTTTTCTTCTAAAAAATCTTTGTAAGTTTCATACCACTCATCTAATTTTTGAGTGAAGTTTTTCTCTGTAGTTTGAGTTAATCTTGAGACAATCTTTTTAAGATTTTTGCTTGCTTCAAGTTTTGGTCTCATGGTTATATATCTCTGTACAATCTTCTTTTGATGGAAGTGGCACATTTGTATTGGAATATCTTTAAAGGCTTTATATAAGCCTCTTTTACCATCTAAAGTAGCACTGGTGATTGTATATCCGCGTGCCAATAGCTCTTCTTTTAAATACCTGTAGTCTTGAACTATTTCACTTTGGATATATTTCCAAATAAGTATCTCTTTAGTTTCAACATCTTTGAAAACTAAAGTACCTAACTTGTCTTTTCTCTTGCCATAAAAAGTAGCATCACAAACTAGATCAACTGCTCTTGGATTATGAACTTTAAAGTCAACAATATATTCATCTCTTTGCTTCATAATCCAAGGGATTGATTTATCATATTTAGCTGATAATTGCTTTAAAGTTTGGCGGTGCAAAAAGTATTCTTCGAAGATGATTTTTTGGAACTGTTCTGGTCGTCTATTGTTCTGGAATTTCTTCTTACAATCCTTGCATAAATATCTCTGAATACTTCTTCTTTTTCCGATTTTTATTATGTTTTTTGAAGAGCATTTTGGACAGTTTTTAGTGCTTTTTTATAATCCATTATAGAAATACCTTGGTTTCTTACCAATATACCGAACTTTAACAAGGTTTTTAAACCCCCGTTTTTTTAATTAAGTCAAAAACAAAGATATCAACTTTAAAATGGCAACGATTCCTCAAAAGATGGAAGATGTTATAACTGTCCCAACAGAATTTAATCCAGATAGAATGTTAAAACTTTTTAATATTGGATATAACTTTGGTATAGGTGAGGTAGACTGGAAAACGAGTATCGACTTTGAAGAGTATGATAAGCATAAATAGTGTTACCCTTCTAAAAGTGCCAATGCTCCTTTATAGATTGGCTCATCTATAAAACCATACTCTTCATCGACAAAACCACTTATTCCCTCATCTCTATGCATTTCAAATAGTTTGATGATTATTTTTGCTCTTAAAATCTCTGCTTCTTTATCTACAAACATGGCGTTTACTAGTTTTACTTGGTTTGGAGAGATACAGCCTTTTGCATCATAGCCCATACTTTTTTCTAACTCTATCCACTTAGTAAAGGTAGCTTCATCTTTAAACTCTTGAAAAACAAAACTCACAGGTTTTACACCCATTGCCTTACTTGTTATAAGAAAGTGTGAGAGCATATATGTCATAGTCGGATTTTCTATATTTATAAGTGATTGAGAGAGTTTCATATCTGCAAAAAGGTCTAAGATACCTAGGTAAAATGTCGTGACTCTTTTGTTAACTGCCAAACTTGAGAGGTTATGCCAAGCTGATGCTGTCTCGATTGAGAGATGCAGGTCTATCTCGTCGTTTAAAAGAGCTAGGACACTTTTCACTTCTTCTTTGTTTTTTATCTTTGGTATACGAATGGCATCTGGCATAAACTGGTTTAAGTATGTTATCTCTTCATATCCACCCTCATCTAAAGCATTCACTCGTACTACAAGTTTTTTATCACACTTTTTGAGTTGTGTTAAGAAGATCGCACATAAAACAAGAGCAAAAGGTTTTTCTTGCTCACTTACACCATCTTCAAGATTAAGCATAATACACTCTGCATCAAGAGACTCGATTTTACAAAGGTGTTTGATATTATTTGCACTGAGCATAAGTGCTGACTTAAAACTATTTTTTTTGTTTATCTCTCTAAAGCAAGGAGTAGCTAGTTTATCTAGTGCTTCTAAATCTCTCTTCTCATATGCTTCAATAATTTTACTTAGCATCTATTTTCTCTTTTACATCATCTTTATGAAGGTGTAGGTAAAGTGCTTGAACTTCCTTATCTGTTAAAAAGTATCGTGGCATTCCATTTTTTCTTCTACTAAGCACCCTATAAAATTCTTGATAGTTTATACTATCTATTTTAGGACCTCTAAAACTTTTTTCAACACCTTTGTGTTTGTACTTAGCTATAAGTTTTCCTTCTCCATTATCCCCATGACATTTTTGACAACCAATGCCTCGTGGATTTTTATAAAGTTGTGCAGAGTACTCTGCTTGTGTGATAAAACTACTAGTAGCATATAAAAAAAATGGTGCACATAAAAAGAGTATATATTTCATTATTTACCTAATGTTATTTAAAAGATATAATAACAAAAATATAATTTATGCGACTTAATTAGAAGATATTTTTTGGTTTATTAAAGCTTCTAATCAATATAATATACATATAAAAAAATATTATACCGGAGAATACATGATATTAGTTTTTGAATCACTTAATAGAATTTTAAGTATTGCCGATACAACATTGAATACTGAAGAAGAGAAACGACAACATGGTTTTTTGATATATATGGGTCTACTTATGAGCCTTGGTGGCCTTATGTGGGGTACCTTTTGTCTCTTTTTTGACCTTTATGTAGCAGCTAGTATTCCTTTTAGTTATGTTTTAATTACAATTTTAAATTTCTCCTTTCTTCGTCAAACAAAAAACTTTTTTATTGCACAAAAAACACAAATACTCATCTCTCTTATCCTTCCCTTTTTCTTTCAATACTTTTTAGGAGGTTTTGTCTCTAGTGGAGGAAATGTTCTTTGGTCTGTCATCGCTGTTTTTGGTAGTTTTACCCTAAGAGATAAAAAAGCCAGTATTATATGGCTTCTATTATTTATTGCAGTTATCATCACTAGTGGTATTGTGGATTCTAATGCGAAGGTGCACGACCTTGCCTTATCTGAATCATATGTTGTACTATTTTTTGTTGTAAATTTCATTATGATTATTTCAATTGTATTTTC
Source organism: Sulfurimonas sp. SAG-AH-194-C21 (assembly GCF_029215985.1). GTDB lineage: Bacteria > Campylobacterota > Campylobacteria > Campylobacterales > Sulfurimonadaceae > Sulfurimonas. The sequence continues at coordinate 11,112 of NZ_JAEMVC010000011.1, forward strand.
ACTCTATTATTATTTTGTAAGTAGCGAAGAAGATGCAAGAAATAGACTCAACGAGAGTCTTGAAGAACTAAAAAAAGCTAAAAATCAGCTTGTTGAGTCAGAAAAAATGGCATCACTTGGTTCCCTCGTCTCTGGTGTAGCACACGAAATCAACACTCCTCTTGGTGTTGGCCTTACAGGCATATCTCAAATTAGCCATGAAATAAAAAAGATGGAAGCCAACTATCATTCAGAGTCTTTAACTGAAGAAGCACTTCTTGGTTCTATAAACAGCATATATAAACTCAGCCAAACCATACATGAACGGCTTAATAATGCAGCTACTCTTGTAAAGTCATTTAAAGATATTTCTGCGGATCAACACTTTGAAGACAAACGTGAATTTATGCTAAAGGATTACATAGGCAACCTTATAATGAGCCTTCAAAATCCTATTAAAAGTAAACAAGTGAGTATTATAAATAACATTGATGAAGACATCTTACTCGATAGTTATCCAGGTATCTTCTCCCAAATACTTACAAACCTAATTTTAAATTCAATTACTCATGCATTTGAGGATAATACACAAAACACTATAGAAATATCTTCAAAAAAAGATGATGTATTTCTCCTCGAGTACAGAGATAATGGAATAGGGATAACTCAAGAAGTACAAAGAAAGATATTTGACCCATTTTTTACAACTAAACGCGGTCAAGGTGGAAGTGGGTTAGGAATGAATATCGTATATAATCTTGTCACTCAAAAGCTCAAGGGCACTATGAATATTGTTAATGTATCACCTCATGGTCTTGGCTTTGATATAATTTTAGATAAATCTCACATAAAGGCATAAATATGGCGAATATTAACTTTGCAAAAAAAACTATAGATAACTCAACAGACAATATTCCTGTACATAAAATTTTAATTGTAGATGATGACCAATCAATACATGATGTGACAGATATAGCTATTAATGCAATGGAATTTTTGGATTTTAAACTTCAGATTTTTTCTGCATTTAGTGCTAAAGAAGCCAAAGAAATTTTACATAATGAAAAAGATATAGCCCTTGCACTTATAGATGTAGTTATGGAGACTCCAGAAGCGGGTCTAGACTTAGTACAGTATATTCGTCATGACCTAAAAAACAAAACGATACGCCTTATCATAAGAACAGGACAAGCAAATGACTTTCCACAGATGCAAGTTATCCAGCATTATGATATAAACGATTTTAAAGAAAAAACCGAACTTACAATTGAGCGTTTATTTACTACAATCCGCTCTTCAGTAAAACAGTATGAACAACTTCTTGAACTACAAAATAAGTTTGAAGATACATATAAGCAACTCACTACAAATGCCCTTACGATGTTACCAAACCGAATTAAACTTATAGAAGACTTTTCAAATCAATCAAACCATACTTTAATACTCTTAGATATAGTTGGATTTAGTGGGATTAATGATGCTAATGGTTATGTTGTTGGTGATTTTGTGCTTAAAGAACTCGCGGGATTTCTCAGTTCAATGTATAGCCGTGACTTTAAAGTATACCATTTAAATAACGATCTGTTTGCACTTGTCACACTAGAGGAAAACCTTGATAATATCATTGAAATAGTTGAAAATATCAAAAAAGACATCTCACAACTACACATAGTTACAAATAACTTCAATAAAACTATTCAAACGACTATCGGTGTTGCACACCAAACAGATACTGATATAGTTAGAAAAGCAGAGTTAGCACTTAAAGAAGCTCGAAGTACCGGTAAAAATCAAATCAAATATTATTCTAGTGATTTAAAAATAATTCAGCAAATAAGTAATACTAACAAATGGGCACCAATTATTCAACATGCGCTTGAACATGATGAGCTAATTTCATATGCACAACCTATACATAATACTAAAGATAATACTATAGACAAGTATGAACTACTCGTTCGATTAAAACATAAAGAGACTATTTATGCTCCACTTGATTTTCTTCCAGCGGCAGAACATAGCGGAAACCTTTATAATATATTTAAATTCATGTTTAAAGAGGGATGTCGTTTATCAAGTAGAACGGGTAATAGGTATAGTATCAATATTGGCGATAGTGACTTTAATAATGAAGGTCTTTTACCATATATTGAATCCACACTTCGAGAATATAATGTTGACCCTACACTACTTTCACTTGAAGTACTAGAGTATAATGCTATTACTAGATCCAAAGAGATGAAAGAAAAAGTTATGAAAATTCATACACTTGGTATTGAGTTTGTTGTAGATGACTTTGGAGTACAATGTTCTAATTTCGCACAAACAGAATTTCTACCAATTACAACATTAAAGATAGATGGTTCTTTCATCAAAAACTTACCTGAGTCACGTGATAGTCAAATAGTTGTAAAAACCATTCAAACATTTGCTAGAGAAAAGGGATTAAAATTAGTTGCTGAATTTGTATGTGATGAAAAAGTATATAACAAAGTCAAGGAACTAGGCATAGAATTTGTACAGGGGTATTACCTTGGAGAACCTATAGCAACCACATAAATAGCATGATAAAAACAGCCTTATTAGCCTAATATTATTTAAAAAGGGTATAATAACAAAAATAATATTTATGGGGTTTCAATGCAGTTACTTGATGGAAGAAAACTTTCAAAAAAAATAGAACTTCAAATTACCGATGAGGTGAAAAAACTTAAAGAACATTGTGGTTGCACACCTGGCCTTGCAGTTGTACTAGTAGGCCAAGACCCAGCGAGTGCTACTTATGTTGGTATGAAGAAAAAAGCTTGTGACCGTGTTGGTTTTTACTCCATTACCCACGATATGCCTGAAAATATCTCTCAAGAAGCTATTGAAAAAACAATAATTAGAATGAATGAAGACTCAAGTATTGATGGTATTCTTATTCAGCTTCCTCTACCTGCACAGATAGACACAACAAAACTTCTTGAACTTGTAGACCCGGCAAAAGATGTAGATGGTTTTCATCCATTTAATGTTGGTCGTCTTGTAACTAACCTTGATGGTTTTGTTCCTTGTACACCTCTTGGTGTTATGAAACTTTTAGAAGAGTATGACATCGATGTAAAGGGTAAAAACTGTGTAGTTGTTGGAGCATCTAACATTGTTGGAAAACCTATGGCATCTCTACTTCTAAATAAAGAAGCAACAGTTGAAATCTGTCACATACATACAGATGATCTCAAACGCCACACACTAAACGCAGACATGATTTTTGTAGGTGTTGGTGTTATCAATCTCATCACTCCTGACATGGTAAAGCCAGATGTAGTCATAGTAGATATTGGTGTTAGCCGTACTAAGGAAGGTAAACTTGTAGGTGATGTAGACTTTGAAGCAGTAAGTAAGAAGTCTTCATACATTACGCCAAGTCCAGGTGGAGTTGGTCCAATGACTATCGCAATGCTTTTGAGTAACACCCTCAAAGCTGCAAAAATAAACGCACAAGAAAAGAAGCAATCGTAAATGAAAGAAGTATTAAAAAAAGCATATAAATTTTCAAACTCTTGGACTGGAACTGTAATTATAGTTCTTTTTGTTATATTTTTTATAGCACAGGCATTTCGTATCCCTAGTGGAAGTATGAAAGACTCCCTTCTCATAGGTGATCACCTCTTTGCTAAGAAGTTTGCTTATGGTATCTCTATGCCTCACATTCCTTTTTTAGAGCTTTCTATCATGCCTTGGAGTGATGAGCTGCGTTTAGTAGATGGTGATACTCCAGAGCGTGGAGACATAGTTATTTTTCGTTATCCTGGAAATATCAAACAGCATTTTGTAAAACGCTGTGTTGCACTTCCAAATGACGAACTATTTGTAGCTGATAAAAATTTATTTATCCACTTTAGAGAAGGTGATGATTGGATTAAAGAGCATTATGAAGGTTTTGAGATTGCTGTGTATCAAGAAAAACTTTGGGTAAAAAATCCTTATATGAAAGAACATCCGGGTATTCATCATGATGACAAAATTATAAACAATGATCGTTACCCAATGCCTCTCTTTTTTGTAAATCCTTTAAAAGTAGAAAAAGACCACTACTTTATGATGGGTGACAATCGTGACCATTCAAATGATAGCCGTTTTTGGGGTTCAGTTCCTTATGACAACATCGAGGGTACACCTTGGTTTATCTACTTTAGTATAGATGAAAATTGGGAAATTAGATGGGATCGAATTGGTAAAACACCAACAGACCTAGAAGAACCTATTCATCTCGAAAAGGCCCGAGAAGAGCGAATCCGTACAGACAAAGATTTTCATGGAATTACTTGATATACTAAAAATAGCGGCGGCTGTTTTAGCCCTCGCTGTTGCTATCATCGGACATGAAATTATGCACGGATGGGTTGCATATATGTACAAAGATACAACTGCAAAAAATGCAGGGCGTTTAACTATAAATCCACTAAGCCATGTAGATTTAGTAGGGACTATCATTGTTCCTGCGAGTATGTACTTTTTACCTATGCTGATGGGAGCTGATAGTGGCTTTTTATTTGGTTGGGCAAAACCTGTACCTATTAATACAGCAACTGTTATACGACATGGTGGATACAATGCAGCGATGCAAGTAGACCTCGCTGGAATAGTATATAACTTCACTATGGCTGCGTTTGCCTCAATCGCTATAGTTGCTATGAGTCAACCAACAAATACTGATTCTCTTATGTATATTTTTGCATATATGTTTGTATTTCAACTACTTGTTATAAATGTAGTTCTAGGGGTGTTTAACCTTCTCCCTATTCCACAGTTTGATGGTGCCCATTTTTTAATGCATCTTGCGCTAAAGTACAAGATAAATGAAATCGCAGAGTTTTTTTATAAAAATGAACGCTACGGAATCATCATAGTACTTGTTATTTTAATGACACCGATTAAGGACTATGTCCTATTTTTACCAGTTCGAACCATTCTTGGTTTACTACTTTCTTAGGAGAATATATGAAGTTTTTTGTTGCAACAGATCATGCAGGAATAGAGTTAAAAGATTATACAGTTGAGTTACTACGTACTAAAGGTCACGAAGTTGAAGATATGGGTCCTTACTCTAAAGACAGAGTAGACTATCCAGATTATGCACATAAAGTCGCAACTGCTGTTTTAGCAAATAGCGAGACTCACGGTATCTTAATCTGTGGAAGTGGTATCGGTATGAGTATGGCTGCAAATCGCCATGAGGGTATCCGAGCTGCACTTTGTCATGATGCATATACAGCAACTGTAGCACGTGGACATAATGATGCAAATATCTTATGTTTTGGCGAGCGAATAGTAGGTAAAGGTGTGGCTGAGTCTATACTTGATGCTTGGATTGCTGGAACTTTTGATGGTGGACGACATACTGGTCGGGTTGAGAAAATAGAGTTAAACTAAAGGAGCACTGATGTTTTGGGAATGGTCATTACTTACTATACTTTGTATTGTTTGCGTTTATCTTTTTGTGAAGATGTACTATTTTAAAAGTATTACAAACAAAGAGCAACGAAGCAATGATATGATGAAACTAACACTTCATGAAGCAGAAATACTTATACGTAAGTACCAAATCCAACTCCAACGTGCTCTTGGTAATGTTGACATACTCTCAGAAGAACTCACTAAGTTAAGAAATGAGCTTAAGGTTTTAAAGGGTAGAAACTCAAAACACAGACAAGAGACAGATAGACTCAACGGCAAGATAAAAGCCCTTGAGAGTAGAATAGATGCACTACTATAAGGACTAAACAGATGACACTAAGTAACACAGAACGTAAGATAATTGAAGACTCAATACGAGATATAAAAGATTTTCCAAAAGAGGGAATAGTTTTTAAAGATATCACTACTCTTTTAAATAACAAAGAGGCATATGGTGTTTTAATGAACCACCTCTATCAGCGTTATAAAGAGTATGACTTAGAGTATATTGCAGGTATTGACGCTCGTGGTTTTATCTTTGGTGCAGCCTTAGCTCAGATGTTACAGATTGGATTTGTACCAATTAGAAAAAAGGGAAAACTCCCATATACTACTTACAGTGAAAAATATGCTCTTGAGTATGGCGTTGATGAAATAGAAGTTCATATTGATGCATTTGGCACGGAAAAAGGTGCAAGAGTACTTATCATAGATGATTTAATTGCAACCGGTGGAACAGCAAACGCAGCAGCAACACTTGTAAAGCAAACAGGTGCTACTTGTGTAGAGTGTTGTTTTGTTATAGGTCTTTCTTTTTTAGATGGTATCAAGAAACTAGAAGAAAAAACTGCTGTTTATTCCCTTATAGAAGTTAACTAATGCTACATTTAATCGTTAAAAATTTTGGAGTTTTAAAAGATATAGATATAAAACTTAATAAAACTAATCTTTTTATCGGTGATAATGGTAGCGGAAAGAGTGTTTTAGCTAAATTAATTACTGTAGTCACTAATGAAGTACCGGAAAACTTTTTAGGTCAATTTAAAGAGTTTAATATTGATTTTATAACGGATAAGACAGTTATATTTTTTAAAGAAGATGAAAACTTATTATTACATATTGAAGATGGTAAATTAAAATATCATCAGCCAAGTAAATATAAAAAAAATATACTTAAGCAACTACAAACTAAAAATCCAGATAATAAAACTGTTTCAGAATTAAAAAGTTATATTGGAATACTAGATGGACTAGAGTCCCAATATATCCCAGCAGAACGAAATTTAATATCAATATTTAACCAATCTATTAGTAATATGGTACTCGCGAAAATACCTCTTCCTGATACACTTTTAAAATTTGCAGGTGAATATAATAAAGCACGAAAAGAGATTAAAGAATTAAACTTATTAAATATGAAGTATGTAAATAAAAATGGAAATGATGTAATCTACTATGATGAGCATAATTATTTATCATTAGAACATAGTTCAAGCGGTATGCAAACAGCTTTACCTATGTATTTAACACTTAAATATTTTTCATTAAGTTATAGTCATATAATTATTGAAGAACCTGAACTAAATTTATTTCCTAAAACACAGATAGAAGCTATAAAATATATTATACAAACAACAACTCAAAATGATACCTATATTATGACTCATAGCCCTTATGTATTGTCTATTTTAAATGTACTTATTTTTGCATATAAGGCTTCAAATACTAATAACGTATTAAAAGAAAAAATATCTGCTATCATCCCACAAGTACAACAGATAAACCCTGATGAATTTTCTGCCTACCTTATTAGAAATGGTATTTCTAATAGTATTAAAGGTAAATCTACTGGAATGATTCAAGAGAATATTATTGATGATATTGGTGGTGTACTTGATGATAATTTTAATGAATTAATGGATATTTATAGTGAGTTTAAGAGTGATTAACAACTTTAATGAGTGCTTAGAAACTGTAAATAAAACACACTTCTACATTCAAGATGGTGATGACCAAAAACCAGCTTTTATAGTAGAAAACAACGGAGAGTTTGAAGTTACAAATAATACAAGCTCACCTATAAATTTTCTCAAAACAGATGCTTGTGTGTCTAGTTCAAATGATAACAAAAGATGTGACTGTGCCATTTACAATGATGATACATTTTGTTTTATTGAATTGAAGAGTTCAAAAAGAACAAACTGGAAAAGTCATAGAGAAACTGCTGAAAAACAGTTAAAAGCGACTATTTTAGATTTTAAGAATGAAGATATCGCTAAAAATAAGACTTTAGAAGCATATATGTGCTGTACATCTTGTGATATTGATGGAAACCGCACAAGAATACTAAGAGCATCAAATAGTTCAGATGTTCAAATATATTTTAAAGATATACTAAAAACAAGACTATACTGTGGTACAAAAAAGGAATTTAACTAAAATGAATGATTATATCCCGTCCCCCTCAAAATACGATCCAGATGAGAATGGACACTTTGGAATTTTCGGTGGACGTTATGTTCCTGAAACACTTATGCCTGCCCTCATTCAACTCAAAGAAGAGTATGAGTCCATTCGTTTTGATAAAGAATTTTGGAAAGAGGTGCATTACTACTTAAAAGATTATGTTGGTCGCCCTTCTCCACTTTACTTTGCTGAGAACATCTCAAAAGAGTTAGATTGTAAAATCTATCTTAAACGCGAAGACTTAAACCATACAGGTGCGCACAAAGTAAACAATGTAATTGCACAAGGACTTATGGCTAAGCGTTTAGGTTATAAAAAAGTTATAGCGGAGACTGGTGCGGGTCAACATGGTGTTGCAACGGCTACTATCTGTGCTTTACTTGGTTTAGAGTGTGAAGTATTTATGGGTGCTAAAGATGTTGCACGTCAAGAACTTAATGTATTTCGTATGAAACTTCTTGGTGCAAAAGTAAATTCTGTAGAGTCTGGTTCTCGTACTCTTAAAGATGCGATGAATGATGCGATTCGTCACTGGGTTACACATGCTCGTGATACTTTCTACATTATCGGAACAGTTGCTGGACCACATCCCTACCCTATGATGGTAAGAGATTTTCAAGCTATCATCGGTTATGAGGCTCGTGCTCAGATTTTAGAGAAAGAAAACCGTCTTCCTGACCATGTTATCGCTTGTATCGGTGGTGGCTCTAATGCTATTGGTATGTTTCAGCACTTCTTAGAAGATGATAGTGTTGAGTGCATCGGTGTTGAAGCTGGTGGACTAGGGCTTGATACTGATAAGCACGGTTGCTCACTCCAAAAAGGTCGTCCAGGTGTACTTCATGGTCAGATGTCTTACTTACTTCAAGATGAAGATGGACAGATTTTAGAAGCACACTCTATAAGTGCAGGACTAGACTACCCGGGAATCGGACCTGAGCATGCTTTTCATAAAGAGAACCTCAGTGTAAGTTATGGTAATGCAACCGATCAAGAAGCTCTTGATGCTTTTGTGTGGTTAAGCCAAAAAGAGGGAATAATTCCTGCGTTTGAGTCTTCTCATGCAGTGGCCTACCTTAAAAAAATACCAAATATAAAAGACAAACTCATCATAGTAAACCTTAGTGGACGTGGTGACAAAGATATGATGCAGGCTAAAGACATACTCAACTTTGACTAATCATAATGGTGCAAATGATTTCACTTTAGCCGAAGAGATTTGGCATGCCATAACACATGGACTAGGCTTATTTCTTAGTCTCATTGGTTCAGTTGTTTTAATAGCCTATGCTACACTTAATGGCTCTATCTTAGCCATCATAAGTTCTTGTGTATTTTCTACTACATTAGTCATTATGTATGGTTCTTCTACTATTTATCATGCACTGACACATAAAAAAATCAAACTACTCTTTCAAACTTTCGATCATGCATCCATTTATCTCCTTATTGCAGGTACTTATACACCAATGGCTCTCTACCTACTTAGAGATTCAGCCTATGGAATGGGTATACTTATAGCTCAATGGTCAACAGTAGTTTTTGGTATTTATATGAAATTTAAATACCCTAATCGTTTTGAAACACTTTCACTAATTTTGTATCTGCTTATGGGCTGGATGATTCTTATAGCTATCTCACCACTTAGAGAAGTCTTAGCTGATAATGGCTTTTATCTTTTAGTAGCCGGTGGTGTAACTTACACAGCAGGCGTTTACTTTTATATAAATGATTCAAAACCCTACTATCATGCACTGTGGCATCTATTTGTTCTCGGAGGTAGTGTCTTTCACTATTTGATGATTTTACTCTATGTTGTTTAAAAGAAATAATCAAAAGAGAGAGTATAAGTATTGAAGTCTCTTTCTCTCTTTTGAATATATTCGTAAGAGATAGAGAGTGCTGTGTTTTGAGAAGAGCGATAATGCTCTTTAGCTGAAAATAACAATTGTGTTTCTCTGTTTGAAAAAACCCTTTGTGATGTTTCAAGGTTAGTTTTAAAATTGACTCCTTGATGGAGAACAGCACCACCTACTACACCTATCCCCACATATACATCGGTCTCTATATATGCTATAAAATCAGCTAAAAGATAAAAATAATTATCCCCATTTCCCCAAGTGGCACCTGTTGCATAGTTTGCTCTAAAGTCAGTACTCTCACCTAAAAACTCCCTATCAAAACCGACAGAAAACCGCCATGAAGAGGGTTGAAAGAACTCTGTTCTAGGAGTAAATGCAACGGCAGAGACAATGGTTGCCTTTTCAAGTTCTAACTCATCTTGAGTATAAGAAAAAAGTAAATCCATAAACTCTATTTGTGTTCCAGGAAGTAAACCTACTGCAAAGTCATTTATATCATGGTTTGCAGGTCGGACACCTATAAAACCGATAGGCTCAGAGTTTCTCATACCCGCTTTAACACTTGTACGAAATGAGCGATGTGAGAGCATAGGGTCTACTGGAGTCGGTATTTGTATACTATCACCCTTGCCAAGACCTGCACGTGCGCTAAGTATCTTATGAAGTCTCTGTTTGTACACACTTTCATTAATGTCTTTTTTGAGATAATCATACTCCACAAACTCAGAAGATGCTTCTAAAACATACCGCTGCATTTGCTGCGTTTTATCTCTCTTTTGAAGGTATACTTGTGGTTCTAACTCAGCTAAAGCAATTTTAAAAACATCATCTATATCACTACTACTTAACTCTTTTGAGTAAGCTTCAAGTTTACTACTTCGTGCAGGTCTATAGTTTTTCTTGAGTACTAAACCCTCATCCAAAGTAGCACGAATACTCTCAGAGGGTATCACATGAAAAGCAAAGTACTTGCGAAGGTTTAGCCCTTCTCTTCCTGACTCCATAATCCAAAACATCTTATACGAGCAGTTTTTTGTAAAGAAATAGTACCAAGAGTAAGCCTGCTCAATCTCCCACATATGTCGTACCATCTGCTGCGTTTCTTCCTCTGTAAAGTTAAGCTCATACTCCCAGATATCTCTCTCTTCTAAGTCTCTATACTCTCGTATCTTTTCATAGTAAGGTAAAAGAGAGTAAGTCCCTTTATACCCACCAAAAAAGCCTTTGTACATATAGAGGAGTTGGTTGTCACTGTCATCAGACTCAGAAGCATAGTTAAAAGCATAAGAGAGCATGATAGGTCTATCTTTACCATCAATGCGCAAGAATGTATGTCCAAACATAGAAGAAGGAGCACTCCCCTGCATAAAAGGGAATACAAGTGTTGCAGAATTTGGTTTAAGCATATCCATAAGAAGATCAAAGTCATAACACTCAACCGTAGGTAAGTCTTTGAGGCCTAGTTCTTTTTGTAACCAATGTTTTCTAGCTGGATATAAACATGCCGTGGAATTATCATCTAGTCGTTCTTCATTATAGAGTGCATTTATTGTTGCTTCAAGTTCTCCCTTCGCATTAACTCTTCCATCTTTAGCTAAAAAAAACTTTGGATCTGCGATTTCACTTTTATTCTCGGGCATATGTAAAAGTGTATGCCAGTAAACTGACTTAGAGAGTTCTTTTTCTTGTGATAACTGTATATAATGTTGTGCTGGACTAGCAAAAAGTTCAAATGAAATGTATAAAAGTAAGAGAAGGTGTCGGATGGTTATGCCTTGATAGGAGGGTAAAAAGTATATCCAAACTCAGAAAGCTTGGATATTAGTCAAGAACTAGCTTAAGCTAGAAATATTACTTAATACTTCACTTGATTTCATCTCTGAAGAAGTGTAGATTTTAGAGTAGTTTGATTGAAGTTTTGAAGCGAATGCTGCTGTATCTTCAACTTTCATCATAGTAGCTAAAGTATCAAGTGTTTCACCCTGTCCAGCTGCAATTTCTTTTGCAAGTTGGTCACTGTTTACAGAAGCATACTGCTCAAGTTGTTCTCTTTCAAGAGCTGCTTTACCTTTGTTTGAAGACTTCGAACCTTTTGTTGTAGCTGTACTTTTTTCTGTACTTTGCTTAGAGCTTTTACTCTGCATTATATCGTCCATTCCGCCTGCATAAACATTTACAATAGATAAAGTAGCAATTGCAAGTGTAGATAATAGAATTTTTTTCATATTTTCTCCGTTTAATTATATTAAGATGTGGTTATTCTAAACTAATTGTGCTTAAAATATCTTAAATTAATATAATTTAACCAAAGAAAGTTTTAGCTTGCTGTTATCATACTTAGGCTATTATTTTTCAAAACTATACATATGGAAAATTTTATGAATATTCAACTACTTAACCAAAATATCTCCGATGCGACGACTGACATATCTTTAGTCTATCTAACAGAGGCTACACTTAAAAAGTCTACAAACAAAAAAGCTCTTAAACTAGCAGGATTCTCTGCATCACAAGATAGTATCTGTTTTTTACATGACAAGAACACTCTTTTTTGTGGTGTTGATGCTTTTGAAGCAGATGATGTTAGAAGTGTATCTGCCGTAGCAATAAAAGCTGTTAAAGCTACTAACTACAAAAGTATGAATGTATCTCTTGATGATAAAGGTCTTATCTTCGCACTTGTGGAAGGTTTTCTTCTTGGTGGTTACACTTATGATACATACAAATCTAAAAAAGAAAAAGTAGCACTTAAAACTATCTCACTTATCTATACAAAAGATGATTATAAGTCAGCTATAAAACTTTTTAGTGATGCTGTGATAGTTGCTGATGCTACTTGTTTTACACGCGACATCGTAAATACAACTCCTGAAGATTTAAACCCACCTTCTTTTGCTAAACTCGCTCGTAATCTTGCAAAAGAAAATGGGCTATCATGCAAAATACTTGATGAAAAAGCACTCCTAAAAGAGAACTGTCACTCTATGCTTGCAGTTGGCCGTGCATCTCGTCATGAGTCTCAACTTATCCACCTTACATACAAGCCTAAAAACCCTAAAAAGATTATCAACCTCATAGGAAAAGGTCTTACTTACGATAGTGGTGGACTTTCACTTAAACCTGGTGCAAGTATGGTAACTATGAAAATGGATAAGGCTGGTGCTTGTGCTGTTCTTGGTATCATTAAAGCAGCTTCTGAGATGAAGCTTGATGTAGAGGTTCATGCTTTTATCGGTGCAGTTGAGAACATGATAGGCGGTGATGCATACAAACCTGATGATGTTTTAGTAAGTAGAAGTGGAAAGACTATAGAAGTTCGTAACACTGATGCTGAAGGGCGTTTAGTTCTTGCAGATGTTCTTGACTATGCTCAAGACAAGGTAAAAGCAGACTATATGTTTGACTTTGCAACGCTTACAGGTGCTTGTATGGTTGCTCTTGGTCAGTACACAACTGGTGTTATGGGGCATTCTAGTCGTCTTAAACACGACCTAAGTAAAGCCTCTTCAAACGCAGGAGAGTTAACATCTTCTCTCCCCTTTAACAAACACCTTAAAAAGCAGATAAAAAGTGGCATAGCTGACATCTGTAACATCTCTAACAAACCTTATGGTGGAGCTATCACAGCTGGACTTTTCCTTGATGCTTTTATCAAAAAAGAGAACAAAGATAAGTGGTTGCACTTTGATATAGCTGGTTCAGCATATACAGAGTCTCCTTGGGATGTAAATGTATATGGTGGAACTGGTGCTGGAGTTCGTTTCATGAGTGAGTTTCTTAAAAATATCAAATAATGATAATCTATATACACGGTTTTGCAAGTAGTGGTCAAGGCACTAAAGCAAGACTCTTTAGAGAGTACTTCAAGACTCAAGGTGCTGCGTTTATAGCACCTTCACTCTCTACTATTCCTTTCCTCGCATTAGACACTTTAGAGCAACTCATAGAGTCTTATCTAAACCTAAACCAAAAGGTCTCTCTTATGGGTTCTTCTCTTGGTGGGTTTTACAGCATTTATCTCTCTCGAAAGTATAATCTCAAAGCAGTTCTTATAAACCCTTCTATCTTTCCCTACGATACACTAAGCAAAGTACCCTCACCTATGACTAACTTCTATGATGGTGCTAGTTTTGAGTGGAAAGAGGAGCATTATGAAGCTTTGAGAAAGTATGAAGTAGCAGAGGTAAACGCAGAGAACTATATGCTACTACTCCAAACAGGCGATGAGTCACTAGACTATAAGCATGCAGCACAGAAGTTTTCTGATGCGACTCTTGATATAGAAGAAGGTGGAAGTCATAGTTATGAAGGGATAGAGAGACAGTTTAAAAATGTGAAGAAGTTCTTACGTTCAGAGTAAAGTTACACTTCTTCTATTAGGCATCTAAGAGAAAAATCTTCTTTATTGGCTTTTTCTTCTACTATAGTTGCTTTTGATTCTGCTATCTCAAATGTATAAATCCCACAAATGGCTTCACCATCGCTCAAAATAACATCAGTAATAGCTTTTGCTTGCTCAAGGTCTTTATGAAAAATCTCCATAAGGATATAAACACAAAACTCCCATGAAACATATTTATCATAGAGGATAGACACAAAGTACATTTTAGTTTCAATTTTTGGTATTTTAATACGAAATGGTTTTTCTATTGTAACTGGCATGCCTTCTCCTCTAATGTAAAATTTTTATGTATTATAGCATTTTCGGAGCTATTTTTTGTTTAATACCCTAACATTTCCCCTTCAACTATATGAAGGGACTCTTTTAACGCAGTCATCGCATCTGTTTTTTTCTCTTGTATCTTTTCTAGTGCTAAAACTCGTAATCGCTCTAAGTATATCTCTAACTTCTGCTCATCACTCATAAACTTTTAGTCCTTAAGTAGTGGTAGTTTAGCAAGTAGACCTTCACAGTACTCATACTGCTCTAGCGTTTCTAACCACTCTTTTTTGATGCTACTCATTCCAGTATATGCACCTAAAACCATACCTATAGCGATAGAACGAGAAGCATTATCTCCTCCTACCATTGCGTTTGCAGCTAATGCGCGGTTAAGTCCATCTTCTTTGTCAAAGTACTTAAGGATGAAGTAAACAGCTCCAGGAAGTGTTCCCTCAGTAGGACTTGCTTTACCAACACGAATAGGCTCAGAGCGTCCAATGTCCCAAAGTCTCGCCATAGAAGTGATAGCTAAGTCATCAGCAAACTTTTCTTTATGTAGCGATGAACTCTCGTCTGCTTCTTCTTTGTACTTTGCGATAGCCTGAGTTACTTTGTTTTGGATAAACGGACTCATAAGTACAGCTACATTTTCTATGGCCTCATTAGGTGCTTCACCGTGAATCACTCTGTAAGTTACTCTTGCAAAAAACTCACCACCTGAGAGTGCTTCTTCACTTTTATGAGTAAACATAGTTTTTCTTGCAACTGAGACAAGCTCTTCTTCTGTGTCATAGTAAGCATAAGCCGCAACATGGCGAATAGCCATCGCGTTTGAGATACCACCTATGTTTGCCACAGGCATGCCTGATTTCACTTGAGAGTAAGTCTCTTTAGTCATAGTACATATCCATGAACCCCAACCATTCTCAAATCTATTCATCCAGTGAGGAATAAGAGCAGCAACATCAAACTCCCGTTTAGGCTCACTGATAGCTGCTAAATGCTCTAGCACTAGAATATTGTAATCACCATAGTCAGTAGTTCCACCCGCTTTTTTCCCAGGATGATAATTTCTCTCTCCCCAGCCTATACCGTGAGTAGTTCCACCCATCTGCTCACCCGGACCCATAAACTTTTCAATTGGCTTTTGACCATAAGCCTCATATATCTTTTGTGCATCATACTCATAGTGAGAGCCCAGACACAAAGCATCTCCAACTATAGCACCATAAAAGGCACCTTTTATAGCTTCTTTTTTTGAAATAGTATTCATTTATTATTACCTAGTATTTTTTAGAAGAGTCTATCTAAGCAAAGGTATATTTTAGATAGCATTTAAATAATAGATATTTATTTTTAGAAACACTTTATACATGCATCTATATATGGTCTTTTAATTATATTAAATTATAAGGTGAACTAATACTTAAAGTAGCAACAAAGATTAGTATGGCATAATATTTAATAATTATTAATAAAATTTTAGGAAAAGCAATGCCTTCTCTTCAACTCTCTCTTGATGATATACCTATTAATCTTCTCCTATTTCGCTTTACAAAAAACAGTTTTTCTTGTGCTGATGCAAATAAGCTTGCTATAAAAGAGTTGAAAACTACAAAAGAGGGGCTTATAGGGATGATGCTTGAAGATATTTTCCCATCTGCTAAAGAGATTGGATTTGAAGATGCACTTTTAACATTACATCAGCAAGAAGCTAAGACATTAAACATAGATATCACAACACAAACTACAAGTGATAAAGATTACTGGCTCTGTAATAAAATTCAAAAACTACCAAATGGTGATATCCTAATATTTTTCAATGACATACTCCAATATAAAAGTATTAAAAACGAACTCGAGAGTATGCAACAAATCGCACATATTGGGCATTGGAAATGGGATATTTCACAAGATGTCATCACTTGGTCTGATGAAGTCTATCGTATATTTGGAGAAGAACCTCAATCCTTTAAACCTACTCTTGCAGATTTTTTATCTTACCTTACATCAGAGGATCAAGTTACACTCAAAGAACTTATAGAGAGTACTATGATTACAAAAAAACCTTATAATCGAAAAGATTTCCCCGTACCCTTGGGTCGTGTGGAAAAGAATAAAAAATCTACTTAAATACCCCGTTTCGAGTTTACTAGAAAATTTAGCGTTCAGCTAAATAGGCTTGCCTCGTGGGTTTTTTATTACAGAGCATAAAGTACTACGAAAGGATGGGAGTACAGCTTATGTTCAAGGTTCGGGAAGTATTGAGTTTAGTAAAAATGGAGAACCAATATCTATGATGGGTAGTGTGTTTGACATCACTAAAACGAGAGAGTCACTTTTACAACTACAAGAGAGTGAAGAAAAGTTTCGAAAGATTACAGAGACTTCTCTTATGGGTATATTTATCTATAAAGATTATTATGTTTATGCAAATGATGCATTTTGTAATCTGTGTGGGTATACTCGTGAGAATGTACTACAAAAGCATCCATGGGAGCTTATACATCTTGCTTCTCATGAGTCCATAAAAGCAGTAGTAGAGCGTCGACTTAAAGGTGAAGAATTTCCTAAAGAATATAATGACCTTATTTACATCCACCCTGATGGTTCACAGAGAGTAATGCGAGTTATTTCTCAAACTATTTTTTTTGAAGGTTCTTATGCTGGTCTTGGAACAGTTATGGACATTACAGATATCCAAGAGACAAACAAGAAGTTAGAGCAATTAGCAAAAACAGACAACCTAACAGGTATATCTAATCGTTATCATATGAACCAAGTACTAGATGCAAAAATTGTCGAATTCAACCGCTACAAAGAAGAATTTATTCTACTTATGATAGATATTGACTACTTCAAAAGAGTCAATGACAACTTTGGACATGATGTAGGTGACAATATTCTAAAAGAGATAACAGAAATTATATCCCAGCATATTCGTGAAGGTGATGAGTTCGCAAGATGGGGTGGAGAAGAGTTTTTACTTATGCTCCCAAGAACAGCCCAAGATGAGGCTAAGACTGTTGCAGATAAGCTGCGTTCACTTATTGACAAACACCCTTTTAAAAACACCTCAAATATCACAATAAGTATCGGTATGACTGCATTTCATGAAAATGATACAAAAGAGAGTCTGCTCAAACGTGTCGATACTACTCTATATGTAGCCAAAGACAATGGTAGAAATTGTGTTGTCTTTAATAATGCACTCCAACTATAAGCTAACTTCGATATAATTACGAAAATTATTCACAGAGGTATAAAATGGGATTATCAATCGGACTTGTAGGACTTCCAAACGTAGGTAAATCAACAACTTTTAATGCACTTACAAAGGCACAAAATGCAGAGGCTGCAAACTATCCGTTTTGTACAATTGAGCCAAATAAGGCTGTTGTTCCTGTTCCTGATAAACGTTTAGCGCAGCTTGCTAAGATTGTTAATCCTGAAAAAATTCAGTACTCTACCTTAGACTTTGTCGATATTGCAGGTCTTGTAAAGGGTGCTTCTCAGGGTGAAGGTCTTGGAAACAAGTTTCTCTCAACTATCCGTGAAACAGAAGTTATACTTCAAATCGTTCGTTGTTTCGATGATGAAAATATTGTGCATAATGAAGGAAGTATTGACCCTATTCGTGATGTTGAAATTATCGAAGGTGAGTTAATTCTTGCTGATATGGAAGTACTTTCAAACCGTATAGATAGACTTAAAAAACAAGCAAAAGCTGATAAAAATGCTAAAGCTGTTTTAGAGTTTGCAGAAGAACTTTTAGAGTTTTTAGCTGATGGTAATTTAGCAAGAAACTATGACAAGACAGATACAGATGAGTATAGACAACTTGTAAATGAAGTTCGTTTTTTAACTGACAAAGAAATCATGTACGGTGCTAACACTGATGAAGAAGGTTTAGAAGAAGACAATGAGTATGTCAAACTACTAAAAGCACATGCAGAGGCGAACAACTGTGAACTTATCAAACTTTGTGCAAAAGTTGAAGAAGAGCTTATTGGGCTTGATGATGAAGAAGCACAAGAGTTTCTTACAGAGATGGGTGTAAAAGAGTCAGGACTAGAGCAGATAATTCATAAAGGATTTGCAAAACTCGGTCTCATGAGCTACTTTACAGCAGGTGTTCAAGAAGTTCGTGCTTGGACAATCAAACAAAACTCAACTGCTCCTCGTGCAGCTGCTGCTATTCACAATGACTTTGAAAAAGGTTTTATCCGTGCAGAAGTTATCGCGTTTAATGACTTTATAGAGAACAATGGTGAAGCTGGTGCTAAAGATGCTGGAAAGATGAGACTAGAAGGTAAAGAGTACATAGTACAAGATGGTGATGTTATGCACTTTAGATTTAACGTATAGGGTATTTATCAATACCCATCATATACTGAACCATGGTATTTCGTAACCGTAGTAAAGCATCATTAAAAAAGGCAAGAGGTTTCACTTCAAGTGCTTCCTCTTTGTACTCTAAACTTTTCAAGTCTTCCCTACTTTTAGCCTCAGATATCATAATCTGAACTTTGGTAATCTTATCTTTTTTAGCATTATGTGCATTTCTCACTCGTCCCCATAACTGGCTATAACTATAAATGACTGAGATATTTCCCTTTTTAACAAAACTACTTTTTAAGACTTCATTAATCAGATCATTACTTAATGTTGGACTCGGCATACTCTCTACAAGATCTATAAAACTATCTGCTATCTCTTGAACAAAGTATATTTTATACTGAGTAAAATACTCTTTTATCAATTCTAAAATAAACATTACACTTATTTTATCTTGAATAATATCAAGTGTTTTCGTTTTCTCATATCCTAAATACTCTTGTGCATATGAGACCCATTCGTTTGCTATCTCCCGAAAAAGTAAGTTTACAATGAGAGAAAACTTGAAGCTATTTAAGTCTTTCATATACAAAAAGTTCAACTCTTCTTTTAAGAGTATTTGTATAATTCTTTTTGCGAGGATATCCATAACTTCTATTCTGTCACTGTTACAAGTAATATTGAGTATCTCTTTCTCAAATACTTTTTTATCGCTGAATATGGACTTTACAAGTGCATCTTTTTCAGCTGTTTGCATTTAAATCACTTTAATTTTGCGATAGTTTGTCCAAACTTCACATCATCGTCTGCATTTACACTCACATCTAACATATCTTTTTCACTCAGAATTATAATTGTAGAACCCATTTCAAAACAACCAAAGTCATCACCTTTATTCAGGTATAAATCTTTAAATTCATATGTTTGAGGAGATGTTGCGATGGCGTTTGTTTGGATAAGAGGCTCAAAACTCACCTGCATTACACCAACATTTAAAGCACTCACAAGAATGATATAAAATCTTTTCCCATTACTCGCTTCAC
Source organism: Sulfurimonas sp. SAG-AH-194-C21 (assembly GCF_029215985.1). Classification (GTDB taxonomy): domain Bacteria; phylum Campylobacterota; class Campylobacteria; order Campylobacterales; family Sulfurimonadaceae; genus Sulfurimonas. Next base: position 30,905 of record NZ_JAEMVC010000011.1, read on the forward strand.
AAAGAATAACGACTCTCTCATTTTCTATAAAAAGGTTAAGTCGTTTCTTTAATGATGGCATGTTAACAGGATAAAACTTTCCGGGAACATGAACAGCTTTTAAGACTTTAAGATTTGTAGGAATATGATAACGGTGATAGTCTTTAGGGGAGAGGTAACAGTTTATAAAAGTACCATCAGCAACTATTGCCTTTTCTTCCTCACTAAACTCACTCCCGATAAAATCAGCACACTTATAACGCATACCTTTGATCTGCAAGGCATAATCATCTGTGATAGTTCCAGTCTCTGAGATAAGAGAATCACATGGAGAGATAAAGTCCTCAGCATCTAAAGAAAATGTTCTAGCCTCTCTAAAGTTTCTTGTAAAGAGTGCATTTAAACTTTTATATGTACTTGGTTTATGAAAGTCACTCATATCAAGTCCCATTAGAGATACATATGATTGATTTACTATGTTTTGAAACCATGAAGGAAACTCTTTACTCGCAAACTTACCAAAGTTTTGTGAGAATAACGATGTTATATGTCTTTTGTTCATTAAGTATTTAGTCCTTAGTTTATTTTTCTTTTAGCAATCTCTTCAAGTAGTACAGTTGCATACGAGCCTTTTGGAAGAGTGAAGTTAAGTTCATACTGCGCTTCGATAGGGTTAAATCGCCCTTCTATGTCAGTAGGATAAATCCAAGCAAATCTTCTTGCTCCATCTGCGTTTATCTCATCATCATACTCTTTTTCTATCTCACCCGCTAAACCTTCTGCCACTCTTACTTTTGTACCACAGAGTAGCCCTGTTACAGAGATATCGCGTTCATTAAAACGACTAAAATCATTCTCTGTTGCTTCAAACTCAAAAAGTTTACCTTTTGGATAATGTTCCATCAAGTCTCCACTCATAAGTTTAAACGCATGAGTTTGTGCTTTCATCTTTTCTAATTCTTCTAAAGGGATACTAAGTTGAGTAGCAAGTTCTTTAGCTGTAAAACCACTTACTAGAGAGTTAAGTTCAAGACGCTTTGAGAGCCAGTTGTTAAAAAGGTATGACTGATAAGCATTTATTAAAAGTTTTTTTACTCTTGGATTTCTCTCTCTTGCCTCACCTTTAGCAAGTTTTTCACCAAGTATGTGGTTATCCCCATCATTTCCAAAACGCTGATATCCGAAATAATTTGGCATACCATTATTTTTGATACTTTTAAGTGCTTCATCAATTTTAGCAGCAGATGTAGGATTCACTTTTTTGATTTTGATATAAAAACGATTTCCCTTTAAGTGCCCTATTCTTATCTTATTGTTATGGTAAGTTTTACTAATAATCTTGATACCTTCAAAATTAAAACCCTCCATAGCCTCTTCATACTTTTTATGTAAAGAGATGTATTGTTTTGTCATGGCGTGCTTATCTTTAAGCCCAGCATAGCCTATCTCTCTATTTTTTATGCCAAGGTAGCGTGCGATTTGCCCTACCATTTCATTTGTAGAGAGGTTCTTCTTTCTTACAAGAAGGATAAGGTGTTCACCTTCTCCTGAAAACTCATAAATTGGTAACTCTTCAACCACAAAATCACGTGGAGATTGTTTAAAGTGAAAATCTATACTTGCATGCGCAAGTGAGTAAAATCTATCCATTATATTATCCTTAAAAATGATGCGCTTTGCATCTGTTTGTATATTTATTTCGAGTGGCAAAGCCAAAAATAGTGAGTGGCGTTCTCGTCTGCTCTGCTCTACGTTTAAGAGCTTTTATATCGCGTTTATCAAAGGCAACTAGCATTTCGTACTCTTCACCACTACAAGCGATATTTTTAGCTATTTTTTTGTTAAACTTTAGACCGATATTATTAAAAGATGTCATCTTGTGTAAATCACTAAAAAGACCATCCGATATATCCATACCAGCCTTTAAAATTCTCTGTGATTTTCGAATAAACTCTTGTCTGAGTTTAATATCTATAAATTTTGATTTTTTATGTATTTTTCCTAAGTTAAACAACTTTTTTAACTCTTTTGCAGACTTACCGAGTGAACCAGTATAAGCAAAAGCATATCCTTCTCTTACTCGTGAGCGTAAAAGTGGTTTATCAGTTGTAGAAATAATAGTTATAGTTATGTCAAGTTTAGTATTAGAAATAGTATCGCCACCGATAATATCGATACCAAACTCTTGCGCAACACTTTTAAAACCCTCCGCTAACTCTTGCATATCGATCTTACTCATACACTGTGGCATTGCTACACTGAGGAGTGCATATTTAGGTGTAGCATTCATAGCAATAGCATCTGAAATATTTACAAGCATCGCTCTTTGTGCAATTTGTTCATAAGTGAGCCATTTCTTTTTGTAATGTACATTCTCAAAAAAGGCATCTTTAGAGTATACATAACCTTCTATAAGTGCCCCATCATCACCGATATGACGGCTATTAAACTGTGATATAAAATAATTCTCTAGATTCAATTAAACTTCTTTAAGCATATATTAACAAGTGTCGATATAAAATGTAGCCAATTATAACATTTTTAGGAAAAATATACATGAAACACTCTATTAAAAAGATATTTCTCAACTTAAATACCTATCTCTTTTTTGTACTGCTCGTCTCTTTTGTCGCTATGATGCTCACATTAGAGCAACAACTATCATTTGAAAAAGTAAATAATTTAAATAAACAAAAAGTTATTATTAGTTCTTTAACTACACTCAAAAAAGATGATATTGAGCTTGCTCTGATTCAGTTTAATGGTAAAAGTACTCAACTACATCAAGAAATCGACAAGCTTAAAAGTATCTATAAGTATGACTACTCAGATAAATATATTTTTTCAAATGCCCAGGAGTATCTTTCTGACTTAGATAAGCTCTCAACTTTGACTACTGCATTTAACAACACAGCACATAGTTTTTATGTAGCAGATAAGGATGAAGTAACTCATCTTAAGACAGAAAAACAACTGACAACTGCATTTGCAAATATCACAAACCACATAAACCATATGCTCATCAAGAACATTGCATATAGTCAGAAAAAATTTAACATTATTAAAGTTGCTACAATCGTACTGTTTGTTTTAATACTGCTTGCAACTATATGGTATAGAAAAAAACTCTTCTCAATATACAAAGATATTGAGTTCTTATACCAGATCGATAAAAGTAAAATGAACCACGATATTTACACACTTGAAGTAGATGCAATCTCAATGAGAATGAATAGAAAAACAGTAACAACAGACAATCCTACTATGATGGATCCCGTAACTGGAATTAATAATAACAAAGGTTTACTCAACTCATATTCAAACAAAAAAAATCTCAAAGATAGTAACTTTACTTCGGTAACAATTATAGAAATAGATAACTTTTCTAAAAGCAAACGTGCCTTTTCACAAGAAATGACACAAAATATTCTTAAAAAAATAGCCTATACTATCTCTTTGCATGAACAAGCAATTGATGTGATTGCGAGAACAGACTACAATCAGTTTACACTCATATTTTCTCGTTCTTCTAAAGAGCAATCATTTAAAGATGTTGAACTTATTCGTCAAAGTATTGAAGAACTAAAATTTAATATTACAGATAAAGGTCCAGTTATTATTACCGTTAGTGGCGGCTTTATTATTAAACCAAACAACACTAATCTTGATGAAGCATCTCGAGAAGCAAAAAAGATACTCCAGTATGCAAAATCAACGGGTACAAACAGAATTTTACAGACAAGGGATATGGCTGAGAGACATATGTAAAATATATGTCTCAAATAGTAACTTTTTTTCAACTAAACCCCATTTACACCCCCATTTAACCTTTCATATAATTTTTTGCGATATAATCAAGCTTATAATTAGTTCTAATTTTAAGGAAATTTAATGAGTATTCCTATTTATACTTACGATGCTATCATTGTTGGTGCAGGCCTTGCGGGTTGTGCAGCAGCAAGAGAGTTACAAAGTGCAGGTAAAAAAGTTGCTGTAATTACGAAGCTACACCCACTAAGAAGTCATTCTGGTGCGGCACAAGGTGGAATTAATGCAGCGTTTAGTGATGAAGATAGTGTTGAGCTTCACGAGTTTGATACAGTAAAAGGTTCTGACTATTTAGCAGACCAAGATGCTGTTGAGTTTATGTGTTCAAACGCACCTGAAACGATTCGTTGGGTTGAAAAAATGGGTGCTGCGTTTAGTCGTACTGCCGATGGTAAAATCGCACAACGTCCTTTTGGTGGACAATCTTCTCCTCGTGCTTGTTATGCAAAAGATAGAACAGGTCTTACACTTTTACAAACTATATATGAGCAAGCAGCTCGAATAGGTGTTAAGTTTTGGGACGAGTGGTATGCAGCAGACATCATCTATAAAGATGGAAAAGTTTCAGGTGTTATCGCATTTAACATCCGTGACATGCAAATGGCAATTTTTAATGCTAAGTCTGTAATGTTCGCAACGGGTGGTTATGCTCGTGCTTATAAAATCAACTCAAATGCTCATGCAAATACAGGTGATGGTCTAAGTATCGTTGCTCGTCATGGTCTTCCTTTAGAAGATATGGAATTTGTACAGTTTCACCCATCAGGTCTTTCGGGAAATGGTGTTCTTATCTCTGAAGCAGCTCGTGGAGAAGGTGGACGCCTTATGAACTCACTTGGTGAGCGTTTCATGGACAAATATGCACCAAATGCAATGGAACTCGCATCTCGTGATGTTGTTGCTCGTGCTATTTTAAATGAAATCAGAGAAGGTCGTGGTTGTGGTCCAAGAAAAGATGCTGTTTACTTAGATGTAACGCATTTAGGAAAAGAACTTATTATGTCAAGACTTCCTGAGCTTCGTGAGTTAGCTATTACTTTTCTCGGTCTTGACATGATTAAAGAGCCTATACTTATCTCAGCTACGGCACACTACTCTATGGGTGGTATTCCGGTAAATATCGCTGGTAATGTTCGTCTTAACAATGATGAACTTATCGAAGGTTTTTATGCAGCTGGTGAGTGTGCTTGTGTATCTGTTCACGGTGCAAACCGTCTTGGTGCAAACTCAGTTCTTGAAGCACTTCTTTTTGGTCGATTTGTTGGTAAAACAATGGCTAGTGAGATTGATGCGATTGAACTTCGTGTTGCTACTGAGGATGATGCATCAACTGCGCTTGCAGAAATCAACTGGGCTCTAACTAACAACGGTTCTGAAAAAGTTCCAACACTTAGAGAAGAGCTACAACAAAGTATGACTAAAAATGCAGGTGCGTTTAGAACAAAAGAGACTCTTGATACAGTTATCGCTAAAATCAAAGAGCTTCGTGGACGTTTTCAAAACATCCGTATCAAAGACAAGTCAAAAGTATTTAACACTGAACTTCAAGAAGCTCTTGAGTTTGGACATATGCTTGACTACTCTATGTTTATCGTAGAGTCTGCTGTTGCAAGAAAAGAGAGTCGTGGTGCTCACTTTAGAGAAGATTTTGACACTCGTAATGATGATAATTTCTTACAACACACAATGGCATATATGGATAAAGATGGTAACATCAAACTAGATTACATGGATGTTGTTTTAGGCAAACATGAGCTTAGAGCTAGAACTTACTAAAAGAGGAATAGAAACTTATGAGTACAAATGCAATAACTACACAAAAAGTAAACTTCAATGTATTTCGTTTTAATGCTGATGAAGACTATCTTCCATACTACGAAGATTATTCTATGGATGTTACTTCTGAAGAAGTTGTTTTAGACATCTTAAACAGAATTAAATGGGACCACGATGGAAGTTTTTCATATAGAAGATCTTGTCGCCACGGTATCTGTGGAACATGTGCTATCAAGGTAAACGGTCGTGTAACTCTTGCTTGTAAAGAGTCTATGACTGACATGATTGAAGTATTTGGTAACGAGCTTGTTATCGAGCCACTTAGTAAAAAACGTGCTATCAAAGATATGATCATTGATAAGGCTGATTTCTGGGAAAAGCATGAACAAGTAACTCCTTATCTCGATACAGAGATTGATGAAGCTCCAACTGCTGAAAATCTTGTAACACCAGCCCAGGCTGATGCACTAGACGAAGCTGACTTATGTATTCAGTGTGGTGCTTGTCACTATGCTTGTCCTGTTGTTGAGATTAGTGATGACTTTATGGGACCTGCTGCGTTTGCAGCTGCTTATAGATTTGAAGCTGATGTTCGTGATGGTAATGAGTCAAGACTTACAGATGTGAACAAAATGGGTTCAGGTGTTTGGGACTGTGTGAAATGTTTTGAATGTGCTGAGGCATGTCCAAAAGAGATTAACCCAATTGAGAAAATCGGTAAACTACACAATATGCTTTTCCAATCAGGTAAAGCAGAGTCAAATGTAGCAACACGACATGCTGTTGGTTTTGAGAAATCAATCAAACGTGTTGGTGTTCTTGATGAGGGTGGTTTAGTTCTTTACTCTGAATTAGCTGGAATCGTAAAACACGTACCAGTTGCACTAAAGATGTTTAGTAAAGGTAAAATTGTTCCACCATGGGGCATTACAAAATCAGATAACCTTGATGAGATTCAAAAACTTGTAAAATCTTCATCAACTGCAAAGTTCTAGGAGTAGATAATGGGAAAATTAAAATACGCACTTTTTACGGGATGTACTGCTAAACAAAGTACACCTGAGCAAATGATGTCAACTATGGCAGTTGCTGAGAAACTTGACATCGAACTAATCGAGTTAACAGAAGCTTCATGTTGTGGAGCTTCTCACTTACAAGATTATGATGACTTTTTATCTCTAGTTTTAAATGCTAGAAATATCGCTTATGCAGAAAAACATGACCTTACTATGGTTACTATCTGTAATACTTGCCAACTTAATACTGCTATGACTAAGCACCGTTTAGACAATAATGCAGACCTTAAGAAGAGAGTAAATGAAAAGCTTGAAGAAGTTGGATTAGTGTATGCAGGTACATCTAAAATCACTCACTTTTTATATGCTATCATTGATGACTTTGGTCTTGATAAACTCAAAGAGATGGTAGTTACACCACTTAGCCAGTTTAACATTGCACCTTTTTATGGTTGTCACAACATCCGTCCTTCAGAGCTTCAAAATGAAACTCATGATACTCCGGAAAATCCTTACAACCCTTCTTCACTTGATGATTTAATTATCGCTTGTGGTGGTCAAACTGTTGATTATGAAGAAAAAAATAAATGTTGTGGTTTCCATGCAGAGCTTCAATCACCAAAAGTTGCTGCTACTCTAACTGGAAATGCAATTGCTGGTGCAATGGATGGTAATGCTGACTGGATGGTTACTCCATGTCCACTCTGTCACCTTAAACTTGACACTCAAACAGGTCATGCATCTCATGCAATAGGACGTGAAGTTTCACTTCCTGTTCTTCATATGCAACAGATGATAGGTTTGGCACTTGGTTGTCCTCCTGAAACATTAGGAATGAAACACCATGTTACAAAAGTAGACTTCGTTTAATCTACTCTCCCCTTCCCGCTTTTGCGGGAAACCTTCAATCTTCACACTCACAAAATAACTTTAACAACGGAGACAATATGTCAGATTCAATAGAAATAATCTCGTGGAATGTCAATGGAATTCGTGCTATACACACTAAAGAAGCACTTAAATGGATAGATGAACGTCAAACTGACATACTTTGTCTCCAAGAGATAAAAGCCCTCCCTGAGCAGATACCTGATGGTCTATTTGACAAAGAGTATGAAGAACTTACTGTAAATTCAGCAGATAAAAAAGGCTACAGTGGAACTGCAACTTTTTCTATGTTAAAGTCAGACTTTAACTCTACTGACCATCATATTGACACTATGCATGAAGGTCGAATAGTTGAAACACATTACGATGACATAGTACTCTTTAACATCTACTTTCCAAATGGTCAAAAAAACCAAGAACGTCTTGACTACAAGATGAAGTTTTATGATGATTTACTTACACACTGTGAGAAGTTACGAGAAGAGGGAAAAAGTATAATCATTTGTGGTGATGTAAATACAGCACATAAAGAGATAGACCTTAAAAACCCAAAAGCAAACTCTAAAACATCTGGATTTTTACCTATTGAACGTGAGTGGATGGACAAACTTGTAGAACATGGTTATGTGGACTCGTTTAGATATGTAAATGGAGACGAAGCTGACAGATACAGCTGGTGGTCATACCGTTCAAGTGCAAGAGTAAAAAATGTAGGCTGGAGAATAGACTACTTCTTCATAAGTGAAGACTTATGTGAATCTCTTGAAGATGCTTTTATACTCGACTATATAACTGGTTCAGACCATTGTCCAGTTGGAATTCGTTTAGCTATATAAAAACTATTTAAAAAAGGATTATTATGGATATGAGTATGCATATGGAAGCTATAAATTTAGTGAAGTCATTAAACGGAACATATAAACAAAAAGATAAAGAGATGGTTGTAGAAGTGCTCAAAGAGTACAAAAAATTCAATAACTGTAGTTATCAACATGCTTATGATAAGATGGTTGAGGGAAACCCCTCGTTCTCTACCTATACTTCTTGGAGACGTAAATTAGAGAACGTAACATAAGTTTTACTGACCATACATTACAATATAGGTAGCAGCTGCAATAAAACACATAATGAAAGTAGCTGCAATAATTTTTCCACTACTTGCATTCTCTTTATCTCTTTTTGCTTTTTCTTCTAAATATTCTTGACTTGGCATTTAATTTCCTTTGATTTAATTTTTATTCTAACTATTTTAAAATGGCTGTTTAACCATTACCCACATACTAGATCCCTCATCTCCAAACGCCATCTCAAAACGCACAGGAATGTTAGCAGCTAAAGCTCTGATACTAAAACCTATATCATACTTTAAGTCCTTAGTAAGTGTCACTAAGTTGTACTCAGGTGCAACGCGACCAGCTTCAGCAAAAAGAACTGTCTGAAACCACTCTATGGGAATTGGATTCCAATCTTGGTTATGCATAGGGTTAAGCTCTGGTATCAGTCTATACTCTAATGCACCATATATAGCGGCCTTATCACTAAAACGGTTCATATCATAGGCACGCATTCTATTATATCCACCCAGTCTAGCACCTTCCCACATTGGTGGTTGATTTTTATTTAAGTTTGCAAGTCCTATAGTTTCATCCGTTTTCCATGATGGGGAATATGCAGTCCAAGCAGTAAGTGCAAGAACATTTTGCCTAGACCAAGAAAAATTTGGTAGTTCAAAATAGTGAGAGTATTCTGCTTCAAGAGCAGTCCAACTTTGAGAAGAGTTCGCCCATCCAAAATCACTCGCAAACTCAAGTTTCATATTGTAACCACGAGATGGATTATCTGTATAGTCTGTATTATCATGTTCAAGATAGAACTTTAAACCATTCGTATTTAAAGAGGGCTCCTCAGTAAACTTATCTGCTGTTAATTTATTATAAAAGTATTTAGTTCCAAAAAGAGTTTGACCCGTTACAAAAGGTAAACCATTACCCTTAGAATCCCTATTTACTGCTATACCACGGCTAAGTCTTATTGTCGGAGTGATAGTTTTTTTACCCTCTCCAAAAGGGAGTACAAATCTAAAATCTACATTTGCCCAGTTATTAAAACCCTGTGTTTGAAGAGGAGAAGTCCCTAGAATATTGTCTTCATCAATATTTCGTACAGAATCATTACTTCCATCAAGATAGAGCCTTTGGTTTGGATAATAAGCATATGAACCAAGAAATGAGATAAACATTCTATTTGAAAAAGAGGGTTTATAACCACTTATGGCTAAAAAAAGACCTTGAGAACGTGCTGTTTGCTCAGAGGAACCTAATGCAGTGATATTTCGGACAGGGACATCTGCTCCTGCAAAAACTGTAGCAATAATTGTCATCTGCGGTTGTATAAAACCATTAAAAATTCCAACAACTCCGGCAGTTAAACCTATGCTATCAGAGCTAAAGACATAAGGAAGTGCAATCCAAATCGAGTTTTCACCACTACTATTAACATCTCGTACAATAAACTCAGTTGCAAATAAATTACTAGCAACTACGAATACATACAAAGAAGTTAACAAATGTTTCATAATGACTACTTTGCTTTTGGTCTAAATGCTTTTATAACATTTTCGTTCGTTACCATAAATGGGCCTTCAAGTAAATCTATGCAGTAAGGAACAGCTGGAAAAACTGCATCTAAACACTCACGAATAGACTTTGGTTTTCCAGGAAGATTAATGATAAGAGATTTTCCTCTTATCCCTGCTGTTTGGCGTGAAAGGATAGCCGTAGGAACATACTGTAAGCTTACCTGACGCATAAGCTCACCAAAACCCGGCATCATCTTCTCACATACATTCTCAGTAGCCTCAGGTGTTACATCACGAAGTGCAGGACCTGTTCCACCAGTTGTTACAACTAAACAACATCCCTCATCATCACATAATTCTTTCATAGTATTTTCTAATATATCTTGCTCATCAGGAATACATCTATAAACGATCTCAAATTCACTCTCTAAGTAGTCTTTCATAGTATCTTGGATAGCCACACCCGATATATCTTCATATATACCCTTACTCGCTCTATCACTTGCTGTTATTACACCTATTTTAATTTCACTCATTTTTATTATTCCTTTAATTTATACTATTTATAAAAAACTCTTTTATGACACCTGTAAAAAGTGGTTTGCTTCTTTTATATATGTAACTGTAGCTACATCTAAAAACAGTTTTCTCGCTTCTTCTACATCTATAATGGCATCGCTACTACCTAGATATACTTCTATCTTTACACCCTTACTTTGTAGTTCTAAAAGGTCCGGTATACTCCACTGGTATGCTAAAAGTTCTTCAAGATTTTCTTTTGATGTTTTAGTAAACTCAATCTTTCTTTGTGGATACGGCATAAAACAACTTTTTATAAAGTTTTGCATATATTTTTTTTTATCTTTTGTGTAAGCGAGCATCTGTACACGCTGGAACTTTCCACCCTGCGTTTGAAAAAATACTGGTGAGAGTAGTTGTAGAGTGTCGACTCGCTTACCCATTTGCACTTGTTCTTGGGCATACTTTAAAGCTTTAATAGACCCATAACTAAAACCACTTACAGTATATGCACCATTGTTTAAAAAAGCTTCAAATAGAAATGCTTCATTTTTGAGTGAAAATCCGCTAAAGAACTTCATCTAATAACTTTCTCACATCTGATTTAGAGATACTTTCTCTCTCTAGTAAAATAGACTCAACACTTTCTAAAGTAGTATGCATAGAGAGGAGTAATGTTTTACACTCTTTATAAAGGTTTTCTAGCATAAGATTAGACTCATTTTTCTCAGGAAGTAAAACTGAACCCATTCCATACTCTTGACACATCTTTTGAACTGTCTCTTTTGCCTCACTCAGGTCAGTTACAACACTACTTGAATGCTCACCATACTTTATGTCACAAGCAACAGTTCCGGCTAAAAGCATCTGCACCCTTGCTTGGAGTTCTTGTTTGATAAAAGGTTCATTAGTAGCTGGAGTAAGCTTTTCATTTGAGAGCATTAACTTCTCAAAAGGTATATCAAAGTGTGTTGCAACTGCTACTTTTGCCGCTTGATATGTTATGCGAAAGGCTTTTTGTTTATCGTTTAGCATCTGAAGTTTTTTCTTTCCAAACATCACTTTATCTTTCACATCGTGAAAATGTTCTATCGTTACATGAAAAGAATTTTGACGAAGAGAAAGAAGTGCTGCTTCATTTACAAGTGCTGCTAATGCCGCACCATTAAAGCCGACTGTCATATTTGCAACTATTGCTACATCGACTTTATTTGGTACTTTTGTAAGGTACTTGTTAATTATAGATTCGCGCTCGCGTTTTGTCGGAAGTTCTACAAAAATACGTCTATCAAAACGCCCAGCCCGAAGTAGAGCTTCATCTAAAACTTCTATCTTGTTTGTAGCCGCTACTACTATAACGCCACTAGAACCCTCAAACCCATCCATCTCTGTAAGAAGCTGGTTGAGTGTGCCTTCTCGCTCATCACTTCTCTCTCCACCGCGTTTTTTACCCACAGCATCTATTTCATCGATAAATATAATACTTGGAGCATTCTTTTTTGCAGCAGCAAAGAGTTCATGAACACGTTTTGCACCCATTCCTACATATATCTGAACAAAAGAAGCACCACTTTGATAGTAAAAAGGAACATCCGCTGCGTTTGCCACAGCTTTTGCTATCATAGTTTTACCAACACCAGGAGGGCCTACGAGTAAAACACCACGAGGCATACGAGCACCAAAGTTTTTATAACGTGCGGGGTTTTTCATAAAGTCTATAATCTCTTCAAGCTCAATTTTCACATCACTAATGCCACCAATATCATCAAAACTGACATCACTTTTCGTAGCTTCAAGTGACTCGGAACTTGGAGAAGATGTTTGTGTTGGAGCACTTTTTTCCATACCGTTCATACTAAAGGAGATACCCTCTCTTTTTTGCCAAAAACGAAAAAGAAATGAAACTAAACCTAAAAAAAGAATAACAAATAATATATAAATAACTACATTGGATTCATTACTTATCTCTACCTTATAATCCACAAACATTCTAGGAGTCACCTGAGAAGAAGCAATTTTAAAGAGTCCATCTGTAGTTTTTAGATACACATATTCTTTAGAAACTAAGACTTTTTGAACACTTTTTTGTGATAAAATCTCATTTGCTTTAGAGAGTGTAATAAACTGAGATGTATCCCGAAGAACTGCAAATAGGATAAGTGAAATAATGATAAATGCAGATGCATAAATAACTAAACGATTTACCTTAGATGTTTGCATAGTTGTTCTCCTCTTTGACTTCATAGTCTTTTATTGTAACCCAGTTACCAATAAGATCTTCTTTAGAACTTATTATGATTTTGTTAAAGTACTGATCTAGTCCATGATATAGTCCGTCTTTTTGCGACTCTATAAGCACTTCAAGTTCACCCTTTACCGCTTTTCTAAATTCATAATTTTTGCTATTTATAAGGTCTTGAATCTCATGAAGTCTCTGTTTTGCTACTTTACCATTTACCTCAGGTTTCATAGTTGCAGAGGGTGTACCATCGCGTTTAGAGTATGTAAAAGCATGAAGATGTGTGAGTGGTAGGTCTCTAGCATTAGTCATTGCCTCACTCCAAAGTTCCGCGCTCTCTCCAGGGTGACCTGTTATAAAGTCAGTCCCTATTGCATAACCTTTATCTCTTAAAAGTTCAAAAAGCTCTTTATCTTGTTTAAAAACATTTCGTCTGTTCATAAGTTTCAACATTTTAGGAGAAGTATGTTGCAGTGCTATATGCATATGTTTAGCCATCCAAGGCTCATCTAAAATCTCTTTAAACTCATCTGTTATTTGTATAGGTTCAACACTTCCAAGTCGAATTCTACGAACACCACGAATCTGTGACATTCTTTTCATCAGTTTTACTAAAGATGTTTTTGTGTCTTGTCCATAAGAACCAACATTTGTTCCCGTTAAGATAAATTCTCCAAAACCATTCAGTGCTAAACGCTCTATCTGCTCTAAAATCTTCTCTTCATTCATGCTTCTAGCATCACCACGAACAAAAGGGATGATACAGTAAGAACAACGGAAGTTACAACCCTCTTGGATTTTGATAAATGCACGACTTTTACCAACAAAATCGTCAACAATGACATCATCTATATGGTTTAAATCACCCGGGTCATAAAAAGGTTGCTCTTTTTTTAAAAGTACATCTATCTTCTCTTTTTCACTCTGTCCAAAAACACCATGAATACGTCCCTCTTTTAAAAGTGACTCTCCCTTAGTATGTGCTCCACAACCTGTAAGAAAAAGTTTAGTGTCACTTCCAGTTTTTTCAACTCCAGAAATGTATGAGCGAACATGTGTATCTGCACCATTGGTAACAGTACAAGAGTTTATAACGATAGCATCAGCTTGGGACTCATCAAGTGTTACTTCATACTCTTTCATTGATGACATCATGACTTGTGAGTCATAAATATTTGTTCGACAGCCAAATGTTTTAAAAAATACTTTTTTTTTCATCTAAGATATCACTTCATTCTCATCAAAAGGGGGTGAGGATTTTTCATTTTTTTGGACATAAAGTTTTTGTGTAGGGTATGCTATGGTAATGTCATCTTCAGCATTATATGCATCAACTATTTCAGTTGATATAACACTTCGTAGTGTTAATGTAGCATAAGCATTTGTAAGGTACCAAGCCTCTATATCCATACCATTAGTATTTATAAATGAAAATATTCTTGGTTCAACATTTGTATTTTTCAGACTATAGTGTTGACGAAGTTTATTTAACTGTTTTCTTGTGATGTCAGTATAACCCTTAGAGAATTTTTTACTAATCGTCTTCGCGATACTCATCGCTTTTTTATGGTTAGAGTCAAAAGTAATAGTAATTTTCACTCCATCCCAAACTGTTTTAAGAGAGTTATGTGTATAGTTTGAAATCATACGTGTAAACACATAGTTGTTAGGTACAAAAATAATTCGTCCAGCTCTACGGTTATGCATAATTGAAGTAAGAGTGATATCTTCCATAAGTGTCATACGAAGCAGTGAAATATCCATCACATCACCTACGTACTGCATGCCATCCATGTCTACACGGATTCTATCACCTACATGGATACTTCCACCAAAAACGATAACAAGCCAGCCGAGAATAGACATAAACCAGTCTTTCATCGCAATAGCGATACCCGCAGAGGCAAAACCTAAGATAGTAACAAGATACGATGCATTTTCAATATAGTTAAAAAATAAAATAAGAATAATAAAGGTAAAGTTTGTAAATGTAATAATTTTATTTGCCATATAAAATCGTTCATTATCTGTAATGTATTTTTTAACTACCATTTTAAGTAAGAAAAATATTAAAAATACAACTAAAATAACAGTTCCGATTTTCATCAGTCTATATACTTGTTTTTCAATACCCTTATTTATACTAATCTCTACAATCTCTAATCTTTTTTGGTATACATCTAGTGTTACATTAATAGTGTCAAGTGCAGTCTCAAACCTGTCTAACTGTGTCTGTTTATATTTTTTTGTCTCAGTGTATTTTCCACTAGGGTCTAAAATTTCAAGTTCTTTATACACATCATGTTCTTTACTGAGAAGTTCTATTATTTTAACTAAGGTATCACGTTTAAGTTTATACTCTTCAAAGTTTATCGTAAGGTTTTTAATAACAGAAAAACCTGTAAAGATATCAAAAGGATTTGTTATTTTATCTATCTCACCAATAGCAGGCGGTGTTATTAAGTTAGCAAAGGGTGCATCATTTTTTCCCTTGAGTTTCTCTATTTCTGATGTTAAGATATTTTGTTTTGAGACAAGTCCATTTAATTCATCTCGATCACTCATGTTTTTTGCATATTTACTGAGGTATTTGATACGTTTTTCTATCTTTGCTAAACTCATTCTTACCTTGAGTGAAGTCAAGTACGAAGCATAACTTTTAATCCAAGTATTTTCTTTAGGAATCTCTTTTTCAAAATCATTTAACTGTTCTTCATACGATAGTATTTTACTTGTCTTTAATGCACGAAGTTCTTTTTCTTGTGTTTGTTTGAGTATATCACCGGCACTTGCTATTTCTGCACTTTTAAGAGCAAATACAGAAGTACTAAAGATTAAAAATAAAAATAAAAATAATTTAATCTGCATTATTTAACTCCAAATGTATCTAAAACTGATACCACAAGAGACTTTTCACAAGCATCAGTTATTTTCACACCACCAATACCAACAGGTAAAATAAAAGTAATACTTGCATCAGAACTCTTTTTATCCAAAAAGAAAGTTTCGTAAAAACTATTTGTATCAAGAACCCTATAGGATGTAGGAAGCGAATACTTCTCAAGTAAGTTTTTAACTCTAAGCGCTTCACCCTCACTCATAAGTCCCATCTTCACAGCAGTATCATTTGCCATTACCATACCTATAGCTACAGCTTCACCATGAAGATACTTTTTATACTTTGTCTCATTTTCTATAACATGTCCAAAAGTATGTCCATAATTTAGAGCAGCACGGATACCCTGCTCTTTCTCATCTTGTGCAACTACTGATGCTTTTGTCTGCACCGCTTGTTTTATAGCATCTTGAAGAACATCCGGGTTATTTAAATCTGCTGTCTCTAAAAATGCAAAAAAGTCTTTGTTAAAAGTGACAGCCATTTTTACTACTTCTGCAACACCTGCACCAAACTCACGTGCTGGAAGTGTTGTTAAAAAGTATGGGTCTATTAAAACGGCTTTTGGTTGATGAAATGCACCTATAAGATTTTTACCGTAACTATTATTCATACCTGTTTTTCCACCAACACTCGCATCTACCTGAGAAAGAAGTGTAGTTGGAATTTGAGTAAAACTGATACCGCGTTGATAAATACTTGCAGCAAATCCTGTCATATCACCAATCACACCACCACCAAACGCGATGAGCATAGACTTACGGTTAAATTTATGGTTAAAAAGTGATTCGAGTATAGTATTAATAGAGTCTTGATTTTTATACTCTTCACCATCGGGAACGGTTATGATATAAAGCTCTTTTGCAGTTACTTTTGAAAGAAGATAAGATAAATGTAGTCCAGCAACTTTAGGATTCGTAACAATAGCTACTTTTGTATCAAAATGAATAGGTTTTAGTGTGTCAATTGTGATGTCGTATGAGTTGTCTACTACTTGCTTAAGTGTTATGTTTACTTGCATAATTTATCCATAATTTTATATGTATAGATAATACTAAAAATAAGCTAATAACTTGCTAAATTATAGTTGCACCGGAATAAAAACTTGATGATAATCATCTAACTTGTAGTAAAGCTTCTCACTATCTGTTGAAAAGAGTGAGAAAACACGTCGTGATGTAAGCTTTTTCGTAAAGGGAAGGAGTTGAATAAAGTTCTCTTTTTGTGCTAATTTAGAGATTGGATTTTCATTTTCTTCATACACTTTAATAGTTTTAGAAAAGATAGAAGAGAGGTTATTATAATGCTCAATTACCTGCTCTTTTTCATCTTGATGTTCAGTCATATAGTTATATATTTCTATTTTAAAGTTCATCTGTTCAGATATATCAAAAATAGTAGCAGAAATCTTTTCTAAATCTTTGTTGTTTGAGAGTATTAATGCTGCATCTTTAAGATTTGAGAAGCGCCTGTTTGAGAGTTTAAGTACCGGTACATGTGCTTCATACATTGCTTGACGGACATAATAGTCTCCAAACATTTCTTTGGAAATAATTACAAGCCCTACATGATAGGACTTAATATCCTTATGAAAAGTCTCTCTTAGGTTAATACTATCATAGTCAATACTCACGACTACATTCATACTTCTGAGACTTTTTATATACTGCAGAACCTCTATATTTGAAGGATTTGTTACTTTAATGATAAGATCATGTTTAAATTGTCTATGGGCATAAACTGAGCGCCGTATGGTCTCTTTTATCGTATCATGATTTACTATATTCATATCTATGTAGAGTAAAAGGTTTGAACCAAAAGGTGCAGGAAACTGCCCGAGTTCGCGCTTAATAGATCGATACACTGACTTTAAAACTGATGGTTCACCAATTAAAACAAGTAAATCATTTGGTTGTATCATCTTTCGTCTTGAGGGCATGATAAGCTTACGGTTTCTGTATATTGCCACTATTCGCCAATTTTTTTGCTCTATTGCCCCTATGTGTCTATAAACAAAAGAACTTCCAAAAGGAACAAGAACTTCCATAATTTCACCCTCACCGATACCAACATTTTGAGCGATAACTGGGACATTTGGCAGATAGTCTAAAAGTCTAGAAGCTACAAGTTCATTTACATTTACTAATTCTACATTAGCATCTTCATTTTGCATTTTCCATTGGTTTAAAATGATAACTCGAAGTTGCTTTTTGATGGTTCTAATATTTTTCATTGTGTTTTCAACATCAATCTGTGAGTCCATAGCAATAAAAACTTGTATAAATTCCATCTTTAAAAGGTTTGCTAATTTATACAAACTTGTAGGGTCGAATTCATAAAATTTAAAACGTGCTGGATTTACCTCTTCGATTTTTTTTGCTTTTGTTTGAACTATATAGTAGATATTTTCATTAGTATAAGTTTCACTTACTCTTTGAATAAAGTGTTCTCCTACCTTCCCATCACTAATGATTAATATTTTTTTCATTCTTTACTTCTCTCGCTTTAATGCATCACTACTTTTAATCCATATATCTTTTGTAGATGCACTCCAGACTTTTTCTACAAAATAACCAGTTATTTTTATCCACTGCTTCGTTCTTTCATTTGAAGTAAAAGAGGTAAATTCTTCCCATACATCTACTTGTACTCCATCTACCCCATCATAAATACTTGCTTCTCTTTTTACCCTATATGAGTATGCAGCTGAGTCAGTTCCATCAGTTTTATACTGCTCTTTCATAAGTAAAGTAGGGAACTTATTATTGTCACTAAGAATTTGATTATTCAAACATTTCTTAATAACTATTTTATTTTTCATTACCTTTTGTTTTGTGGTTTTACAAATAATTTTATTTTTTTCTTTGAGTTTTATGGAATTATTGAGACTCTTTATTTCATTTTCCAAAGATAGTATCTTGTTTTTATAATCTTCTTCTTTTTGTGTATAGTCACTATAAAGATTTAAATCTTGGTGCAGTATTGTGTTTTGTTCTTTTTCTTCTTCGAGTCTCACTTCCATTTCAACTAAACTACTTTGTACTCTGACATAATCACTTCGTAGCTTACTTATGTCACTTACAATGGACTCTATTCTTTGAACTTCATCTGCATTTACTAAAGTAAAACAGAGTATTAAAAATGTGAATAGAAGTCTCATACAGAACCTTTTTTGAGTAGTTTTACACCCATTTCAACATGGTGAGTATATGGGAACTGATCAAACAATGCCATATCCATTACAGTGTGTGTTTCACTAAGTATATCTAAATCCCTAACTAATGTTTCAGGATTGCACGAGATATATACTATATGCTCATAGCGCGATACAAACATGCACGATGCTTCGTCCATACCACTTCTTGGAGGGTCAACAAAGATACTATTTATATTATATTTATTTATATCTATCTCCTTCATACGACGGTATTGGCGTCCGCCATCAAGAGCATCTACAAACTCCTCTACAGCCATACGAACAAACTCAATGTTGTCTACATCATTGAGTTTCATATTTGCTTTTGCTGCGTTTATAGAAGGCTTTGATATTTCGGTTGCAAGTACCTTATCAAATATCCCAGCAAAAGGTATAGTAAAATTACCAGCGCCACAGTAAAGCTCAAGTAAATCACCACTAGCACTAGAGTACTGTTCTATTGCCCAAGTAACCATCGACTCATTCACTCTAGCATTTGGTTGTGTAAAGCTATTTTCTATATGATGAAATGTATAGGCCCTATCATTGATACTCAGTGTTTCAGTAATATAGTCTTGCCCAATAATAACTTTTTGTTTACGACTACGTCCAATGATATAAATACCAAGGTCTTTTGCTATCTCTTTTGCTATCTCTTCCCAAGCATCATCAAGTCGTCTATGATATAACATTGAAATAACAATCTCACCACTGCTTGAACTTAAAAAATCTATACCAAAAAGTTTAAAACCTATTTCAGACTCTTTTATACTTATAAGTAGTTTTGGCATCAGTTGGGCGATGTATTCATTTACCTGAGGACACTCTTCTACAAATACAACGCCATCTTTAGTAGCGTTATTCATAGCATAACGGATTTCATCACCATCATGCCATAGTTTAAACTCACTACGAGAGCGATAGTGCTGGTCGGGGGATTCAAAGACACTAATCTCTCCATCATAAAATCGAGTGAAGCGTTCTTTGTTTAAGTCTAGTTTATCTTTGAGTTGTCCCATGTATCCATTTTCATATACGATACACGCACCACACTCACCAAAATATTTACAATTCATTATTAAGTTTTTCTCCTACTTTATCGAAGCTACCAAGTTACCGATAAGTAGACTCCACCCATCTATAAGTACAAAAACAAGTATCTTAAAGGGCAGAGATATCATAACTGGGGGAAGCATCATCATACCCATAGACATCAGTATGGAAGCCACAACCATATCTATAACTAAAAATGGTAAAAAGATTAAAAAACCTATCTCAAAAGCTGTTTTAATCTCACTAATTACAAAGGCAGGCACTACAATTGAGAGAGGAACATCAGCTACACTCTGTGGATTTTCCATCTTTCTTATACGGAAAAATAGTGCTAAATCTTTCTCTCTTGTATTTCTTATCATAAAGTTTTTTAAAGGCAAGGTCGTTTTTGCATATGCCTCATCGTAACCTATCTCTTCAGCAATGTAGGGCTTTATTCCAGCCTCATATGCTTTTGTTCCAACAGGTTCCATCACAAAAAAAGTAAGTATCATTGCAAGCATGATTAAAACTTGGGTAGGAGGGACTTGTTGTGTACCCATAGCTTGGCGTAAAAATCCAAAAACTATAACAAACCGTGTGAAGGTTGTCATGGCTAGAACCATTGAGGGTGCTAAAACAAGTAGTGTTAAAACAACTAAAACATTTAAAGATGATACTAATTGTTTTGGTGTGTCTGGAGCTGAAAGGCTAAAGTTAATCGTTGGAATAGGAACAGCTTCAGCCCCAAAACCAAAAGTTACCATTATTAGAACAAGGATTACTACTCTTAACATTATTTAGCTGATGCCTTATCTAAAACTGACATGTCAATTTTTGAATCTTTTTCACTTTTCATACCATAGAAATGAAGCTCAACTCTACGGTTTTTCTCACGTCCACTTTTTGTAGAATTTGTAGCTACTGGTCTAAACTCAGCATACCCTGATGCACTTATACGAGCAGGTTCTACACCATCAAGAAGTAATTCATGTAACACAGATATTGCCCGTGCAGTTGAGAGTTCCCAGTTGTCCTTAAAGGGACTACTCGCACCAGGATTTCCTTCATCAGTATGGCCTTGAACGCTTACTTGCATTTTATTTGGTAACTCTTCTATAATCAGAGCTATTCTCTTTAAGAAAAGAAGTGCATCTTGATTTTCAATAGTTGCACTACCGGGTTTAAAAAGAAGTGCTGCTGGAAGTTCTATAACAAAACCTTCTTGTGCCTCTTCAACTGTAATAGTTGGACCTTGTGATTGTTCCATCATCTCATTTGCATCACCGGCAGCTTGTTGTACTCGATTTACAGCTTCACTTGTCTCATCTTGGGAGTCAATAGGAGTTGCTTCTAGCATTCGTTTTTTTGAAATCTCTGTTTGTGTTCCACCCTCTAAAACACTCATGGCACCTGAGAGTGAACCTATTGCTTCAGAGATTTTTTTTGCGTCCATAGAACTCATAGAAAGAAGTAAAACGAAGAAACATAAAAGCAGTGACATAAGGTCACCAAACGCAGCGAGCCATGCAGGGAGACACTCTTCACATTCAGGACACTTTTTTTTACCCATAAACGACTACTCTTCTAGTCAAACTGACTAACGCGGTCAGCGGGTGCAAGGTAAGCTAAAAGTTTTGCTTCAAGTACACGAGGAGCATCACCTGACTGAATAGACATAATACCTGAGATAATCATTTCACGAATCATAGACTCTTCATCATTTCTAATACTCAAAATATTATAAATTGGTGTTCCAAAAACATTTCCAATAATTGCACCGTACATTGTAGTAAGGAGAGCAACTGCCATTGATGGCCCAATAGCTGATGGATCTGCCATATTTAAAAGCATCGCAACAAGCCCAATAAGTGTTCCTACCATACCCATAGCACCCGCAAGTCCTGCCCACTGATTAAAAATCGAACCGTGGATTTTATGACGTGTACTAGTTTGCTCTAGTTCTATCTCTAAGAGTTCACGAATAGTGTCCGGTTCACTACCATCAATAGCCATAGAGAGACCTTTTTTCAAAAAATCATTTTCTTCAGTATTTACATCACCTTCAAGTGCTAAAATACCATCTTTTCTTGCTTTAGTTGCGAACTCAACAAGCTTTTTTATAAGATCAGCAGGATCTTCTTCACCTGGCTTAATTGCCTTCATAAAAACTTTTGTAAAAACCTTCATTTGACTTGGTTTAAAGGAGATCATCAGTGCCCCGATACTACCACCGACAACGATTAAAACAGATGGAATATCAATGTATGCACCAACACCAACACCCATAGTCATAGCTCCCAAGAGGAGAACCATAATTAACACTATACCAATGACCGTACCTAAATCCATTTAAAAGCCTTACGTAATTTTAATTAATTGCCCTATAATACCACAAAAAATATTAGTATCTAGTAATCTAAATATGTTTGGAGTAATTTTTGCATATAAACAGTACCTTTAGTTTGTAAAGTACTTATATTCGCATCTTTATAGATGACTCTATCTTCTTTTATATCATATGTTAGACTACCCTCTTTTGTGATGAGTCCAAAACCATTTTTGTTCATAATATAGGCATTTTCTTTGTACTCTTTACAAAAGACATCTCTACTCCAAAGAAACTCTTTATGGGATATATTTAACTGAGAAAGTAGTGTTGCGGATATATCTCTTTGAGAGACTATTTTATCTATATTTTTTCCACGGTACTCTTTTTTAATAACATCACCGTAAAAAAGCATAGGAATATGATGCCACCTTTTATCTGCCCTACTCCATGCTAGTGGTGTGTGGTGAGAATGATCTGCTACAAAAATAAAAAGAGTGTTTTGATACCAAGCTTTCTTTTTTGCATTTTTTATAAACTCGCCAATTGACTTATCTGTATAATATACTGAGTTCAAGTAGCCCTTATCCCCATCACCCCATTCTATTACATCTTCCATAGGCTGGTCATAAGGTGAATGCGAACTTAGTGTAAACAAAGAGTTAAAAAATGGCTCTTTAGACAAAGATGATTTCTCTAGTAAATATGCAAGCATATACTCATCATGATAACCCAACACACCCTCTTTTTCAGAGTCCATATTCATATCACTATGTTCTTCTATGGTATCAAAACCATTTCCGTACATATAGGAAGTTAGGTTACCATAACGAAGTTGTCCACCAAAGAAAAAACCTGTTGTATAATCATTTTCTTTTAACTTTTGTGTTAAAAATGGTAGTTTATAAAACTTCGATGGAAGGTTTGTAATGTAAGTACCCGCGAGTGCTGGCCAACCTGAAAAAATCGATGGTAGACCTTCATGTGAAAGAGTTGCACTCGAATAGGCATGAGTAAAAAGTATACCCTCCTCAGACATCTTCATTATATTTGGTATAACTTTTTGGTACTTCTCATTTTTTATAAAATCACCTGAAAGGCTCTCCCAAATGACTAAAACGACATTTGGTCTATTAGTTGTTAGGATTGACTCTCGTTTACAGCCCTCAGGTGTTGCCATAAGCTCTTGTAAAACAGCCTCTCTTTTTTCATCATCTATTATTATTTTGTATGGGTTTTCTCCATTTATTATCGCTTGATTTTCTGTAATACTATGTATAAAATTATAAACTGTACTAATGGCTACATCATTATAAATCTTATGTTTTGAGAAGTAAACTGTACTTTGCGAAATCGGTATCTCAGCCCAACCACCCCGTGCTCCTAAAAAGATAAAAAGAGGAAGTATAAATAATGAAAACAACACTATTTTATAATCTCTTTTTGCTTTTACATCATACGAGGAAAAAAGTTTTTTTATAAGTCTGTAAAAAACAACTAAAACAACAAGCATTATAAGTGTTAAAATCAATGTAAGAATAAGAGGATTTGAAGCTATAGCCTCGTCAGGGTGTTTTAAGTAGTTAAAGATTTTAAAAGTAGGTTTTTCTTCCCATTCATTATATATACCAAGTTCAGCGATATAAATAAAAGTAGAAAAAACAACAACTCCAAAAGTATAGGTAATAAGTAGTATTTTGATAATTTTTGACTTAAATAGTGTGTTTAAATTTAGTAGTAACCATGGAATAACTATAAGTATAGATGCTGTTGCTATGTCTAAACTAATGGCGTTTACATAAGCTAAAAGAGTCTCTTTAATAGGGCTCGTTACAACTTGAAGTTTATCCCAGTAGTAAATGACAAAAATCGTTCTAAAGACTTCTATAAAAAGAAAAAAGAGAAAAAACTGTTTTACTAAGAAGAAGAGACTGTTTTGCATATGGAGTGAACCTTAAATTATTTATATAAATACTATTATAATATAATTTATA
>NZ_JAEMVC010000012.1 GCF_029215985.1 Sulfurimonas sp. SAG-AH-194-C21
AAAAAAACACTATAGATAAGTTAAGAAAAAAAGCCCAATCATTAAATATACTTCATAATCAACTACCTTCTTTACTTCAAGGAAAAGATCTCATTACTCTTGGCTTATCACCATCCAAAGAGTTTAGCCGTATTCTTTTGGCAGGGTATGAGGCACAGATGAAAGAGGAATTTAAGACAGTAGAGGAAGCGAAAATATGGCTAAAAAATTATGTCTTATAGTGCTTACTCTGAGAGAACATGGAGTTTGTTAGTCATATTAGACATAACCTCTATCATAGCGACACCGTTACTTATGGCATCATTAAACCTTGAGGCATATATATCTTTATGCTCTTTATCATAGTTAGTAATTATTTCTTCATAAACTTTTAAAAAGTTTTGCATTAATTCCATACTTTGAATGTTTATCTTTTTATTTTTCAAGATTGTAAGTACTAAATCAAATGCTTTTTTCTTCTTAGAGTCCATATCATCACTATTGATATAACTTTTTTTACTTGCAGTGTCAACTTTAGTAAGTCGCTCTAGTACAAGGTTTAACCCATCTGTAGAGACTTCTAAGTCTTTAATTTTGTTGTTTATAAAGGAGCGCATCTCTGTTAGGTTCATTTTATCTATTTTAAGCACTAGTTCTTGAAGTGATGCATTCATTTTTCCATGGACTGTCTCTTGTTTTTTTAGTAAATTACCGAACATTTCTACCCCTTGTTAACTCTCATAAACTGGTATTAATTCACTTAAATACTTTCCTTGTAAATACTCTATATTAAACTCTTTTGCTAAGTGTTGTGCCTCTTGTGTCTCTATATTTTTTATCCAACACTTTATCTTCTTCTCCTCGGCCATTAGTCTAAAGCCATTAATTATAGCACTATTATTCTGCATTTTCTCATAGGAAGAGTACTGTGCATCAAATCTAACAGCATCTATATCCAAATCCTTTAAGTACAAAAAGCTTGCATGGTAAGAACCTAACTTATCTATAGCTATCATAACCCCAATATCTTTAAGTGTTTTGATAATTGAGTTATATTTTTTAGTATGGCTGTAGTACTCATGTTCGCAGAGGATAAACATGATTTTTTTATTTGAGTTTTTTAACAACTCTTTTGTAGTTGATAAGAACTTATTGTTTCTCAGAGATGTAGGTGAAATTCCTAAAGCATACACAACTTCTGGCTCATTTGACACCTGTAAAATTATCTCCTCAAGAACCATCAGGTCATACTCAATTGCAAGCCCTAGCTTATTGATAACTTTTGTATAATTTTTAGGATAAAGTAAATTCCCATCAGCAGATATTAATTTAACGAAACACTCTTTAAAAGCGACACTGTCTTGCTCGAACACATCTTGAGTCATAATACTTAAAGAGCGTTTATTTATCGCATCTATGACAAAAAATTCTAACTCATTAGGATTCATTGTATTTGGCTGTATCTCTTTTTTTAACTCTTTTCTGCGTTCTTGAAGCTCAAAAAGATTTTCAACCATATAGTCTAGTTCATGTGAATAGTTTGTATCACTTATAGCACCTGAGAGTTTTACTTCTATGTCATCTACTTTAAACTCATTAGATTTTAAACACATCAACTCTAAAACAGTTGAGTACTCATTTTTCAAGCCTTCAAAACCTATAATAAAATCTCCACCCTTTATATGTCCAAGTGGAAAATTTTCTATCTTTTGTGCTTTTAAATAGTCAGCTACCCAGTGGGCAACTTCTTGGAGTACTTTATCACCATTCTTAATTCCATAAAGGGAATTTATATCATCCAAGTTATCAATACTGATAAGAATTAGTGTGTACTCTTTCTCTTTTTTGAGTTTTTCTTTTATGTAGCTAAAAAGATATTCGCGGGTAAAGGTTTTACTCACATCATCAATTATCTTCACATCAAAACCATTATAAATAAGATATAAAATAAAGTAAATACTAAAAACTAAAAGAAGAACAGCTTCAATGTAAAAAGAGCTTTGTAGTGTTTCATAGTTGTCTAAAAGAGTGTGAAAAAGAAGGGCTAAAATAAGACCAAAGATAGGCAGTCCCATTCTAAGTGCTAACCTAAAACGGTACTCTCTCTCTTTAGTTTGTGGAAGTAACATAAAAACGCGCTCTATACGTCGAGGTGTTTTACGTCTTTTGCATGTGTTTCTATGTAGTTACGACGTGGTTCAACTTCATCACCCATAAAGAGTGTAAATGCGTCAGATGCAACTTCAGCATCATCAATAGTCACTTGAAGCAATACACGGTTTTCAGGAGTCATAGTCGTTTCCCAAAGTTGGTCAGGATTCATTTCACCAAGACCTTTGTAACGCTGGATATAAGAACCTTTTTTTGCATAGTCTTTAAGAGATTCTAAAACTTTTAAAATATCATCATTAAAGTCTAAGTCCCACTCTTGAATCTTCTTGTAAACAAAGTCAGCTTCAGTAAAGTGAGGTGCTGTGAAAAGGTCATCATTTATAAGTAACTCTTCCATTCCACCCTGTGTTTGCACAAAAAGGTGAATCTCATTTGTCTCTTCGTTAATAGTTTTTGTAAGAATATTATTATCAATACTTTCTAAAAAGACTTCGATTTTTGCATATAAATCTTTTGCACCCAAAGAAATCAAATCAGGGTTCTCTATAAAGTGACGGATAAGACTTACAAGTGCATAACGACGTTCAAGTGCATTTAAACTTCCAGCATAATGGTCAACCATTTTAAAGTAAGATAAAAGGTCATTATGTCCTAACGTCTGGTTTTCTAAAGACTCTATACCGTTGTCGATTAAGAAGTCGTTCATCTCTCTGTCGTCTTTAAAGTAAATCTCTTTTTTACCTTTTTTATAACGATAGAGTGGTGGCTGTGCAAGATATAAATAACCATTTTCTACAACAGATCTGAAATGTCTAAAGAAAAAAGTTAAAAGAAGTGTCTGGATATGGCTACCATCAACATCCGCATCGGTCATGATGATAAGTTTGTGATAACGAAGTTTCTCTTCATTAAACTCTTCACCGATTCCACAACCCATAGCTGTAATCATATTTGTGATTTCATCTGACTTTAGGATTTTTTCTAAACGTGCTTTTTCAACATTTAAAATCTTACCTTTAAGTGGTAAAATCGCTTGAAAAACACGGTCACGACCCATCTTAGCTGAACCACCCGCCGAGTCCCCTTCCACAAGGTAGAGTTCACAGATACTTGCATCTTTAGACTGACAATCTGCTAGTTTACCAGGAAGTGTTCCTACTGACATACTATCTTTACGACGAGTTAAATCTCTAGCTTTTTTAGCCGCTTCACGACCACGCGCTGCTGCAAGTGCTTTACTTACAATCGCTTTTGCTTGAATAGGATTTTCTTCAAAGTATTTAGAAAGTGCTTCACCTGTTGCTTTTTGAACTAAAGGACGAACATAAGTGTTACCTAGTTTTCCTTTTGTTTGACCCTCAAACTGAGGCTCAGGAACACGAGCAGAAACGATAGCGATAAGACCTTCACGTACATCATCACCAGATATTTTTACATCTTTTTCTTTAGCTGCACCATTTTTAGCATTATAGTTAGAGATAACACGAGTTAAAGCTGCACGGAAACCAGCTTCGTGAGTACCACCATTTGGTGTTCTAATGTTGTTAACAAAAGATGCTAGTTTTTCTTCATAACTTTCGTTATACATAAGTGCAACATCAAACTCGATGTCTTCTACTTTTTGAGTGAAACTATAAACATCTGCTACTACACTTTTTTTATTCATATCAGAAACATACTGAGCGATACCACCCTCAAAGTGATACTCTTCTTTCTTTCCATCACGTTCGTCGTTAAACTTGATAGTTATAAATGGATTTAGGTATGCAAGTTCTTTAAAACGCTTTGAGAGATACTCATACTCAAAAGTAATAGTATCAGTAAATATAGTAGGATCAGCTGCAAACTCAATAGTTGTTCCTGTTTTACGGCTTGTTCCAGTTACAGCAAGTGCTTCTTGAGGAATACCCTCTTTAAAGTTCTGCTCAAAAATTTGACCTTCACGGTAAATAGTCATATGTAAGTCACATGAAAGTGCATTTACAACTGAAACACCAACACCGTGAAGTCCACCAGATACTTTATAAGTATCTTTGTCAAACTTACCACCAGCATGAAGAACTGTTAAAACAACAGTTGCCGCAGATATACCTTCACCTGGGTGTATATCAGTAGGAATACCACGACCATTATCAGAAACTTTACAAGTTCCCTTTTTAGTAAGCGTAATATTTATAGTATCACAGTGACCAGCCATTGCCTCATCGATAGAGTTGTCAATAACTTCGTAAACAAGATGATGCAGACCACGATGACCAGTATCACCAATGTACATACCAGGACGTTTTCGAACAGCTTCTAGTCCCTTGAGGACTTTAATATTACTAGCACCGTAATTTTCCATTTATAACTCCGTTTGCATAATTGAAGATATTCTATCGAAGTTTTACTAAAAATAATATTTATCTCTAAAATATAAGCTTTAATTAACTATTAAAGCTGATAATTAAACTCTATACGTTGACCACCATCTACAAAATCAGTTGTCTCATTCCAGTTTCCGAAATAACGGACATTAAAACGGGGTGCAATTTGATAACTTAAAGAGACTTCATGGGTAAACAATCCTTGCTGGTCTTCTCCGTAAGCATTTTTTACATAAGCATCAGAACCCGTAAGAGCATAAAGATAGATGGGATTGTAGTTAAGCCATATTTTTTTTGTGATTGTGATTTTTGAGTACATACCTACAGTAGCATAAGCACCAGGAACACTCAAACCACTAGGACTAGCTGTCTCTGCCCATAAAGGGTGATTATTTACATTATTTGCGACACTTAAACCAACACCTGCTAAAGGATAAAGCTGTATGATACTAAATGCAGGCAGTGCTTGGATAACGGCATAAGAAGCTGAACCACTTTTTGTATTAAAGTCCCAAGCAATATCAACCTGACCACCAAAACCGTTTTTAGTATTGATAACAAAATTTCTAAAACGCAGGGAGTCTACAGTATTTACTTGATTATCTCTAAAGCCCAAAGTATCTCCAAGTACACCCTGAACTTCAATGATATTCATAGCCATCGTAGCAGGTTTACCTGAGTCATAAGCCTTACCAATTTTGATGTTTATACCCTTATCAGTAAAACCAATACCCGCTTGTGTAAAGACTGCAAGAGGGTCGCTCATATCTTGAATCTCTTTTGTTGAGTTATTATCAGCCGATAACAATGAAGCAGTAGCAAGTAAACTAAGTACTGTAATAAACAATTTATTTTGCATCTTAATCATTCTTCACTTCTACAAAATCACCCGGCATCCACGACCTGTCAAACCAAGCTTCAAGTGGTCCGTAAATTCTAAGTAGAACATTATATCCCTTACCCGGCATTGTCTGAATCCAGTTTCCTTCTTTGCCTTCTGGTGCTGTAGGAGAAAAATAAACAGTAGTTGAACCATCTGCGTTTGACTTGAGTGTTGGAGATGTACTATCTACTCCACCTTTTTTCTGGTCAGTCTCTAAGATTGAACGTGTTTGGTTGTCATAAACCATAAACGACCAAAATGCTGCTGCTGGAACATCTTTTGGAAGTGTAACTGCATAAGTTTTCGCACCATCAAGATACTCTCCATTTTCATCGTGTGCCCCTATCGCATAGGCTGAACCTTTTGCTACCATTGGTTTTGCCATGGCTGGTGTGATTCCTGTTGCATAGTAGTGAAACATCGTTCTATCATCTAAAACAAGAGCTGCACCATCTCTAAACTCACTACTTTCACCTGAAAATGGTGTGTACCACTGGCGTTTACCTGGATAGTAAAAAGCTTTTTCATTTCTTGGTCTAAAAGTGATAGAACGTGCAGTCGCGTTTCCGATGGCAACACCATCTGTTAAAAGTTTTTTCATTCGAGCATCAGGAGCAAATTTTTCTCCCTTTTTGATACCAATTGCCGCTAGTAAACCCGTAGTCTCAGGATTAAATATATCTTCTGGTTCATACTGCACAATATTGTCTAACTCTGTAAAGTAAGTGATATCATTTGAGTGAATAGTATTGAACTTTTTACCAGAGGCACTTACTACTACTTGTTTTGGAGGATTTGCAGCTTGAGAAAGTGGATAGATATTAAAAGTGTTTTGAAGTCCTTTTATAGAACCTTTAATGTCGCCATCTTTCACATAAGCACGCATAAATATCCAGTTTCTATAAGTCTTAGTTCTTGCAACATTATAACCCTCAGGAATCTCACCCTTATAGTCAGGTCCAACTATGAGGTACTTCCCACCTTTTCCAGCATCAGGTCCAGTAATACCGATGTCTGTTACATGTAAAAATGAAGCATTATCAATAGCACCTAAGATAAGTGGTGGCATATCTACAATCATAGGTTCGTCTTTTACATTTATCTCAGCAAAACCGTAAGGAGTTGTAGTTTGTGCTGTGAGAAAAAGTGTGTGTGCATCCATCAAGTTATCCATCAAGATTAGGTCACCGGGCTGTGCACCACCCTCTTTCATACCCTCAAACATTGCATAGATAGAAACAGCAGGAAGAGTGTTTAAAAAAGTCTCACTAGCGCGTGCTGTATCTAAGAAGTCATAGGATTTTTGCACAGTCTCTTTACTTGGCATACCATCTCTAAAACGCAACTCACCTAAAAGATCCGTTTGAACTCTATCAGGTGTAATCACACCACTTGGAACATTTGCTTTGTACTTTGGCTCTTTAGTTGAAGTTGATTCTTCACCACATCCACTCAGACTGAGTGTTAGTGCTGTTAGTAGTGAAAGTGTTATAGACTGATGTAAAAGTTTCATATTTTTCCTTCATTATTTATTATTTCAGTAGTTCTAAATCACCCGGCTGCCATGTTTTATCAAACCATGGAGTGAGTGGACCGTATAAACGCAGGATTAAAAACCATGCTTTGTTTGGCTCAGTCTGAATCCAGTTGTTTTCATGTCCTTTTGGAGCAGTTGGCCCAAAGTACACATCTACTGAACCATCTTTGTTGTAGTCAAGTTTGGCGATTTTGTTATTTATACTTGGGTAGAGATTGTCAGTCTGAAGCTCTGAACGTGTTTGAGGATCATATGCTGTAAGAGACCAGAAATCTTTTGCTGGAATGTTCTTTGGTAGATGAATCTTATAAGTTTTAGAACCATATAAAATATCTCCACTTTTTTCTCTGTAAATCGCGCCATAGTTAGAACCAACACCGGGAATCTGCAACGCCATCGCTGGAGTGTTTACAGTTGCTTGGTAAAAGAAAAGTGTACGTGCATCGAGGTTACGACCTGCTTGACCTGTACCATCTAACCATCGATAATCCCCACCCACAAAAGGAGTAATCCAAAAACGATTTGGGTAGATATAGGCTTGTTTGTCACGAGGTTTAAACATGATAGAGCGAGCTGTCGCGTTTGCTACTGCTACGGACTCTGTTAAAATCTTTTTCATTCTTGCATCAGGAGCAAAAGGCTGTCCTTTTACTATACCAATAGCTGCGGCTAGTCCACGAAGTTGTGGTTCTATTAAGTCTATTGGCTCATGTTGGATAACCTCATTTAACTCTACATAAAACTCATAGTCATTTGCATGAATAGTATTAAAATCTTGTTTTGAACCTGAGATAAATTTCATCTTTTTATGATTTGCTGCTTTAGCGAGTGGATAGATTTTAAGCCCATCTCTCCACATTTTATCTGCTGCATTTGGTTTACCATCTACTAAAAATCCACGAAGAATTACCCAGTTAGTGTATGAACGCGACTGTGCTATCCATACTTTTTTAGTTTCGCCATTTATCTTTGCAGTAGTGGAGTGGTTATCAGCAAAAGTGTTTGGTGTAGGTTTTAACTCACCCTTGTAGTTTGGTGGTAAGATGATGTATGTTCCACCCTTTTTTCTATCAGGTCCCGGTGCACCAGTATCTACAACAAAACGAAAAAATGCATCGTTGATAGTTCCCGGTCCTGCACCTTTTGGAATTTCTATAACCATAGGACCATTCTCTTTAAGGTCAAAAAATGAAACAGCATACACAGTATCTGTATTTCCCGTTAGAAAAAGAGGAGTAGAGTCTAAAAGTTTGTCAGTGATAAGAATCTCATTGTAATCCTCTACACCCATCGAAGCTAAACCATTCATCATACCCTGAATCGAAGTCGCTGGAATAAAGTTTAAAAAGACTTCAACGCCACGCATAAAGTCGAGGTTGTCATACATCTTTTTTATAGTTGCATCTGTTGATACACCATCGTAAAAGTTTAATGTTCCTAAACGAGTTTCTACTTTATCTGGTGTCATTACCTGCTGGGGCACTTTGATGTTAAATCCTGGAGTAAGACTACTTGCCACAAGTGAAGATACTAGTAGAAGTGATGTAAAAAGTTTTTTTTGCATAATTTACCTTTTTAAATGAACAACCCCGATGCAAGCATACGGGGTATCTCGCCAGTTGTAACTTACAAGTCTAACATTAACTGACCTGTATGAATTTTGGTATATTTCTTACCTTGATCTTTCACATAATTCCGTATAATTTCTTCGTTAGCGAACTGACCTACAGTATTAGCATAAAATTCACTTGTCCATAAATTTCCTCCCCAAAGTTGTTTTTTTACTTCAGGGTGTTTTGCAAACACTTCTCTTGCTGTAATACTTTTTATTATCTGTACAATTCTTGATACTGGCATCTTTGGAATGCCTTGTACTAAAAAATGTACATGATCTTCATCATTTCCAATCTCTAAAAAGCATATTTCATATCTTTGAGATATCTCTATACAAATATTCACCAAGCTATCTTCGATACTTGTTGTGAATACTTTTCTTCTGTATTTTGCTGGAAATACTAAATGATATAACAATAGTGTTTTGTTATGACTTTTAAATATATGTTCACTCATTACATATTGTACTGTATGGTTTCTTGAATTGTTGCCTACCGACCCAAGGGTACGGGGAAATCTTTTCGATTATATTTTGTTAATAATAGCTAAATAAAATAAAAGATATATGTAAAAATTTTAAAATAATAAATAGTAGATAAATGTAATACTTTTATTATTTGAATGAATATTAAGATTATTGAGGAATATAGCTTGGTAAACCCAAGCTACTTATAAAAAAATTAGATAACGATAGGCATAACAACTGTTTTAAAGTTATCATCACTTAATATAAAAGGTAAGTTACCCTCATTAAGTCCTATCATAAACTCAGAGTTATTTATACTTCCTAAAAAGTCTAATAAATAACGTGAGTTAATTGCTAATGAAAATGGTTCACTAAATCCTGTACTAAATCCTATCTCAGTTTTTGCTTCAATGTTATCATCACTTAAACTCTCAAATGTAATAACTTCACCTAAAAATGTAATCTTTAAATCAGAAGAAATAGTTGTGATTTGTTTTATAGAATCAATCATTACAGCTTTTGGAAGTAAAAGAGAAGTTTTTATCTCTTTTGGAATAATTCTAGAATACTCAGGAAACTTACCATTAATAAGTTTTGTAAAAAAAGTATACTGAGCAGAGTGTATAATTAAGTTTGTATCATCATAATATAGTTCAATATTGTCAAAGAAAAGTTTTTGAATTTCTATAATTGCTTTTTTAGGAATGATAATACTGAGCTCACTCTGACTAGCATTTACAATATTTACTACAGCTAAACGACGTGTGTCAGTTGAAGCGAAGTTAATACTATCCATTTTGATGTCAATTAAAGCACCATTTAGCTCAAATTTAGGATTATTAGTATCTATAGCAGGGGTAATCTTTTTAAGAGACTCAATGAGAGTATGTGACTCTATAGATATACGTGCTTTTCCTTCATAAGATGGAAACTCTGGAAAGTCATTAAAAGAGAAAGTAGGTAGTTTAAAGTTTGAATGACCTTGAGTAATATGAAGTGTATCATTTTTTACTTCTAGGTTTATGTTTCCATCTTTAAGTATACGAACGATATCTAAGAATTTTTTACCATTAGCAGTAATACTTCCCTCTTTTTCAATAGTTACATTATCAGTAGTTACTAAGAAACCTATCTCGTAGTCAGTAGCTTTAATAGTAAGAGTATTGTTTGAAGCATTTAAGTAAACATGAGAAGTTATCTGTGAAGTATCTTTTTTTTCAAGAAAAGGTGCTGAATGAATGAGTATATTTTCTAATACTGATTTACCAATAGTTATGATCATCTAAATTCCCTATATATTTATATAATTTTAGTAAGTAGTAGTAGGGGCATGTGAATAAGTGAAAAACCTATTTAAATCCCTAAAACACTACTTGTTTAGACGTGATGAGTCGTTAAGAGTCTACTCACGTCTATTCACTTAAGTAATTATATCTTTTTTATGTGATATTTGTAAGTTTATTACTTAACTCATCTATTTTTACTTTAAAATCTTCATCATCTACTATAAGAGAATTAATTTTTTTAATAGTATGAGAGATGGCAGTATGGTCTTTCATACCAAAGTATTGAGCAAGTTGAGGCATAGTATTTTGTGTAAGTTCACGGCAAATAAAGATAGCTATACGTCTTGCATATACTATATTTTTACTACGGCCCTTAGATTTGATTTCACTCGGTTTTATATTTAAATCTTTAGCTACAACCTGTGTAATAGAATCCATCGTTAAATTTTCGCGTTTTTCGGCTATTTGATCTTTAAGTACATTTTTTGTAAATTCAATATCAATATCAACATGCATTAGTTGTGAGTAAGCATGGAGTTTAGAAAGAATTCCCTCTATCTCACGAACATTAGAGTCTATAACAGTTGCGATATAGTTTACTATGTCTTTAGATAAAACAACTTTATTTATCTCACACTTTTTTTCGATAATGGCGATTTTTGTCTCAAGCTCAGGAGGCTGTATATCTGCAACTAAACCCCACTCAAAACGACTCTGTAGTCTCGCTTCAAGTCCAGCAATCTTTTTAGGATGTTTATCTGCGGTAAATATAATCTGTTTACCATCACCCTTTAGTGCTTCAAAGGTATGAAAGAGCTCTTCTTGAATACCCTCTTTATTAGATAAAAACTGAATATCATCTATGAGAAGAACATCGCAGGTACGGTACTTCTCACGAAAACGTTCCATTGTATTATTACGTATACTTCGAGTAAAGTCATTTAAAAACTGCTCTACAGTCGTATAAATAACAACTTTTCCTTCATTTTGAAATACATTACCAGCTGACTGCATAAGGTGAGTTTTTCCAAGTCCAACGCCACCATATAAAAAAAGTGGATTATAAACTCTTCCGGCATTTTCACTTACACTTTTAACAGCAGCATATGCAAACTGGTTAGATCCACCAACCATAAAGTTTGAAAAAGAGTGAGAGGGGTTTAAAAGTGAATTTCCATGTTTAACTTCAACAGCTTTAACTTTTTTTCTTTTGTCTATTGTGTTTTTAAGTGCAATTTGAACAGTTACTTTGTTGTGAGACTTTACTTCAAAGAGATGGGCTATCTTATCTGTGTATTTATTTTTGATCCAGTTAAGTACTAGAGCATTTGGAGCATAAAAAATAGCAAGTTCTGGTGTAGACTTTTTCACGTCATATTGAAGTTGTCTGATATAGCGGTTAAACTCGCTCTCAGTGACTTCTTCTTTAAGTAATTCTAGTATTTCTTGGCCAATATTCACGTTAAACCCTATTTTTAAGATATATAGGTGAATAGTACTCTCTGTTAACATAAAATAGGGTTAAAAGGCTACGTGAATAAGAAGTTATTCACGCTTTTTAAATTTTACAATTAACTAAGCCTATAGATAGTTTATATTTATCCGTTTAGTACTTGACTGGAAAATAAGCATACCCTTCATTTTGTTTTTGTATTATACCAATAGTCGATGTTGGAACAAATTTTACAAAATCTACGATATCTTCTTTTTTAAGTCCATATTTTGGCATTGAAGCTTCACACATTAAAAATTCTACCTCATAAGTATCAGCCATCCCTGCAACTCTTTTGCTTAACTCTGGATATGCTTCAAGTAGTTCTGTATTACTATTAAAAGATGAGTTCTCTACATCTTTTAGAAAAAATCTAAATGCTTCACCATGAATGATGACTGCTGACTCAAATTCCTGTAAATTTCCTTCGAAATGAGCCTTGCTTATAGCAATACCTTTAAGTATATTTTTTTCAAATTTAGCAACATTTTCTGTCGTTAAATCATATACAACCCTAACTGTTTCTTCATCAGCATTGGCAAGTGTAAACATCGTGAGTAGTACTAGTAGTATTTTTTTCATCTTTTATCCTTGTGTTTTTATAACTTTAATAACTAAATGCATAATTAGGCATTTAACTAAATAGTTAAATGTATGGTATACTTTTAAAGTTTAAATGTCAAGGGAGATAATTTGGATTTTACAATTTTAGTTCGATTTTTAATTGGACTTGCTTTTGGATTTGCTCTTGTGAGAGGGAGTATAGGTTTTGCAGGTAGTGTGAACAGACTTTACCGTACTAAAAGTTCCAAACTAGCGCAAACAATTCTTTATATTTTTATACTAACAGCTATATTTACTGCGTTTATTATCTCTGGTGAAGAGAGTACATATAAATTGAGTATATATCCTATCAATCTTGGTCTTATTCTCGGAGGTTTGATGTTTGGATTTGGAATGGCTATGAGTTCATGCTGTGCTACTGGTTCTTTAACAGACTTAGCAAGTGGTTTTTCTCGTGCTTTTGTTACAATTGTATTTTTTAGTATGGGTGTTTTTTTAGGCTTTTCTACTCAAAAAGAGTCTCTTTTTGTTACAGACTCCTATCTAAGCTCGGTTACAGGAGAGCAGTTTCAAGGGGGAGTATTTTTACCTGACTTGTTTAAATATGATGGTTTTAATGGTTACTTAGGAGCAATTTTACTCACTATAGTATTTTCATTAGCACTTCTTTACTTAGCACAAAAATATGAAGAAAAATTTCATACAAATGAAAATGTATCTGAACTAAATCCTCATAAAAATAGTCTTTTAGAAAAAATATTTGTAAAAAATTGGAATATGCCTGTAAGTATTTTGTTTATATCTTCAGTCTTTGCTTTTTTACTTACTTACTCACATAAGGGTTGGGGTGCTAGTTCTGCTCTTGGTATCTGGTTTGGAAAATTTGTGATGTTGTTTGGCATTGAAGCTGAGAGTTTATCAGCATTTAGTACAAAAAAAGCATCTCTTTTTAGTGAATCACTCTTAACCCATGCAGGAAGTATGCAAAATATTGGTATAATTTTTGGAGCTATTGTAGCACTCACTTTGGCTGGTGTTTTTAAAAAAAGTTTTATTGCAGGACTTAAAATAACACCTAAAGGAGTAGTTACTTTTGCTTTTGGTGGTTTTATCATGGGTTTTGGAACACGACTTTCAAATGGCTGTAATGTAGGAGCACTCTACACTCCTATTGCTGAATTTAGTCTCTCTGGTTGGATTTATCTGATTTTTATTGTGGCCGGTGGATTTTTAGGAAATATGTTTGTGAGAAGATTTATCTCGCCTACATGTAGTGTGGTGTAGTTGATTATACTCGGAATAGACCCCGGAACTAGAAATATGGGTTATGCACTCATAAAACTTGAAAACTCTAAAATCTCTTTAGTTGCAGCAGGGCTTATAAAGATGAAAGCAGAAGACCTACAGTTTCAAATACCTCAAATGGTAGAGGGAATGGGGAGAATTTTTGCTGAGTTTACTATAGATGAAGTGGCAATGGAAGATATATTTTACGCACATAATCCCGCTACAACTATAAAACTTGCACAGTTTCGTGGAGCTATTATGCTTAAAATTCTTCAAGAGTTTGGACAGTTTAGTGAATACACTGCGCTGCAAGTAAAAAAAGCAGTTGTAGGGAAGGGTAAAGCCTCTAAAGAGCAGGTAAACTTTATGGTAAAAAGACTTTTAAAAATCAAGCAAGAGATAAAACCATTAGATATTTCTGATGCGATGGCAGTAGCTATCACACACTCCCAACGTGTTAGACTAAGGAAATAAATGGCGATAAATATAAAAGAGTTTATAAATGCGAGGACTACACCTTTAGCTTCTATTTTTGGAAGTGGTTTTTTGGTTATGGTTCCCATTTTAGTTTCCACTGTGGGTTCTTATGCAACATTAGCCATGTTTTTTATAACACTCTTAGCCTATAGTGTTGGAAGTGTTATACGTTTTAATATTAAATATGCAGAACCAATTTTAAAAGAAAAAACTAACAAGCGAGCCGCTTTTTTTGAACACTTTTCAGATATCTCTTTAGTTCTTGCTTATGTTGTCTCTGTGAGTTTGTATCTTAACATTTTGTCTGCGTTTGTTTTAACTGGTTTGGGAATCGACTCTGCGTTTAATGAAAAGATACTCACGAGTTCTATTATAGTTATGATTACGGCTATTGGAATTATCAAGGGTTTAAAACCTTTAGAGATTTTAGAGAAGTATGCTTTAGAGATAACGATATTTATAGTGGTTTTACTCATAGCTGCGTTTGGTTTGTATGACTATAATATTTTTACTACAGTTAAAAGTTTTACTATGCCCACAGCTACTGAGCACTCAACATATGAAATAGTAGCTATTTTAGCGGGTATGCTTATAGTTGTTCAGGGTTTTGAGACGAGTCGTTACTTGGGTGAGAGTTATTCTAGTGAGATGCGTATTATGACTTCGCGATATGCACAGATAGTCTCAACTATTATCTATCTTATATTTATCTCTTTAGCGTTGCCTGTTACTCATCTCTTAAATGGTGTGTATTCTGATAACTCACTTATTGAGTTAGTTACTATTGTTGCTCCTGTTCTTGTTATTCCACTTATAGTTGTAGCAGCACTTTCTCAGTTTTCAGCTGCAGTAGCAGATACACTTGCGGCTACAGGAAATATAAAAGAGGTTTTTCTTGGAAAGGTAAATTCTAAAATGTCGTATCTTTTAGTTGGTGTTAGTGCAGTTGGCATTACTTGGAGTATAGGAACACTAGAGATACTTGCTCTTGCCTCACGTGCTTTTGCATTTTACTATTTACTTCAAACACTTGTAGCAATTAGTATTTCCAAAACTTTACTGCAGAAGTTTTTTATGTCCGTGTTAGCACTTATTTTAGTATTTATCACTCTTTTTGCTATTCCAGCAGGATAGGTTATAATTACAAAGAATAAATAAGGACAATATGTGCAAAGACTTTTAGCGACTGTTCTTCTCTGTATTTCATTAGATGCAAGCATGAGTATTAATGAAGCATGGCAAAATGTAGAACTTAAAAATGATGGGCTTAAAGCCCAGCAGAGTGATGTAAAGCGAGCAGAGCTTAAAAGTAGTTCTGCTTCTTCGATGTATCTTCCTTCTGTTAGTATCACAGGTTCATACACCCATCTCTCAGAACCTATAAAAGTAGAGGGTGAGATTGATTTAAGTGCCCTTCCAATAGCTCTTCCTTTTTCTGCTGACCTATCAAAACAAGATATATTTTTAGCGGACTTAAATGTTTTATGGCCTCTGTATACAGGTGGTCGTATAGATGCAGCACAAGATATTTATGCAGCTCAGGTGCATGAAGCTAAAGCAAAACAAGAGATGAAAAAAGATGTCGAGTTTTTAAAACTCATAAAGTACTACTACGGTGTTGTTGTGGGAGAGTCCCTTTTAAAAACACGCCAAAAAGCAGAGTTAGCACTGAGTCTTCATTATGAAAATGCAAAAAAGTTAAAAAATCAAGGTCAAATAGCAAAGATAGAGCTTTTAAACGCAGAGGTAAAATTCGATAGTGCAAGGATAGAGACTAGTAAGGCTAAACATAAGTACGAGATAGCACTATCGGCACTTGCAAGTGTTACAAAACAAAAGAGTAAACCAAACTCAAAACTTTTTGTAAATGAGACTATGCAAGATGAAGAGTACTATAAAAGAAAAACTGCAAAAAACTATGTGGGTTTAGCCATTTTAGATGCAAAAGAGTCACAAAGTAAATCGGTTGTGACATTAAAAGAAGCTGCTTGGTACCCAGAAGTAGCAGCATACGGTAACTATAACCTTTATAAAGATGATAGCCCGATTATGCAGACACTTCCTACATGGTTCGCAGGTGTAATGGTAAAAATCAACCTACTTCAAAGAAAAGATAGAAGTGAAGATGTGCAAGCAGCAGAGTTACTCAGCAGTAAAGTAAAGTATCTAAAGGCACAAGCTGTAGAAGATTTAAAACTCATGGTTGAAAAAACATATAAAGAGATGCTTAGTGATTATGAAGAGTTTAATGCCTTGAACTCTTCAGTTGAACTCTCTCGTGAAAATTATCGACTGAGAAACATCGCATTTAAAGAGGGACTTTCAACTTCTGTGGAACTTGTAGATGCACAGATGTTTTTAATAGCTGCAAAAACAAAGAGGTTAAATGCGGCATATAATTTTGTACAAAAAGTCTCACAACTCTGTGTTTTAAGTGGAGACAGAGAGATGTTTTTTGAAATTGCCAAAAGAAGTGAGGAGATAAGTCCTTAGTCAGGAAGAACCCCAATTTCAGAACCTCAAAAAGAGGGCTACTACTAGGCGAAATTCCGTATGAGCTACAAGTAGCTTAAAGGATTTTTAACGAAGTAGTAGCCCTCTTTTGGAAGTTCCCTGCGGGCGATAAGTAAAGTGTCCTATTTCGTCGTTATAGTTTCTTGAATTAGCAAAGCTAGTCCTACGAAACTATGCCTAGAACTAGAACACTTTGCTTATCGCTGAAGTTGGGGTTCTTCCTGACTAAGGACTTAAGATGAAAGATAAATTAATATATATAGTAATGGCGTTTGTGTTAGCGTTAGTTGTTTGGGTGGCGTTTACATTTTACATGGCTTATGAGCCAAAACAGATAGTTCTTCAGGGTGAGATAGATGCTCAAAGCTATAGTATCTCTTCTAAACTTCCGGGACGCATTAGTGAAGTTTTTGTCAAAAAAGGTGATTATGTTGAAGCGGGTGATACCATCTTTAGTATAAGTTCTCCAGAAGTCCAAGCAAAACTGGCACAAGCAAAAGCAGCTTTAGATGCAGCAGGAGCACAAAAAAAACAGGCGAACAATGGAGCGAGAAAACAGCAAATCCAAGCAGCAAGTGATCAATGGCAAAAAGCAAAAGCTGCTGAGTCTTTAATGTTTACAACTTACAAACGCATACAAACACTTTACGATGAGGGTGTAGTCTCAGAGCAAAAACGTGATGAAGTTTTTACAAAGTACAAAGCAGCTAAATACACTTCAAATGCAGCAAAACAAATGGCTGTTATGGCTAAAGAGGGAGCTCGATACGAGGTTAAAGATGCAGCAGATGCACAAGAGAGAGTTTATGCTGCAAAGGTTGATGAAGTAAATGCTTACATAGATGAGACACTTGCACACTCTTTTCATAGAGGTGAAGTGAGTCAGGTGCTTATTCATTCAGGTGAGTTAGCGCCTACTGGTTTTCCTGTTGTAAGCATCATAGACATACAAGACTCGTGGGCGAAGTTTGCAGTACGAGAAGACTACTTAAAAGAGTTTGTAAAAGGTAAAGTCTTTAAGGCAAAAATTCCCGCACTTGGAAATGATGTGTATGAACTTCAAGTAACTAACATTTCTGTTATGGGATCGTTTGCTACTTGGCGTGCTACTGAAAGTGGTAAGGGTTATGATATGAAAAGTTTTGAAGTTGAACTTCGTCCTCTTAAAGCCATCCAAGATTTAAGAGTTGGAATGAGTGTTTTGTTAGAGTTATAAGTTTATGCTAAAAGTCTTAAATAGTGCATTAATTCAAGAGTTAAGAGAGATAAAAAACTCTTGGTATAAACTCTTCCTCATTACACTTTTCCCTATTTTGAGTTTTGCTCTTTTGGTGAGTATATTTTATAGCGGAGTGGCAACAAAACTTCCTATAGTTGTAGTAGATAATGATAAGAGTGATTTTTCTTCACGACTTCTTTTTAATATATCTGCTTCACCAAGCCTTAATATTAAGTATAAAGTTCTAAACACAAAAGAGGCAATAAACTTAGTGAAATCAACAGATGCTTATGCTCTTATAGAGATTCCAAAAGGTTTTCAAAAAGATACACTTTTAGGTTTACAACCCCAAGTTACACTGATGTTAAACACACAGTTTGTTCTTATTGGTAAGATGATAAAAGCCTCTGTGTTTGAAATTGTCGCTACCTCTTCTGCTCAAATCGAGTATGTCAAAAGTCTTGTGCAAACTCAAAACACTCAATTAAGTCTTAAAAAGATAGCACCGATTTCTTTACAGCTAACACCTTTTT
Source organism: Sulfurimonas sp. SAG-AH-194-C21 (assembly GCF_029215985.1). Classification (GTDB taxonomy): domain Bacteria; phylum Campylobacterota; class Campylobacteria; order Campylobacterales; family Sulfurimonadaceae; genus Sulfurimonas. The sequence continues at coordinate 18,330 of NZ_JAEMVC010000012.1, forward strand.
ATAATACCTACAAAAACTACTTTTTATTTCTAATCTCAGCATTACTTCCTGCTGTTTGGCAGATATTTATAGTGGTGACTACAATAGTGAGTTTTGGAACACTTTTTAAAGCAAAAAAAGAGAAGGACTTTTTTGATAAAGAATATCTGTTTATGAGTATACTTGGAAAACTTTTACCTTATACTATCGCTTACACCCTTCTTGGTATGTTTATGCTCTTTTATATTTACGGCACACAAGCTTGGGTATTTCAAGGCTCTTTCTCCATAATGTTGTTAGCAGTTTTACTGACTGTTATAGCGTATCAAGCTATTACCCTACTCTTTTTTGTAAGTGGTTTTGATTATGCAAGAACTTTGAGTCTTGGTGCAGTTTTTACGGCTCCTGCATTTGCTTTTTTGGGTGTAACTTTTCCCATCAGTAGTATGAATTCTTTTGCTCTATTTTGGAGGGATTTACTCCCCATAGCACACTATATAGAGATTCAGATATCGCAGTCAAACTACGGTAGAGATGTTTTTATGGAGATAGAGCAACTACTGTATCTTGGAGCATTTAGTCTTGTTTTTATTCCTGTCTATTTTCGTTTTAAAAAAAGGCTGATTTCATGAAGTTTTTTGATGTATTTAGTGCTGAGGCAAAACTTATCTTTTCAGATGTTGCTATAGTTTTAACTATCATCGGTGGTGTACTTTTGTACTCTTTTTTATACCCACAACCGTATGCTAAACAGAGTGTGAGCAGTTTAACTGTTAGTGTGGTTGACTTAGATAGGAGTGATGTCTCTCGCCAAATTATTTATGAATTAAACGCGACGCCACAGGTAGATGTTCTTCGAGTCGATGTTAGTAAAAGAGATGCATTAGAGGCACTAGAACATACACAAGTGAAAGCTATAGTTGTTGTACCTGCTCACTTTAAACGCGACTTAGCACTCCTTACAAGCCCTACTATAGCCATAGGAGTTGATAGCTCTTATTTTCTTATCTATGGTGCTGTTTTAGAGGGTGCTATGAAGTCAGTGCTCACATACTCTGCTAAGATAAAAGTAGCGAACCTTTTAAAGTCACAAGTACCTCTGACAAAAGCAAAAGCCTCTTTCTCGGCTTATACACTCAAGACTATTAACCTCTTTAACAAGGACAATAGTTACACACAGTATGTAGTTCCAGCAGTTTTTATACTCATTCTCCAACAGACTCTACTTATAGGCTTGGGAATACTTGGTGGTGGAGTAAATGAAAGACTAAAAAATAAGAACTATCTACACTATAATGATGCTAAAACTCGAGATGTGATTTTATCGCGTTATCTTATCTTTGGATTTATATTTTTTGTGCATATGCTCTTTTATTTTGGTTTTTCTTATGAACTATTTGGGATTACACATTTAGCACAGATAAGTGAGTTACTCACTTTTGGTCTTGTGTTTGTGTTAGCTGTTATGGCGTTTGGTACTTTTTTAGGCTCTTTGTTAGGCTCTCGTGAGATAGCAACACCTCTTGTGCTTTTCTCATCTCTTCCTTTAGTTTTTAGCATAGGTTTTATTTGGCCACTTGAAGCGATACCGAGTTTTATACACTATCTCTCTTACATTTCACCATCAACACCAGCTATTATGGGATTTTTGAAGTTGAACCAGATGGGTGCTGATATGGACATGTTAAGAGATGAGTTATTGATTTTATCTGTGCAGGCTGGTATATATACTATTTTAGGGTATTATTTCATAAATAAAAAGAGGAAAAAAATATGTCAAAATTTGAAAATGTAACAGCAGTAAAAGCTGCAAATATCTACTTCGACGGTAATGTAACATCTCGTACTCTAGAGTTTAGTGATGGAACTATTAAGTCTTTAGGAATTATGCTTCCGGGTGAGTATACTTTTGCAACTAATGAAGCTGAGATTATGGAGATCATGAGTGGTGAGATTGATGTTAAACTTCCAGGACAAGAGTGGAAAACTCTGAATACTCCAGAGACTTTTAATGTACCTGCCAACTCATCGTTTGATGTAAAGGTTACAACAGCAACAGACTACTGCTGTTCTTATATTAAATAAACTGTCCTACTAACTGTTTGAGACTTGTCTCATCCAGTGCACCACTAACACGTTTTACTTCTTTACCATTTTGAAATATAACAAGAGTAGGTATACTTCGAATATTCATTCTAGCACCTAGATTTTTCTCATCTTCAGTATTTACCTTACAAAAAAGAGCCTTAAGAGGGAAATCTGTAGCAGTCTTAAGAAATGTAGGTCCAAACATCTTACATGGACCACACCAAGGTGCCCAGAAGTCAACTATGACAACCGGTTCACTGTTGACTACTACTTCATCAAAATTAGTTTCTGTTAGTACTATAGGCTGTGTTTCTAAAAGGGATTTTTTGCATTTTCCACAGTTAGCTTTTTTATAAGACTCTTTTTTAGGTACATTATTTATCATTAAACAGTGCGGGCAGACTACTCTCATTTTAGTTTTTAAAAGACTTTATAGTTTCAGTCATTCCAAAGTCAGGATGTTTTCTTGGTTCAAGAATAATTTGTGCAAGTTTGTTGTTGTCATTATTGATAATAATAGGTGCTAGAAAGTTTATATATGAATCTTCAAGAGGTTTTTGAATAATTAAAATATTGTAAACACTTAGACTTGACTTATCAGTTATGTCTAAAAGTATCTTAATGTCGACTGGAATATCAAAAGAGTATTCTCTAAGTGCATATGGGTTTACAACTGTAAAAGTTATATTATCATCTGTTGTATCTTTTAGTGTTGAAAATAGAGAGTCTATCTCCAAGATAGTTACTTTTTGTGTGTCAGGAAATCCTAACAATTCACCGCGAACATTATAACTCATGATAGTCCTTTAAAATAAGCCCTCTTCATATTTAAGAGTGTTAGCTATTATGTAACATGAAGAGCTCTTTATAGTTGATATATTATAGCACTCTCCTATACCAAAAGCAAATAAAGTATCTTCTTTAAGAATATTTGCTCCCTCACTCATATCTACAAGATAAAGACGAGAGCTCTCTAAAAGTCTTGCATCGCTAACACCATTAAACTCTAGTGTTATAGTTATCCAATCAAATGCTCTTGCACTATCTTGCACTGCGAAGGTTGTCTGAATTTGTAGGGGAGAGATTATGTTTAAAGAACGAAACTCAGCATCTTTAAATGATGAGAAACGTTCAATAAATGCAGGAAGTTCATTTAATGTAAGAGGTTTCATGCCAAAGTGCCTATTGACAACCAACACACTCCATACTTCTATCTTCAACATCGCCAGCAACTTCAGGAGATTGTGAACGTAGATAGTATGTAGATTTTAAACCTAGTTTCCAAGCGAGCATATAAATCTCGTTTAAGTACTTACCACTTGCTTTATCAAGTGTTATAAATATGTTAAGCGATTGCCCTTGGTCTATCCACTTTTGACGAATTGCCGCAGCTTTAATTAGTAGTGTCTGGTTCAAGTCATAAGCAGGTGTATAATAGCTCCAAGTCTCTGGAGAGAGTTTAGGAACAACAACTGGAATAAGACCAGATAAGTTCTCTTCAAACCACTTGCGTTTAAATACAGGCTCGATTGCTTGCGTAGTTCCCGTAAGGATTGAGATAGAACTTGTAGGAGCAACAGCCATTAAGTAACCGTTTCTCATACCTTGCTTTTTTACTTTTGAACGTAGGTCATCCCACTCATATGTTGAAGCAAAAAGTCCACCACGGTCAACAAGGTTTATAACCTCTGCGTTTGCATGGTCTTGAGGGAAAATACCACGGCTCCATTTAGAACCTTCAAACTGAGGATAAGCACCTTTTTCTGCAGCTAAATCAGATGAGGCATTAATAGTGTTATAACAAACACTTTCCATAACTTCATCTATCTTATCGAAGTGTTCTTGTGTTCCCCAAGGGATAGCTAGTTCTGCTAACATCTGTGCTTCACCCATAACACCTAAACCGATAGAACGAGATTTCATGTTAGTGCGTTTTACTTTTTCAACTGGGTAGAAGTTTAGGTCTATAACGTTATCCAAACATCTAACAGCAGTTGGAACGATTCTCTCTATCTCTGCTTTTGTATTTATACGTGAGAGGTTGATAGAAGCAAGGTTACATACAGCAGTTGAACCATTTACTTTTTCTTTCTCTACTACAAAGATAGGAAGTCCACCGAGTGAGTCTAGTGCCGTTACCTTTTTAGCTGGTTTTTCAATACCGCTGTCTACTGTAACAAGTTCATCTTCTTCATAAGAAACAGTATCACCATTTTCAAAAACAAACTTTATTTTGTAGTGATTTGGTTCTGTGTTTTGAAAGATTTCCGTACAGAGGTTTGAACTTCTGATGATACCGTAGTGATCATTCGGGTTAGCACGGTTAGCATTATCTTTAAAACAAAGAAAAGGTGAACCTGTCTCAAAGTAAGAAGTGAGAATCTTTTTCCATAAATCTTTTGCTTTGATTTTCTCTTTTAAAATTGACTCATCTTGTTCAAGTTCAAGATAACGTTTGTTAAACTCTTCACCATGAATGTTTGTAAGTTCTCTTACATCATACGGATCAAAAAGAGTCCAGATAGCATCTTCTTGAACTCTTCGCATAAACATATCGTTTAGCCAAAGTGATGGAAAAAGATCATGGGCACGACGACGCTCTTCACCAGAGTTTTTCTTTAGGTCTAAAAAGTCGTTGATGTCTATATGCCAAGGTTCAAGATAAACAGCGATAGCTCCTTTTCTAGTTCCGAGTTGATCAACTGCAATTGCGATGTCATTTGTGATTTTTAAAAATGGAACTGTTCCGCCTGCCGCGTTTTTATGTCCATCAATAAATGAACCCATTGAACGAACCTGAGTCCAATCCCAACCGATACCACCACCAAACTTAGAAAGCATAGCCATCTCTTGGTAAGTATCAAAAATTCCTTCTATATTATCAGGTGCTGAACCGATGTAACAAGATGAGAGTTGATGTCTTGGTGTTCTCGCGTTTGAGAGAGTTGGTGTTGCAAGCATAACCTCAAATTTACTTATCATATTATAAAACTTAATTGCCCACTCTTGACGATTTTCCTCGCGTTGTGCAAGAAACATTGCTATACCCATAAACATATGCTGAGGAAGTTCAATAGGATTAGAATCTCTATCTTTTATAAGGTATCTATCATACAGAGTTTTTACTCCAAGATAGTTAAACTGAAAATCGCGTTCAGGAACAAGGTGCTTTTCTAGTTCATCTAAATCATACATCTCTTTTAGACCTAAAAGAATACGTCCCTCTTTTTCACCTTTTTCAAAATACTTAGAAAGTTTACAATATCCTGTAAAACCGTTTACTTGATGGTATAGGTTAAAGATGAAAAGACGTGAAGCTACAAAAGTCCAGTTAGGTGCATCTATGTCTATTTTGTCTACAGCAGTTTTTATAAGAGTCTCTTGAATCTCTTTAGAAGTGATACCATCACGAAAGTGAATCTGTGCATCAACCTCAAGTTCACTCTGACTTACATTGTATAAACCTTTAACAGCTGCTGCTGTATATTTTTGTATTTTTGAGATATCTAAAGGTTCTGTTCTGCCATTTCTTTTTATTACTGTTATCATTTAAAGTCTTCCTATCATTTATAAATATAGAGATAATTTTTAGCTAAGTATTGAAGTAAATATTTAGGTAAAAATTATACTTATGTAAGTTGATTCTATCTAAACAATAGTAATGGGATTCTGAAATTAAGTAAAAAATCTAAAGAATTTTAATGGATTAATAGGAGTAATAATTAGCATAACCTAAAGGCTATGCTAAAGAGGAATTTGACTGTTATTTAAAAACACGTTTAAAAATATTATCTACATTTTTAGTATAATAATCGTAGTTAAAACACTCACGAATCTCTTTTTCGCTTAATGATTTACGTAACTCATCATCTGCTAAAAGATGGTTAAGATAAAGTGACTCACCATTTTCATTTGTAGTTGCACGACCACCTTGAATCTCTTCCCAAACTTTCATTGCATTTCTTTGAACAATTCTATATGCATCTTCACGACTCACACCTTGAAGTGGTAACTCAAGTAAAACTCGTTGAGAGAAAACAAGTCCACCTGTTAGGTTTAAGTTTTTCATCATGTTCTCAGGGAATACTGTAAGGTTCGCTATAACATTATTCATACGATGAAGCATAAAGTCCATAGTAATGAAAGCATCCGGTAACCAAAAACGCTCAGTAGAAGAGTGAGAGATATCACGCTCGTGCCATAATGCTACATTTTCCATCGCAGGAGTAACACAAGTTCTAATAATACGAGCAAGACCTGTAATGTTCTCTGTAAGGATTGGGTTACGTTTGTGAGGCATAGCAGAAGATCCTTTTTGACCTTTAGCGAAGAACTCTTCAGCTTCATACACTTCTGTACGTTGTAAATGTCTTACTTGAACTGCAAACTTTTCAATAGAAGAAGCTATAAGTGCTAGGGTAGTAGCAAGTCTTGCATAACGATCACGATGAACAACTTGGTTAGAACATGGCTCCGGCTTCAGACCTAACTCTGCCATCGCATACTCTTCTAGTTCAAGTGGTGCATGTGCAAAGTTACCCATAGCTCCAGAGATTTGTCCAACAGCAATAACATCCATAGTCTGCTCTAGGTTTAAAAGGTGGCGAGACATTTCATCATACCATACAGCAAGAGTCAAACCAAAAGTTATAGGCTCACCGTGAATACCATGACTACGTCCAACCATAAGAGTCATCTTATGTTCCTCTGCACGTACTTTGATAGACTCCATTAATGTTTTTACACCATCTATTACAATGTTAAGTGAATCTTTCATCTGCAGTGCTACACCTGTATCAACTGCATCAGAAGAAGTCATACCATAATGAAACCATCTTGACTCATCACCGAGGCTCTCAGATACAGATGTGTTAAAGGCAATGAGGTCATGTCTAGTAACTGCTTCTATCTCTTCTATACGCTCAACTGAGAATGTAGCATTCTTTACTATCTTATCTGCATCCTCTTGAGGAATCTTTCCTAGTTTTGCCCATGCTTTTACAGCTGCTTTTTCTACTTCTAGCCATGCTGCATATCTTGCATGCTGTGTCCACTTACTTGCCATCTCTGGACGTGAATATCTTTCTACCATTATAATACCTTTTTATTAAGAAGTTTATTGCGCTAAAATTCGCTATATATATGAGTGACATTTTACTCAAAGTTTCATAATAAGCCAATTAAATACTAAAGGACTTCATTTGCCATTTGTAAAGAATAAATATTTTGTAGAGAAAAAACAGAGAGCAGTCTTTTATATAGTGAATGAACTTGGCTACACTCAAAGAGAAGCACAGCGTTTCATATCTAAAGGAAGAGTGCTTGTTGATGGTGAGAAGATGATTAAAACTGCTGGAGAAATTGAGGGAGAGATAGAGTTTATTCATTTTGAGCCAATAACTAAAGGACTTAAACCTACTTACGAGTCAGAAGAGTTTGTTGTTTTTGATAAACCAAGTGGAGTGCTTGTGCATCCGCAAACAAAACGCACACCCTACTCTCTTATAGATGAGTTAAAGTTTCAGTATGGTCGTGATGCTAATATTGCTCATCGAATAGACCAAGAGACAAGTGGACTTGTATTGTGTGCTAAAAATAAAACAAGTGAACGTGAAATAAAGATGATGTTCCAAGAACGTGAAATGAAAAAGAAGTACTTTGCTATGGTACATGGCGAGATGAAAGAGGAGTTAGTAGTTGAAGCTCCACTCCTGCGTTCTCAAGATCAATCATCTGCTATGGTTAGAATGGTAGTTAAAGTACACGAAGATGGTAAAGCTTCTAAAACAACTTTCAGACCTCTAGAGTATTTTACTGATAAAGATATGACACTTGTTGAGTGCTCTCCTCATACGGGTAGACAACATCAGATACGTGTACATCTGTTTCACGTGAAACATACAATAGTGGGCGAACCAATTTATGGACAGAGTGAAAAGATGCTTGTTAAGTTTTTAGATAAAGAACTTTCTCCACAAGAGAGAATAAATAATGGAGGAGCCTCAAGACTTCTTTTACATGCTTGCGAACTTGAATTTGAGTTATATGAAAAAATATATAATATTAAAAGTGATACTGACTTCTTGCAGGTCTGCTTTGATAGTATGGATGTGAATAACTTTTAGTATAAATAATTTTATATTATAAATATTATTTAAATTTTGCTATATTTCACTAAAGCCCTATATTTAGGTCTTTAATGGAGTAATAATAGTGATATTTTTTTATAACTATATAAATATTTTCTTAAATAGTAAAAGAATTTAATAATTTATCTTCTAAGAGAATCTTCACTATTCACAAGTTAGAACACTGTGTGAATATTACACACTCTAGTGTGAATTTTAAAACTTATAAAGAAAAGAAATATTTTTTAAGAGGTTTTTTGTGAAAAGCAAGTTTTTTTAGGAAGATTGATTTTGTTATTTGTTTATAAGAAAAGTATGATATTATTACACTCAGAGACGGCCTCCCTGGTGTGTTGGTCGTTTTGCTTCATGAAGAGAAAATTAATCCCTTCATTCTTTTAAACTCCGTTATATCTTTTAATAATCTTTTTAACACGTGCTCGAAGATTTCGTAGTGCATCAGAACTTGTTCTACCATCTGCAGTTAAGTTCTCAAAGTCATCACCAAGTTGTGCTTTGGCTATCCAACCTATTTTGTTATGGTACTTTATACCAACAAAGCGTATGTCACCAAAGTGACCCTTACAAAGTTTGTATATCTCTTTTATTCTATCTGAATCTAGTTTTTCTGCCATAATTAATTCCTTGAATTTATTTTGACTTATTCTACCATATTTAAAGTGTAGTTTTGGTTACTTTTTAGTTATCAGCATCTTTGAGTGCATTATATAAAAAACCACCTACACCAATAGAAAAGACTACTATGATAATAATTACTTCAGCTATATCTACGCCAGTAAAAGAGCCCATTAATCCTCTCCTTCAATTTTTTCTTTGAGTTGACCACATGCAGCACTTATATCAATACCTTTAGAGTCGCGTATAGTGCATAAAAGACCATGTTTAAGGAGATACTCTTGAAAAGCTAACATTGAAGCTTTAGAGGGTCTTTCATAAGGAGTATCAGGATAAGGGTTAAAGTATATAAGGTTCACTTTTGCTTTAATGTCTGCGAGTAGCTTGACAAGCTTCTTAGCACTCCCTATATCATCATTTTTCCCTTTAATCACAAGGTACTCAAACATAACACGCTTACGTGTATCTATAGGAAAGCGTTTAACAGCCTCCATAATAGACTGAATATTATGTGCTTTGTTCATAGGTATAAGTTCACTTCGTAGTTCATCATCAACTGCATGAAGTGATATAGCGATATGAACACCTAGGTCCATCTCTCCAAGTTTATCTATCTTAGAACTCAAACCACTTGTACTAACAGTTTGGCGTTTACCACCAATGCTGAGTCCATCTACTTCTTTAAATATCTCTATCGCTTTTGCTAAGTTTGTTAGGTTATCTAGTGGTTCACCCATCCCCATATAGACGATGTTTATCTTACGAGAGTGTTTGTGCTCGTTATCTTTTTTTAGTGTTACAACTTGTGCAACAATCTCACCAGCACTAAGATCACGAGTAAAACCACCCTTAGCTGTTAGACAAAAAGTACAACCAACTTTACAGCCTACTTGTGTTGAAACGCAGATAGTATATTTAGCTTCTTGACAGACATTTCCTGACTCATCGCGTTGCTCATCTTTCATCTTAAGCCAAACTGCTTCCATAGTCTTGCCATCTTGAAGCTCTAAGAGATACTTTATAGTGCCGTCTGTAGACTCTTCTTTATTTTTAATGCTTAGAGGATTGACAAGATACTTTTGAGCCAACTCTTCTTTCATTACTTTTGGCACATTCTTCATATCTTCATACGATGAGGCATAATGATGATAGAGCCAGCCGTATATTTGTTTGACTCTAAACTTTGGAGATATAAGTGACTCTAACTCTTTTAGAGAATAGTCCATTAAAGAGGGTTTTAAAGGACTCATTTTTTTGTTAGCTCGTTTATACGGTTTTTCACATGCTCAGCGAGTAACTTCTTAGCTTCTTCATGGTTCTTTAAAAAATCTTCATGAGCGTTAGCGTTAGTGAAGTTAGTGACACAAAAGACTCCACCAGCAGGTATATTAAACTCTTGTGCAATTTTTAAAACAGCAAAAAATTCCATATTTTCAATACCAACTCCAAACTTTAAAAAGTTTTTTGTTAGCTCTGCGTTAGTACTTATGTAGTTAGAAGAGTTTACAACTATATCTTTTATGTTAGTAAGATTTGTTGTTACAACGTTATCAAGAGGTGTGTAGGCATCATTAGAAAGAAAAGCTAGTTCTATATTTGAGGCAGTTTTACTTTCTATAATGTCAAATACTTTAGCATCACCATAAGACCCTGCACTTCCAACAAAAAGTATAAACTCCGGTTTATCAAAAAGACAGAGTCTTGTTAGATTCATCGATATTTCTATTAGTCCAACACCCATAGGTTGAGCAAATTTAAAAGTTTCGTTATTCCCTGCACATATAATCATTCTTTATTTTCCTTAATCTTTATAATCTTACTGGTATATTTTGTTCATGTAAATAATGTTTTAAGTCCATGATGTCTATCTCTTTATAGTGAAAAATGCTTGCAGCAAGTGCAGCATCTGCACCTGCATTAAAAGCATCTTTTATATGCTCCATCGTTCCTGCTCCACCACTTGCTATAACAGGAACATTTACAGCCTTGCTTATCTGCTCTGTAATGTTAAGCTCAAACCCGGCTTTTGTACCATCCGCATCCATGGAGGTTAAAAGGATTTCACCACTTCCTCTTTCAACAACTTCTTTTGCCCACTCTACAGCATCAAGACCAGTGTCAACGCGACCACCATTTAAAAAGACATGATATTTTCCACTCTCAGTTCGTTTGACATCTATTGCCGTTACTATACACTGTGAGCCAAAACGTTTAGCACTTTCGTTTATTAGTTCGGGACGTTTAATAGCTGCTGAATTTACACTCACTTTATCACAACCTACATTTAGAAGTTTGTAAATATCATCAAGTTTACGTATTCCACCACCAACGGTGAGTGGTATAAATATCTCTCGTGCAACTTGGGCAACTATGTCTACTATAGTATCTCTGTTATCACTTGAGGCGGTTATATCTAAAAATGTTAACTCATCTGCACCCTCTTCGTTATAACGACGAGCAACTTCAACGGGATCACCTGCATCTTTTAGACCAACAAAGTTTACACCCTTTACAACTCGTCCATCTTTTACATCTAAACAAGGAATGATTCTTTTTGCAAAATAATTCATACTTTAGTACCTCCGTGAAGAATTCTCATTCTAGTTATAAGAATGAGAAATGCCCCTTATAATATATATTTTGAATTATACTACTTTAGACTTATAATTTGATAATGCATTTTATCTGTCTATGTTTCATGTGAAACATTTAGAAAGTGTAGGTTTAACAAGCGTTTAATATAGATAGATATATAATGAATTATAATATAACAGATAGGAATTAAAAGAATGACAAAAGAAGATGTGCTCAAACATTTAAAAATAGCAAAACATGCACATACAAGATTGCTACAAAAGGCAAAGATTCTTATCGATAACATAGATATCGAAGAACACACTAAACCTATTAACTCAAGCGAAACAGATTTTGGAATATGGTTTAACTCAGATGGACAAAGACTCAGTGCATTGTCAAATAATCCATTAGAGTGTATGCAAAATATCAAAATGATGCATACTGATTTATATGAAATGTATTCAAATATTTACAATATATACTGTGAAGGAACACAAAATAAGGGTTTCTTTAGTAAAGTTTTGGGATTAGGTAAAAAAGAGGTTGACGAAGATACAAAAATATTAGCACTTGAGTATTACGAAAAAATGAACATAACAGATAAGGGTTTATTTGATGAAATAAGTAGGCTAGAACGTCGTTTAGTTGCGATATCGGACGAGAAAATAGAGTCCTTAGTTTAATCAAAGTGTGTAAAAGGTAACAAATATAGTAATTTTATATATTTATTACCTTTTTGTAAGGATAATTAGTATAATATAACCGTTATGAATACGAAAAGTGTAATAGCAAAGAAAAAGTTCGGACAAAATTTTTTAAAAGATGAATCCGTTTTAAGAAAGATCGTCGAAGCGATGCCCAAAAATGAGAATAAACTCGTTGAAATTGGACCTGGCTTAGGTGATTTAACTAAATTTTTAGTTGATGTCAGAAGTGTAGAAGCTTTTGAGGTAGATACCGATTTGTGTAAACTATTACAAAATACATTTAAAGAAGAGATCGATACCAAGCGACTCCACATAAATTGTGGGGATGTTCTGCAAGTTTGGAAGAGTACTTTAGTAGATGAAGCGTATGACTTAGTGGCTAATCTGCCCTATTATATAGCTACGAACATCATACTAAAAGCACTCGCAGATCCAATGTGTAAAAATATACTAGTAATGGTTCAATTAGAAGTTGCAGAGAAGTTTTGTGCGACTGCTGGTGATAAAGTATTTGGAAGTTTGAGCATCATCGCTCAAAGTGTAGCAACTGCGACAATAGTCACAAAAGTTCCTCCAACTGCGTTTGACCCACAGCCAAAAGTAGACTCCGCTGTTTTTCTCATACAAAAAAATGCTGATAGATCTGATAAAGAGTTCGAGGATATGCTTAGAGTTGCATTTACGCAACCTCGAAAAACTCTTATGAAAAATCTTTCGCAAAAGTATGATAAACCAACCCTAATTGAAGCTTTTGAGAAACTGAATCTAATACATACGATTCGCCCTCATCAGGTTGACACACAGGACTATCACCAACTCTATAAAATAATATAAAAATATACAAAGGAGTTTGGATGGAAGAAGGAAATAGAGGGTCAGTAGAAAATACTACAGCACCTAAAACAGAAGCTAAACCAAATATGCAGGCGAATATGCAAGCAAAAACAGAAGTAAAGACAGAAGCAACTAGTACACCATTAAGTACTGAAGCAAAACCGGCTCAAAATAGAAATAATAATAGAAGACCAAATAATAATAATCGTAAACCTAACCCAAATCAAAACAGAAATGGTAACGGCGAGAGATCAACTGGTAACAAACCAAACAACAACCGTAACAAAAATAAAAATCGTCATCGTAGAGCACCTACTCCAGTTGATGAAAATTTAAAATCATTTGTTGTTAAAAATCAAGAAGCACATAAACAACGTCTCAATCCTCACTATAAACTTGACCTAAACTCTAAGGCAAAAATCCGTATTACTCCACTAGGTGGACTGGGCGAGATTGGTGGAAACATCATGGTTATGGAGACTGATAACGAGGCGATTCTTATTGATATCGGTATGAGTTTCCCGGATGAGACTATGCACGGTGTTGATATTTTAATCCCTGATTTTTCTTACCTTAGAGAGATTAAGGATAAAATCGTTGCTGTAATTATTACACACGCTCACGAAGATCATATCGGTGCAATGCCTTACCTTTATAAAGAGATGCAATTCCCTATATATGGTACGCCACTTCCACTTGCTATGATTGGTAACAAGTTTGACGAGCACCATATCAAAGAGCATAGAAAGTATTTTAACCCTATCGTTAAACGCCAAGTATATGAGATAGGAAATGACTTTAAAGTTGAGTGGATGCACATGACTCACTCTATCATTGACTCTTCTACTATCGCGGTTACTACGGATGCTGGTACACTTATTCATACGGGTGACTTCAAAATTGATTACACTCCTGTTGATGGATATACTGCTGACTTACACCGTTTAGCTTATTATGGAGACAAGGGTGTTCTTTGTCTTCTTTCAGATTCAACTAACTCACATAACCCTACTGCCACAGGTTCAGAGTTAAGTGTTGCTCCTGCATTAGATAGAATCTTTAGTAAAGCAGAGGGTCGTATACTTCTTTCTACTTTTAGCTCAAACATTCACCGTGTACAACAAGCTATTCAGTATGGTGTTAAGTATGGTCGTAAGATTTGTGTTATCGGTAGGTCTATGGAGAGGAATATTGAACTTGCAATGCAGTATGATTATGTACGTTTTGCTAAAAATATTTTTGTTGACCCAGATGAAGTTGCAAATCTTGAAGATAAAGAAGTTCTTATTGTTACAACAGGTTCTCAAGGTGAGGCAAATTCAGCTCTCTTTAGAATGAGTATCGGTGAGCACAGACATATTAAAATCAAACCAACAGATTTAATTGTTCTTTCATCTCGTGCTATTCCTGGTAATGAAGGTTCTATATCTGCTATGCTTAACCACCTCCAACGTGCAGGTGCAAGCATTGCTATGAGTAAAGATATTCACGTTTCAGGTCATGCTTCTATGGAAGAGCAAAAACTTATGTTGCGTCTTGTAAATCCTAAGTTCTTCTTACCTATCCATGGTGAGTACAACCATGTTATGCGTCACCGTGAAACAGGTATGATGTGTGGTGTTCCAGAGAGAAATATTTTACTTATGACAGATGGTGAGCAGATTGAAATCGCACCGAAGTACATGAGAAAAGTTAAAACTGTTAAAACTGGTAAGACATATATAGATAATCAAAACAATCATAAAATTGATGATGATATTATCCTTGACCGTCAAAAACTTGCCTCTGATGGTATCGTTATGATAGTTGCAGAAGTGAGTGAGCAAAATTCTAAGATGCTTGCTAAACCAAAAGTTACTACATTTGGAATTGTTCCAGATAGACTTGATAAAGCATTTGCTAAAGAGATAGAAGATGTACTAGAAATCTTCTTAACAAACATCAAGCCAGGGCTTATAGAGAACTCTCGTGCATTAGAAAATGATGTTCGTCAAGTTGTTCGTAAGCATATCTTTAGAAAGATGAAAAAGTATCCACTTATCGTTCCTCATATGTTGGTTCACTAAGCTACTAAATACTCTTTAACACTGCTATACATACTCTCTATGTATGGTAGTTATAATGTTTCCCCCCCCCATTTTATATTATTTTAATTTTATTTGTAGCATAATAGGAGAAGTAATAGAGAGTTAGTAACAACTCGAGGATAAAAGACAATGAGTTACAAAGGTATAAAAATACTTTATGTTGAGCATGAAGTTGAAACTAGAAATCAAATAACAAAATTCCTAAATTCTTTTTGTAACGAGCTTTATGTAGCTAAAAATGGGCTAGAAGCTTTAATTCTATATGAAAAAAATGAAATAGACATTATTATCACCGCGATTGTTATGCCTGATATGAATGGTATAGAGTTAGTTGAGATTATAAAAAAGAAAAATATCAAACAGTTAGTTATCTTTACTAGCCAAGAGAAAGATAGTAAGTTTCTTTTGAGAGCTATAGAGTTAGAGGTTGATGGCTATATTACAAAACCAATTAATTTAGATAAGTTAAAGTTTAGAGTACAAAAATGTATCAGTCAGATAGAATCCAAGAAGGCACTTCTTCGTCTTAAAGAGAGTGAAGAAAAGTTTAGAATAATAGCACAAACAGCACAGATGGGAATCCTTATCTACAAAGAGAAAATTATTTATGTAAATGATGCTTTATGTAAGATAATTGGTTACTCACGTGAGGAACTCCTAGAGATGTACCCTTGGGAATTAGCAAAAAAAGAGCAGCAAGAGATATTTAAAGAGCTTGCTCGTCGACGTGTAAATGGAAAGGTTTTTTCTGCAAACTATAGCAATGTAAACTTTTTAAATAAGGATGGAGTCGTCTTAACCTGTCGTGCAAGTGCAAATACAATAGAATATGAGGGAGGATATGCAGGACTCAGCTCCCTGATTGATATTACAGATGTTGTAAATACAAAAGAACACCTTCATCTTCTAGCACAAGCCATGGAACAGATGGATGAAATGGTGCGTATAACTGATAAAAATGGGTGTATTACTTATGTAAATAAGGCTTTAATTAAGCATACAACATATTTAAAAGAGGAGCTAATAGGACAATCTAACTCTCTTTTTAAGTCTGGTAAACATTCAGATTCATTTTATAAAACATTATGGGAAACAGTGCTTGCTAAAAAGACTTTTCAAGCTGTTTTTATGAATAGAAAAAAAGATGGAGAGTTGTACTATGAAGATCAAACCATAACCCCAATCTTAGATAAAAACAATGAGATAAAACACTTTGTATCAACAAGCCAAGATGTAACAGAGCGAATAAAAATGCAAGAAAAACTTACAACACTTGCTACAATAGACACCTTGACAGATATTTATAATAGATATAAAATAAATTTAATAATCGAAGAAGAGATTAGTAGAGTAAATCGTTATGGTGGTTCTTTCGCTCTTTTGATGTTTGATTTAGATTATTTTAAAAGAGTTAATGATACTTATGGACATGATGTAGGTGACTATGTTTTACAAGAGTTTAGTAAAATAATAAGTGAATCCATACGCGATACTGACAAGTTTGGAAGATGGGGTGGGGAGGAGTTTATTCTCCTTTCTCCGGAGGTTAGTGAAGCAGGTGTTTTAGGCGAGAAGCTCCGTAATCTACTTGCAGAACATACTTTTAAAGATGTTGGACAGATAACAGTGAGTATAGGAATATCCCTATACGATACAAAGAAAAATAAAGAGGAACTGCTAAAAGAGGTAGATAAGGCACTTTATGCTGCTAAGGCTGAGGGTAGAAATAGAGTAGTATTCGCCTAAATACTAAAAAATAGTATTTTTTCAGTAAATTATTGATATTCTATCGGTATTAAAACTTTAAAGGCAAACAGTTGTCAGATAATCAAACAAATGAATTTGAAAACGCAGTAAAATCTATGATGCTTCATGTTGGAGAAGACCCTAATAGAGAAGGTCTATTAGAAACACCTAAACGGGTGAGAAAAGCCTATGAGTTTATGTATGGTGGTTATAAAGAAGACCCTAAAGAGATACTCTCTAAAGCAATCTTTACAAGCTCAAATGAAGAGATGGTACTCATACGTGACATAGAATTTTACTCTACTTGTGAGCATCATCTGCTTCCTATTATTGGGCGTGTTCATGTTGCATATATTCCAGATGGAAAAGTTGTTGGACTCTCAAAAATCCCACGCGTTGTAGACGTTTTTGCACGTCGTATGCAGATTCAAGAACAACTAACAGAACAGATTGCAGATGCTATTATGGATACTATTGCGCCCAAGGGTGTAGCTGTTGTTATTCAAGCCCGTCATATGTGTATGGAGATGCGAGGGGTTGAGAAGATAAACTCTACAACAACTACATCAGCACTTCGTGGACTCTTTAAAAAAGATGAAAAAACTCGTGCAGAATTTTTCTCTCTTATAAACTCCCCAACAGGCACTCGCTACTAAATGTCACTAAGTTCACTAAAAGATAGACTTGCAGGGATAAACTATGCAGTACCTTTTGGTGAAGTAGTGAAGATAAACGCGACTGTTATTACAGCTCGTGGACTTAATGTAAGCATCAGTGATATGGTGAAAATTGTCTCAAATGAGACAAACCAAGAGATAGTTGGTATGGTTACAGAGATAGATGGTGCAACCTTTTTTATCACTCCTTTCTCATTTGTTGAGGGATTTGCTTCAAAAGATAAAGTGTTTCTTGATTCAACCGGTATGAATATTCCTGTAGGAGATTCACTTTTAGGTCGAGTTGTAGACCCTTTTATGCGACCTATTGATGGTAAAGGGAGCATAAAAGACTCTAAACTTAGCCCCATTATAAAAGCCCCTATAGAAGCAATGAAACGCGGGATGATAGATGAAGTTTTTAGTGTTGGTGTGAAAAGTATAGATGGACTACTTACTTGTGGAAAAGGTCAAAAACTAGGTATCTTTGCTGGATCTGGGGTTGGGAAGTCTACTCTTATGGGTATGATTGTTCGTGGTTCGAATGCTCCCATAAAAGTAGTGGCTCTTATTGGTGAGCGTGGTCGTGAGGTTCCTGAGTTTATAGAGAAAAATCTTGGTGGCGACTTAACAAATACAGTTATTATTGTTGCAACAAGTGATGACTCTCCTCTTATGAGAAAGTATGGTGCTTTTGCTGCTATGAGTGTGGCTGAATTTTTTAAAGACAAAGGACTTGATGTTCTTTTTATTATGGATTCTGTAACTCGTTTTGCAATGGCACAACGCGAGATTGGTCTTGCTCTTGGTGAGCCTCCTACCTCAAAAGGGTATCCACCATCTTCGCTGACTCTTTTACCACAACTTATGGAGCGAGCAGGTAAAGAAGAGGGTAAAGGAAGTATCACTGCATTTTTCACAGTACTTATCGAGGGTGATGATATGAGTGATCCTATCGCTGATCAGTCGCGTTCTATTTTAGATGGACATATTGTGCTCTCTCGTGAGATGACAGACTTTGGTATTTATCCTCCTGTGCATATACTCAACTCTGCTTCAAGGGTAATGAATGACATTATAAGTGAAGAGCATTTTAAGGCAGTTTTGAAGTTTCGAAGACTCTACACACTACTCAAAGAGAATGAGACACTTATTAGAATTGGAGCTTACACTAAGGGTACCGATGAAGAATTGGATGAAGCTATAGATAAAAAAGCTAAAATGGAAGAGTTTATCTCTCAGGGTGCAACATACCAAGAAGATTTTGAAACTAGTAGTAGTACTTTGATTGCATTAATGGAGGTTAACTCCTAATTAAAGGAGAATTTAACCAACTATCTCTCTCTTTCCTCATATTCTGGTTTAAAGTAAAGGCTAGTTTTGTACCTGAAGTTTTTTCATATGTTTTCATAATGAGTAGCATTTCGCTATCAGTTCCAAATGTATCTATGTAAGAGTATATAATATTCTCAGCATTTTTAAAACTTCTTTTTGATAAAAGTGCTTTTATTTTTGTGTGAAAACTCAAACGCAATAAGTCTCCTATCTTTTCAAGCCGTGTTTTTATACTTATAAGATCGCCAAACTTCTTTTTTATACTAGAAAAATCACCTTTAAAGGCATACTCTTCACACTCGCTAACAAGTTTAGACCAGTGCTCTTCTAAGAGTTTACTTAATTCTAATGAGTAAAGGTTTCTCGAGGAGTCTATAATCTCATAACAAGATTTAAAATCATTTTTTAGATAACACTCTTGTAATCTTTTCACAAGTTTAGCATCTTTATATAATTCTTGTAACTCTTCTTTGATACTTGGTGTTTGGAGGTGTTTTTTTATAGTATCTATGGCACTCTGTACATCACCTTTATCTATATATTTTTGTATAGTATCTAAGGCTAGTTGTATGGACTTCTTGAGTGTGATATAAGTAGGTATTTGTGAGAATATTTCATTTTTTCTAATGAGTCTTTCTATGGTAGTAAAGTTTTTATCACTGATAGCTTTGAGAAATTCAATAAAGTCTTCATTCTGATTGAGTATGAGGTGTAGCATAGGTTTTTTTGAGAGTACTGTTGCATATACAGAAAGTATTTCTCTAGCGACATCTTGACGACCTAGTAGGATCTGTTTTTGAGCAAATGCATAGGTCTCTTTAAAAACATCTTCCATTTTTTTGTACTGCCTTGTATATTTTAGAGCAGGGTGCTTCTCAGAGAGTGCATAGGCAAGAGCATACTTCTTTTCAAGATAGAGAGTATTAAATCTAGGGTAAAACTCAAAGGCTTTAAAGATAGAGTTTATATCATCTTTTTTGCTGGTGACATTATTAAATTTACGCATAAGCATTCGAGCTTCTTTAGTATTCGCATTTATAAGGGCATCTATTGCCTGGGATATTAGTTTATTATACATTACTTCTACACGCTTATGTTCTCTAGTATCTTTTAACATTGGATCCATATCTATAAGTGTGTAGGCCTTATCTAAATCTCCACTTAGTATAAAGTTTTTGAGATGTTCTACCTTAGGAATTTCAACTTTAATAATTTCTTTGGAGTCAAGAACTACAAGTAGGTTGTTCTCTTTTGTGAGAGCGATGTTTAAGACATTGTGTTTAAATGTCAGATATGAAGTACTCACCACTTTAAAATGCTCAACATCAACTATACAGAGCTGTTTGGAGACAGCACTGACCATAATATATTGAGGGTTTGGCATTATTAGAATATTATTGATATTACTAAATGGAGTACTAAGGCTGGAAAGTATCTTTTTTTGTTTGAGTGAATGTATATATAAGGTGCCATCAACACTACCGCTTATTAGCCTATCTTTATTATAAAAGCATAAGGCATTAATGCGTACTGCAGAAGAGGACATTGTATACTTTGAAGAGAGAGAGAGAATTTTAAGTACAGTGATTTTACCACCATATCCACTACATGCAAATAAATCATCATAAAAGGCAAAAGCACTTATGTAGTTATTGCTTATTCGGACATCCTTCTTCTCAGTTTGTCCAAAGGAGCATAAACGCGAAAGTCCTGAACGGCCATCATATCTATACTGCATAACACGACCATCTTTTGTGCCGGTTATAAGGTACTTTGAGTTTGGAGCAAACTCTATGAGTTCTATTGTACCTTCGTAGGTCCGAATTTTTTGTAAAAGTAATTTATTTTGTGTATTAACTATATAAATAATATTATCATTTGCAAAGGCTAAGAGGTCAGAGTCTTTACTAAAACAGACGGCAGTTGTATTCTGACCCAAAAATTCAATAGAGAGGTTTTTAAGGGCACTACAGTTTTGATGTGAGAATACTTTTGCACCGTGAATAGCTGTGCTAAAAGCGATAGAGTCATCATCAAGTAGGGTAAACGCAGTGATATCTGAACGTGCTTTATAGCAGCCTTGTTGTGTGAGCATAAAGTATTACATTCTACCAGTTAGCATAAGGTGTTGGTACATTGGTTTTAACATATAGAGGTCAAAAGCCCACCAAAACCATCTTGGCTTTTCAAATGCCAGAGGCATACTAGGAGAAGGACCTTTGTAATTAAACTCGGCCATGATAATTTTTCCATACTGAGTTTTTATAGGACAAACTGTGTAACCATCAAAACTTGCACTTAAACCTTTCTTGCCTAAAAAGTCAACTATATTTTGGGTTATAACGCTACCATGATGACGAGCAGATCCACCAGTTTTCCCCATAGGTATTCCACAAACATCACCGATTCCAAAGACATTTTTATATTTTTTATGTTGGAGTGTATGTTTATCGACTTCTAGCCAACCACTTTTACCAACAAGTGAAGAGTTCATAAGGGCATCTACAGGACTCATCGGAGGAACAACATGTATAAAGTCATAATCGAGGACAACAGTATCAGACTTACTAACTATCTCTTTTGTTCCAAAATCTTCATCAATTTCTTCTACATCATACGCATGGATAAATGTTGCTTTTTTCGCAGCAACATCTATAGACTGAAGGTGATGCTGAAATTTATTTGTGATGGTGTCATAGCTAGCTTGAACCTCATGAAGTGCTTTATCAATGGCAGGAAGTGAAAAGAGTTTAGCATTACTCGTGACAAACTGATAATCAGCACTCAGTCCATCTTTACGAAGATAATCAGCACTAAGGTGAAGCATCTTTTGCGGAGCACCACCACATTTTATAGGAGTATTTGGTTGTGTGTAGATAACTTTTGGTGTGCTAGTTTTAGCAGCCTCTTTTAACTCGTTAAACCAGTCCCAAGTTGCAGTTGCACCAACAGCAGTTCCTTTTTCTAAGTCGTTAAGATAAACACTAGTGATACCATTTTTTCCGATATCCTCTTTTGTTAGACCTTTTATCGCCTCATAGTGGTACTGTATTCCAACAGCTACAACAAGAATATCGTATTTTACTACTTCGCCAGAACGAGTGAAAACACGATGATAATCTGGATCAAAAGTTTTTACTTCATCTTTTATCCATGTAACTTTATCTTGATCTATATAACTATTGTTATCAATAAGTAGATCTTCAAACTGCATTTCACCAGCCCCAACAAAAACTTGTCCAGGTTGATAAAGATGTACCTCGTTTGGAGCGATTATAGTTATGTCAGGATTTTTTATTGCACACTTTAAACGCGAGAGTGCCATAATAGCGCCTGCACCACCACCAACAATAACTATCTTACCTTTCACATCTGTACTTGCCTCAGCAACAGAACTACCACTAGTAGATGCAAGAACACCTGCTGCAATAGGTGAAATACCCATAAACTTTATGGCATCACGGCGTGACATTTTTAAGTGTTGAGATAGGTCTTTTAAATTATCTTTGTTGGGCACGGTTATTCCTTGTATATAATATGTCTATTTTACACGGCTTTTGCTTAATAAATCTTATTACAGAGCAGTTGAACATTAACTTTGCCATTAAACTCATTCTTTGCAACTTTATACGAACAAGTGATTTTTCTATTTTCTGGCATCTCGTAAACAGTTCTGAAGGCAATTATCTCAACTGTCTTCCTTTGATGGGGGTATTGTCGCACTTCTATACGAGAATGTGACTTGTCTGCACCCATTAGTTTTATGTTTACTACTTCTGCATCTTGGAGCAAAAATGAGGGGCGAAGGTTCGCTTCACCATAAGGCTCAAAACCTTCCAACAGAGATAAGAGTTCTAAGTCAATATCATCAGTATCGAGTATCCCACTAATCATCTCTTTAGGTTCAAAGTCTTTAGGGTCTATCTTTTTTGCACTTTCATTGATGGCAGTTCTAAATGCAGCGATATTTTCAGCTTTTAAGCCCATTCCCGCAGCCATCTTATGACCTCCAAACTTTTCTAAGTAAGAGTCATTTTCTTTTATAAGTTCATAAATACTTACATCACCGATACTTCTAGCACTTCCTTTAGCGATACCGTTTTCTACATTTAAAACAATGGCAGGTTTACCAAACTTATCGACTAAACGCGAAGCAATAATGCCCACAACACCTTCATGCCATCCCTCACCACTTACAACGATAACTAAGTCATCTTCATTTACTTCAAGTATAGCTTTTTTTGTAGTTTGTGCTTCTGTCTCTTTACGAAGTTCGTTGAGTTGACCCAAAAGCTCAAACTGTTTATAGGCTGCGTTTGTATCTTTAGCTATGTAGAACTCTAACGCGATACTTGCATCTTCAAGACGTCCAGCAGAGTTTATTCGTGGAGCGATACTAAACGCGATATCTTCACTTGTTATAACTTTTTTATTTAAAAAATCTCTGATGATGATAGATGATGGTCTTTGCGAAGTACTGATGAGTTTTAAACCCTCTTTGACAATCGCTCTGTTTATATCAATGAGTGGCATGATGTCTGCAATAACGGCAATTGCTAAAATATCTAAAAACTGTCGCATATCTATTTGTAGTCCTAACTCTTTTTTAATAAGCCCCATAAGTAACCAAGCAACTTGTGCCCCACATATCTCGCTAAATGGATAAGTACATTCTGCTAGTTTTGGGTCAACAATAAGTGTAGCATCAGGTAAAATATCTCCAGGAGTATGGTGGTCGGTGATAATTAAATCAATACCTCTCTCTTTACATATAGCAGCAGCGCCAACAGCAGAGATACCATTATCAACAGTTATCACCAAGTCCGCATCAATTCTCTCTAAAACATTTGGACTGACACCATAACCATCACGAAATCTATTAGGGATGATAGCTTCAAGTGGATAAGGAATCTGCCTAAAGAAGTCTACAACAATAGCAGTAGAACTTACACCATCGACATCATAGTCACCAACTAACGTTATCTTTTTGTTAGCACGAATAGCCTCGGCAATTTTTTGTGCCGCCTCTGGTGCATTTAAAAGTAGGGCAGGGTTAGGAATGTCTGAGAGTTTTTTTTCCTCTTTACTAAAACGTGAAGATAAAAGTTCATATAGGGATTGTTTTGTTAGGTTTTCTAGGTTCATGAGGGTATTATAGAGTAAAAACGCATGAGAATAAAAAAATATTTATTCTGCGTTTAAAGAAGCTTCAACAAACGCAAGGATTGCTGCATTTGGTGTTTGAAGACGCGATGTAAACTCAGGGTGAAACTGAACACCTAAGAACCAAGGATGACCTTTGATTTCTACTGTTTCAATAAGACCATTAGACTCACCTGTAACTATCATTCCTGCTTTTTCTAAAGCTTCCCTATACTCAGGATTTGCCTCATAGCGGTGACGGTGGCGTTCAAGTATAGTTTTTTCACCATTATAAGCTTTTCTAAGAAGGGAACCTTTTTTAGTATCACAAGGGTATTCACCTAAACGCATAGTTCCACCCATTGGGGATTCGTGAGTACGTAGTTGCATACCACCACTTTGGTCTAAGAAGTTATCTATAAGATACACCATAGGATGGGGAGTGTGTTCATCAAACTCTATAGAGTTTGCACCCTCTAAACCAAGAACATTTCTAGCATACTCAACAAGTGTAAGTTGCATTCCAAGGCAGATACCAAGATATGGAACCTTGTTAACACGAGCATACTCAATAGCTAAGATTTTACCCTCAACACCACGTGAGCCAAAACCACCAGCAACAAGAACACTGTCACAATCAGCTAAAAGTGCCTCAGCACCTTTTTCTTCTATCTCTTCACTATCTACCCAGTTAATCTCTACACGAGTATCTAAGTGTGCTCCACAGTGGATTAGTGACTCAGTGAGTGACTTGTATGCCTCTTTGAGTTCAAGGTACTTTCCTACAAAACCAACTACAGTTTTTGTTTGTGGTTGTACTATGCGCTTAACAAGTGTGTCCCATTTTTCCATATCAGGGTTTAGCTCAGGTAGACCTAACTCTTTAGCGATTGGCTTAAGGATATTTTGGCGTAAAAAAGTCACTGGAATACTATAAATTGACTTAGCATCAAGTGCTTCAATAACACAATCAGGATGAACATCACAACTCATAGCAAGTTTTTTCTTGAAAGTTTTTGGAAGGTCATTTTCACTTCTAGCGATAATCATCTGTGGTGTGATACCAATACGACGAAGTTCTTGAACTGAATGTTGTGTAGGTTTAGATTTGAGCTCACCCGCAGCTTTGATAAATGGAATGAGTGTAACATGGATAAAGAAAGTACCCTCAACTTCATCATCATGTTTCATCTGACGAATAGCTTCCATAAAAGGAAGACCTTCGATATCTCCAACAGTTCCACCAAGTTCAACAACTAAGATGTCATGTCCATCACCGGCTTGTTTGATACGGTTAACAATCTCACCAACGATATGAGGAATAACTTGAATCGTTTGACCTAAGTACCCACCAGCACGTTCTCTCTCGATAACAGAAGAGTATACTTGTCCTGTAGTAAAGTTAGAAGATTTTAAAAATGAAGCATCTAAAAAACGCTCATAGTTTCCGATATCAAGGTCAGTTTCAGCACCATCTTTGGTAACAAAAACTTCACCATGCTCAAGTGGAGACATAGTTCCAGGATCAACATTGATGTATGGATCGATTTTGAGCATACCTACATCAAAACCAGAGTGTTTTAGAAGTGTCCCAACACTCGCTGCAGTTATCCCTTTTCCAAGAGAAGATAAAACGCCACCGGTAACAAAGATGTATTTAGTCATATAAAAGCTCCATATAGTATATAAATTATAGATGCGATTATATTATAAACTTGTTTAATCTCTTATTTAAAATTACGACTTGAAGATATTAAAAGGTATAAAATTCCAATGATGCCTAAGATTAAGAATAAAAATAGAGTTTGTGCCGCTATAGTTTTTATGACATTCTTTTCATTTGCATCTATTTCTCTTGTAAAATTTTCAACAGGCATAGCTAATAGATGTATCCCGTCAACAGCATTTTTAGTATCTTTTATCTCTTCGTAAGTGTAGAAGAGCTTGTTTGATACAAAATAACCATCTTTTTTTAAGCGTACAAAATCAATTGTTTGAGCCTCTTTTAAAAATGCCGTATCATATTTTTTTGAGGAGAGGATATATGGTCCAACTTTCGCAGCATCTTTGAGATATTTGGCGATATTAAGCAGAGACTTATCTATAAGTAAAAGATAACTATACTCTTTTCTTTTAAATCTTTTAACAATTTTATCAAAATTTTGTATGAATTCTAAAGTACCTAGAAGTTTATTATTATCAAGTACTGGAACAATAGAACGTAGTGTTAAACCCATTCTTCCGACTTCAAAACCAAAAAATGGTTCACGCGTAATTCGAACTTCTACAATAGCTTTTCTAAAACCAGTTAAATCATCACCAAATTTACCCAGTTTCCAACTTCTTACAAAAGCTCGTGTCTCTTTTGTGTGAATATGTATCTTAAGGTGTTTAATACTTGTTTTATCTGCAAAATCTTTTTCTATTTTTTGTAAGGCCTTAATTGCAAGTTGTCTATTGTTATCAATAAGAGCTTTTTTGATATTTGTATTTTCGGCAATAGAGATTGCATTGATTATACCTACATCTTTAGAAAATCGTTTTTCATTATTAAGTTCATTTTTTAATTGATTAGATAATTTTACATATGATGCTTCTTTCTTCTCTTTGAGTAGATAGTTTGCATAAAAAGCACTTGCAATAATATATAAAATCAAGAGAGTAGAGATGAGTATAGTTTTTTTCAAATTTAATCCTTTTTATAGGGAAATATATCAAAGAAATGTAAAAAAAGTATAAATATTACTTATGATTTGTTATATCAACTAATATGTTATAATGATAACTATGAATAACATACTTCTATATATTATAATTGCTTTAGGCATATCCATCGTAGTTAATATTGTTTTAAAAAGGTTAGGTATTAGTCAGATTATAGGTTATATTATGACAGGTACGATCATTGTATATGCTTTTGATTTGAGTCACTCTCATGAGTTAGAAATGGTCGGTGAATTTGGAATTGTCTTTTTAATGTTTACAATTGGTCTTGAGATATCCCTGGCTAAAATGGGGAGTATGAAAAAAGAGATATTTGGAAATGGCCTGATGCAAGTGGGCTTAAGCACTTTTATCATTTATATGATCGCATATCACCTCTTTAGCATTGACCCCACACCTTCGATAATTATTGCACTTGCTTTTTCCCTATCTTCAACAGCCGTGGTTCTGAGTTACTTAAAAAGTTCTAAAGAAATTTATACTCCTTATGGTCAGCGAGCTACAGGAATCCTGATATTTCAAGATATCGCTGTTATCCCTATTTTAATCTTTATTGGTTTTTTAACGAGTGAGGGAGATGAAAGTATTTATGTTATCTTAGGACATACTATTTTAAGTGCAATTTTTGTAGTGGGACTTCTGTTTGTAGTTGGAAAAAAAGTTGTGAGTTATCTACTTCATTTTTCTGCTTCATCTGAACTAGATGAGCTTTTTATGGGTTCAGTCCTTTTTATAGTTATTGGAGCCTCTTTATTCGCGGCTTCAATGGGTTTTACTTACTCGCTTGGCGCTTTTGTTGCGGGAATGATTATAGCAGAGACAA
The DNA here is from genome assembly GCF_029215985.1 of Sulfurimonas sp. SAG-AH-194-C21. Classification (GTDB taxonomy): domain Bacteria; phylum Campylobacterota; class Campylobacteria; order Campylobacterales; family Sulfurimonadaceae; genus Sulfurimonas. The sequence continues at coordinate 45,792 of NZ_JAEMVC010000012.1, forward strand.
AGTACCATCATAAAGTTGAATCAGAAATAGCACCTTTTAAAGATATCTTACTTGGGACATTCTTTGTGACAGTTGGAATGAAAATAGATCTTGATATGTTCCTTGCAAATATAGGTACAATTCTTGGACTATTTATCTTAGTTTTTATCTTAAAAGCAATTATTATGTTCGCCCTTCTACGTTTATCAAACAATAGTCCTACTTCACTTAAAAGTGCATTAGCACTCTCCCAAGTTGGCGAGTTCTCTTTTGTAATCTTTGCAGTGGCATCAACGGGAAATATTATGAATGACTCATTAGTGAGTCTACTAGTACTAGTTGTAATTTTTTCTATGATGGTTACACCATTTTTTATCACTCGTATTAATGATTTTGTAGAAAAAATTATTACAATTACAGATATAGTAACAGATATGACACCCTTAGCATCAAGAGAAAACCATGTTATAGTATGTGGATATAGTATTGTTGGAAAATTTGTAACAAAACACCTTGAAGAATTAGATGCACCATATGTGGTTGTAGATAACTCGAATAAGCATGTTAAAGAGGCTTTAGATGAGGGTATAGAAGCATATCTTGGAGATGCTTCGAAGAGTCAAATTTTAAATGCACTTAATATTGATAAGGCTGCCGCAATAATAGTTACCCTTGATAATTTAGAAAAAAAGCGACTCATTTGTGAAGCAGTTTTAAAACATTCCAAAGATGCCAATTTAATAGTAAAAGTTATTTCTTTAGAAGAAAAAGAAAAACTAGGAGACTTAGGTATTACAGTTGTTGTTGATGGGAAACTAGAAGTTGCAAGAGTGCTTGTTGAGCGTATGATAAGTTGTCAACTCAATTATAGATAATTAGGCTATTATCCAAGAAAAGAGTATAATTGTGCTATATAAAACTCTAAAGGATATCTTATGAGCTTCTCTCTTAATACAAATATAGGTTCGCAACAATCGAATCTTTATGCTAATCAAAATAGTTTAAACATGAATAAAAGTCTTAATGCACTCTCTTCTGGAAATAAACTTACACAATCAGCAAATGATGCAGCTAGTCTTGCTATTTCAAATAAGCTTCTTGCCTTAGTTTCAGGCTCAGGTCAAGCGATACAAAATTCTAATGAGATGGTAGGACTGTATCAAGTGGCTGATGGTGGTCTTTCTGGAATTGAAGATAACACTCAAAGAGTACGTGTTCTTACCCTACAAGCATCGAATGATACTCTGAGCTCTAGTGATAGGGAAAATATTCAAAAAGAGATAGATGCACTTTCTGAATCTTCTTTAGATATAGCAAACTCCACAAGTTTTAATGGCATTAACCTTCTTGATGGATCAGGTGGTAGTCAAGGTGATGGTACTTTTGTTACACAAACAGGAGCGGATAATGGAGATACTCAGAGTACTACGATAGCTGATATTCGAACTTCAATTCCAACTGTAGATGTAACAACTCAATCAGGTCGTGATGCAGCATTAGCTAATATAGATAGTGGTCTTAGTGCTATCAATGATACTAGAGCAACTATAGGTGCATCTCAAAATAGTCTTATATCAAATATTAGAAATACAAGTGTCAGTCAGATAAACGCAGCCTCAGCAGCTTCGCAGTTAAGAGATGTTGATTTCGCCCTTGAGAGTGCAAACTTTTCAAGACAAAATATTTTAGCACAAACTGGAGGATTCGCTCAAGCACAAGCTAATAGTAGAAACTCTAATATAGCGAGTCTTCTGGGGTAATCTTTAGGGGGTTGTAGGGACTTTGTGTCCCTACCTTGAAAATGGGCTTTGCTCATTTTCAAGAATAAATAGTTATTAGTTTCCTCTTGATCCTGGTTTGATAGCTTTACTACCATCTTTACATAAAGGACATGCATCTGGTGCATACATCTCAAATGTAAAATCAGCAAGTGCAAAAAATGGAATATCTAAAGGAAGTTTACAGTTAGGACTTGTTTGGGTATCCGAGTTCTCGCGTTTACAAAAACCACGATTAGCAAGAGCAGCTGCTCCTACGATAGTCCCACCAAGTGCTTCAACCGCGTGAGCAGCTTCCATAGCAGAACCACCAGTTGTAATGATATCTTCACACATTAAAACTTTTTCATCTTTACTTACTTCAAAACCACGTCTAATAGTCATAACACCCTCAACACGCTCAGCAAAGATAAAACGAACATCAAGAGCAGTAGCAAGAGCAAAACCAGCTATAAGTCCACCTAAAGCAGGTGCACAAACCGTATCTATTTCTAAACCACTTTCTCTAATTTGAACAGCTAATGCTTCAGCTAAAACTTTAGCAGTTTTAGGATCTTCAAGAACTTTTGCAGATTGTAGGTAAAACTGTGAATGATTTCCAGAGCTTAACTTGAAGTGACCCTCTAAAAGAGCATCAGCATCCATATAAATCTTTTTAACATCCATCATTTATCCTTAATTTTATTCCATAAAATGAAGGAAACCTTCATTAATATAGTACAGAAAAGGAACTCGTCCCTTTTCTTACGTTAACACTGAGTTTTACTCAGCGTTAGGCTCACGCATCTTGATGCTTTATACTTTAAGGATTTCTTGTTCTTTATCTTTAAGTGTAGAATCGATTAAAGAGATAAATTTATCAGTTGTCTTTTGGATAGTATCTTGTCCAGATTTAGACTCATCTTGAGTGATTTCTTTATCTTTTTCAAGTTTTTTCACTTTATCATTAGAATCACGTCTATCATTTCTAATACTAACTTTAGCATTTTCACCCATACCTTTCATCTGTTTTACAGATTCTTTTCTCTGATCAACAGTCATAGGTGGGAAAAACAGTTTGATAACATCACCATCATTGTTTGGATTTACACCGATGTTTGCAGCAAAAATTGCAGACTCAACATCAGGTAAAAGATTTTTTTCCCAAGGGTTAACAACAATTGTAGTTGCATCAGTTGCGATAACTGAACCGATTTGGTCAAGTGGTGTTGGTGTGCCGTAGTAGTCGATTTTTACATTGTCTAAAACAGAGATAAGAACTTTTCCTGTTCTTAATGTTTTAAAATCACGGTGCATATGGTCAACACTACCTTGCATTTTAGAGTTACAATCATCAAAAATTTCATTTAACATTTTATTTCCTTGCGTTTATAAAGATTTATTTGCTTGTATTTGTTTCAACAGCTACTGGAGCTACTACATTTGTATTTTCAACCATTGCATCAAGAACTGATGCATTTGCTGCTTGAGAATACATGTACCCTAAAGTGATTGTATTTATAACAAATAAAAATCCGATAGTAAAAGTAGCCTTAGCTAAAAAACTACTTGGACCTTTTGCACCAAACACAGAGTCATTTGAACCACTGTATGCCCCAAGACCGATGCTTGAGCTTTTTTGTAGAAGTACAGCAATAACGATGATTATTACTAAAACGATTTGAATTATAACTAAAAGACTTGTTTCCATTAATAGATTCCTATTATATTTAAAGTTGCGAATTATATCTAAATAAACATCTATAATCAAACTTATATTAAAAAGGGTATAATTGCAAAAATATAAATTTATAAATGGGTACGAATGAAAATCTTTAAAATTGTAGCTGTCCTTTTAGTTATCTTATCTCTATTCTTAGAACTAATCATCTTTAGTTCTGACACAGATAAGCAGTCGGCTAAACCACTAGTATCAGTAAGTACATTTTCTTTATATGATATTACAAAACATATAGCAAAAGAGAGTATTGAAATTGTCAATATACTTCCTTTTGGGGTTGATCCTCATAATTTTGAACTTACACCAAAAATTATGGCCAAAATAGAGAGAAGTACCTTAGTTTTATATAGTGGAGCAGGGCTTGAACCGTGGATTGAAAAGATTTCTTTTAGTGTAGAACCTATTGACATGAGTAAATATGTGAGTTTAAGACAACTAGAGGGTGATGAGCGGGATTCTCACGAGCATCATGATGAGCACTGTTCCCATGGTGAGCTTGATCCTCATTACTGGTTAGATTTTGACAACATGAAAAAAATGGCAAGAGTTATAAGTAATGAACTCATAGCTATTTTACCAAAAAATAAAGTCATGTATGAAAAAAATAGAGATACCTATATAAAGATGTTAAATAGTCTAGATTCTCACTATAAAACCGAGTTAAAGTCTTGTAAAATACCTAATGTTATTTTAAACCATAACTCCTTAGGTTATTTAGCAGATAGATATGATTTTCATGTCCATTCATTAAGTGGTCTCTCTCCTGAAGCAGAACCAACAGCAAGTGATATTAAACGAGTTTTACAAGAGATACATGAATCTGGAATAAGTACGATTTTTTATGAAAGTTTTGTAAATGATAAAGTAATACAAAGTATCTCTAAAGATAGTAAAGTTGGCATAGAAGTTTTACATCCTCTTGGAAACATTACAGGGGATGAAGCGAGTCTCAATGCGAGCTATGAATCCTTAATGCTACAAAACCTAGAAAAACTCACAAAGGCAATGCTTTGCAACTAAAGTTTAAAGTTCCTATCTTTGATGTCAAAAACCTTAGTTTTAGAGTTCGTGGAGTAGATATTCTCTCTAACATCTCATTAGAGATTTTTAATGGTGAGTACATAGCTATCATAGGACCAAATGGTGGTGGCAAAACTACTTTAATTCGTATGCTTTTAGGTTTAGACAAACCAAGTAGCGGAGAGGTAAGACTCTTCGGTAAAAAACTCAAAAGTTTTAAAGAGTGGCATAAAATAGGTTTTGTTCCACAGCGTGCCTCTCTGGTAGATGAGAACTTTCCAGCAACTGTAGAAGACATAGTTAAAATGGGGAGAGTGGCTAATAGAGGAATTTTTACAGGTTTTTCAAGTGAAGATGCCAAAATAGTCGAAGATGCAATGCTTAAGATGGACATAGCGGACCTCAAAAAAAAGATGGTAGGAACACTCTCAGGCGGACAACGCCAGCGTGTGATGATAGCACGAGCTCTAGCTTCTAAACCAGAGATACTCATTTTAGATGAACCAAACACAGGTGTAGATATGGTCTCCCAGCAGCGTTTTTACAAACTCCTGGCCAAACTCAACAAAGAAGAGAACATTACTATAGTTTTTATAACACACGATATTGGTGTTATAGCAGATGATATAGGAAGACTTTTTACTATAAACCAAAAAGCAACAGTGTGCAATGATCCAAAAGAGACACTCTCGTGCGAAGATATATCTACACTCTATGGTATTGACGCTCATCTTATTCATAACCATAAGCATGAGGATCATGTATGTTAGAAATGTTTGAGTATGAGTTTATGCAAAGAGCATTTATCGCAGGTATCTTCATTGCCATATTAGCATCTATTAGTGGTACATTTATAGTACTCAAACGCTACTCTTTGATGAGTGAGACTTTAGCACATTCTGCACTAGTAGGAGTTGCTGTTGGCCTTGTAGCTGGATATAACCCACTTTGGGTGGCTGTGATAGTTGCAGTACTCTCAGCTTGGCTCATAGAGTACCTTAGAAGTAATTTTGCCTTGTACTCAGATGCAATTCTTTCTATCATACTCTCAGGCTCTCTTGCGTTAGCTGTTATCATAGTCTCTTTAGGGGGAGCATTTAATAACTCACTTTTTTCTTACCTTTTTGGTTCTATTCTCTCTGTAAGTTATGAAGATGTTATCACTATAGCACTCTTTGGTACACCTGCCTTAGTATTACTGCTGCTTTTTTCTAAAGAACTTTACTTTATAACATATGATGAAGAGGTGGCAAAAACGAGTGGTATCAAAGTAAAACTACTTAACTTCTTACTAGTAACTGTTGTAGCGATTATAATTGCACTCTCTATCCGTGTAGTAGGTAGTCTGCTTATAGGTGCTCTTATGGTTATACCGACATCTGCTGCCCTGCAGTATAGAGTCGGTTTTAAAAATACTATACTTATATCCCTATTTTTTGCACTCTTTAGTGTGGTCTTTGGAATGAGTCTCTCTTTTTACTTCTCTCTACCCTCAGGTGCTACAATTGTTCTAACAGTTATCTCACTTTTTATACTCTCCCTCATTGTAAATAAAAAATGAGAATAAGCGAAGAGTTTTCCAAGCATGCTTTAGAGTATGAGTCTCACAATAGTATTCAAAAGAAAGTAATTAACAAACTTTTAGGAGATATGACCTGTGCACCAAACTATATACTAGATTTGGGTTGCGGTAACGGTAGTTTGTGTAAAAGTGTCAACTGGGAGTATAAACAGTTTGTAGGCATAGACTTCGCTCCAGCAATGTTAGAACTTCATCCAAGCGCAGACAATATAGAAGTACTGTACGGTGATTTTAATGACAAGACACTCTTTACACAGTTACAGTCGTACAAGTTTGAACATATCTTTTCAGCCTCAGCACTGCAGTGGTCTAAAGACTTAGAAAAGCTCTTTTCTAATATTGCCGCATTAAACACTAGTCTCTCTTTAGCTATTTTTACCTCAGGTACTTTTAAAACACTACATACAGAGGCAGGTATTGCACCACTACTACGGGATAAAGAAGAGATAAATAGACTTCAAAAAAAGTACTTTAATGCAAACTTTGAGATAGTAGAGTATAAGTTAGAGTTTGAGAGTGTTAGAGAGATGTTTCGTTATATAAAAAGTTCAGGGGTAAGTGGATCAAGAAATTTACTCTCTTACACACAAACTAAAAAGCTTATGCGAGAGTATCCTCTAAAGTATTTAGAGTTTGAAGTTGTTTTTATAACTTCTTAGTCATCTCCACCGAAGATACCAAAAAGTTGTAGTAAAGCAGTAAAGATATTTAAGAAGTCAAGGTAAAGTGCAATAGCTCCATCAATTGGAGTCTCGTAAGCTCCACGCATGATATTTTGAGTATCATATATAACTAAGATACTAAAAAGTATTACAACTGCACCAGAGATTATTACATGAATCATTGGATTACCAAGAAATATGTTAAGTATAGAAAAGCCTATAATTACAAAAAGAGCAATCATAAGTGGTTTACCATAGCTAGTAAAATCTTTAGTTGTTTTGATGGCATAAAAACTCATAGCACTAAAAACAACCGCTGTCATTGCAAAGGCATTACCTATAATTGCTCCACCACCGTTCATACCTAGTGTATGCGCAAGTAAAGGTGCAAGCATAAGCCCTGTCATAAACACAAACGCAAACATAACCATAAGATTAATGCCCGCTTTACGTTTAACAAACTGAAGCCCAATCAGCAGACCAATCTCTAAAGCAAAGAGCGGCCAGAAGTAAGCTGCAATAGTTCCAGCTAAAGGAACACCAACATAAGCACCAACAGCACCGGCCATCATAGAAGCAGCAAACAGTTTGTAAGTCTCTTTAACAAAAGAGATTATTTGTGTTTCACCACGGCTTTGTGTTTCATAAGAGGCTGTATTGCCTCTTGCATAATCGCGATCGTATAAACCCATAATATATTCCTTATAATGTATCTTCTATATATAGACACTTGTTTTGTATTTAAAAGTCTATATCTAAAGAGTTAATGGACAGCAACATCATAAAACAGAGTCTATAGTATAAGTATATATAGAATTAAATGCTACTCAAATACCCTAACAAAAACAAACAAATAAA
>NZ_JAEMVC010000013.1 GCF_029215985.1 Sulfurimonas sp. SAG-AH-194-C21
CACTTACATTGGGTTCTAACTCTTTCATCCCAGGTTTTGAAGATCAACTTATCGGTGTGAAACGTGACGAAGAAGTAGTTGTTAAAGTTACTTTCCCTGAGAATTACGGTGGAGACTTAGCTGGTAAAGACGCTGAGTTTAAAGTAAATGTTACTCAGATTCAAGTTAAAGAAGATGTTGAGATTAACGATGAACTAGCAAAGAAAATGATGCCAGGTGAAGAGAACGCTTCTTTAGAAGAACTTACTAAGCAAGTTAAAACACAGTTAGAAAATGAAGCATTAAGCAAGCTTTATAACGACGACCTTAAACCAAAACTTCTTGAGACTTTGGTAAGTGGTTTAAGTTTTGACTTACCAGAATTTGTTGTTGAGCAAGAGATCGATATGGCGCTTAACAAAAAAGCTGGAACTATGAGTGAAGAAGAAGTTCAAGAACTTCGTGATTCTAAAGATAAGTTAGACACATTACGTGAGACTTTCCGTGATGAAGCTGTAAAAAGTGTAAGAGCTACTTTTATCATCGACTCTATAGCGATAGAAAAAGGTGTGAAGATAGAAGAGCAAGAAGTTATGCAAACTATTTACTATGAAGCTATGCAGATGGGTCAAGATCCTCAAAAAGCATACGAGCAGTATAAAGAAGCTGGATACCTTCCAGCTATACAAATGTCAATGGTAGAAGACAGAGTTCTTTCTGGTCTTCTTAACGATAAGATAGCGTAAGTTATGTCTTATATTCCATATGTTGTAGAAAAAACGGGAAGAGGTGAGCGTTCTTACGACATCTATTCTCGTCTACTTAAAGATAGAATTGTAATGCTAAGTGGAGAAGTAAACGACCAAGTTGCTTCTACTATAGTTGCACAGTTTTTATTTCTTGAAGCGGAAGATCCAGAAAAAGATATTTACTTCTACATTAATTCTCCAGGTGGAGTAGTTACTTCAGGAATGGCTATTTTTGATACTATGAATTATATCCGTCCCGATGTTGCTACTATTTGTATTGGTCAAGCAGCTTCAATGGGTGCATTTCTTTTATGTGCTGGTGAGAAAGGCAAGCGTTATGCTCTTCCTCATGCTCGTATCATGATTCATCAACCTTCAGGTGGAGCACAAGGTCAGGCAACGGATATTGCTATTCAAGCCGAAGAGATTCTTCGAATGAAAGCAGAGCTCAATGGCATCATCGCAAAAAATACAGGTCAAACTGTAAAACAAGTAGAAAAAGATACTGAACGAGATAACTTTATGAGTGCCACTGAGTCACAAAAATATGGTATGATTGATGAAGTACTAATTAAGAACGATAAAAAGTAAGGATACTTAGATGGCAGGAACTCTTAGAAGTAGAAACCGTAGAAATATAGATGATACTATGGAAGAAACACCTACTACAAAAGTACCTGATATTGAGGTCCTGGGTGCGAGTAGTGCTACTAGCGACATAGAGATTTATGCAAAAGAAGTACTCCACTCACTCATAGCAGATAATTTACCTCCAACACCAAATAATTTTTCACTCTATTTTGACAGACTTTTAGAAGAAAAAAGTGATAGTCTTCGTAAGCAGATACACTCAATGTTAGAACTCGAAGAGAGTAATGATGCTGAAAATAGTATAAGACTAGAACAAACACTCAAACAAGGGTTTACTTCTGTAAAAGGCATTTTAGGGGCTACAGCAAATCTTTATAAAAATATGTCTTTAATGACAAAAATTCTAGATCAACGTAAAAAAGAGTTGGGTGAGCATCCCGAAGTACAAGAAGCTGTTGGAATTATTGCTACACTAGAAGGTGATGTGGGTAAATTAAACTCTATTTTGAAAACACAAAGTTCTCAAATGAAAACTATTTACGATGAGACTGCTAAAATAGTTAAAAAAGTAGAAAATGAAACTATTTTTGATAATCAGTTTGGTGTTTATAATAAACGCTATCTTCTTACTAAATTAGAGCAAGAGATGGGGCTTGTAAAAGAGTTTAACCATACAAGTTCACTTATTATGATTGAATTATCTAGACATTTAGTGAAGAGCATAAATAATGAAAAAGCAACACTTCTTATGACAAGAACAATCGCTAGATTACTCTTAAAGACATCTAGAAGAAGTGATATAGTTGCTCACTATGGAAAAGGTACTTTTGCAATGTTACTTAAGCATACTGACATTGAGAGTGCTAAAAAAGCGAGTGAAAGATTGTGCGACTTAGTTTCAAACTCGAACTTCTTCTTAGCTGATCGAGAGATACAGCTTAAAATTTCTATAGGTGTGACAAATATTGATGCAGTTTATTCTGTTGAAGAAATTATAGTGAGTGCTATGGATGGAATTGAATTAGCATATACAACAAAAGATATAGACTACTCAGTCTCTCTAAGAAGCTAATAAAAATAATGAAATTAACGATAGTAGAATACCCAGATAAAAGATTACGTTTAAAATCTAAAGAAGTAAAAGTTTTTGATGCAAAACTTCACGAGCTCCTAGATGCAATGAATCCGATAATGATAAACACAAATGGAATAGGACTAGCGGCTATACAAGTAGCACACCCGGTACAAGTGCTTGTTTTAAACATTCCAGATGAAGAGGGCGAGCAAACACCTGAAAATTTACTTGAAATAATCAATCCTATTATAAGTAAGAAAAGTGGGGAGACTATGTATCAAGAGGGGTGTTTGAGTGTTCCTAAGTTTTATGAAGATATAAAGCGTTCAGAATTCTTAACACTTCACTTTCAAGATAGAGATGGAAATACTAGAACTCTTGAAGCAGAGGGTCTTTTAAGTATTGCTATTCAACACGAGATGGATCACTTAGAAGGTGTTTTATTTATAGATAAACTCTCATACTCTAGACGAAAAAAGTTTGAAAAAGAGTATAAACGAATGTTAAAAGAGAGAAAAGAGTCTTAAAGTATGGCATTCTGTCATATTTCCTCACAATAGAAAAAAAACCCGTTATTATTAAAACAATCCAATAGACTTCTTGCATAAGCTAAGTATACTTCAGCACACTATAGAGAGTTTTAATCAAGGCAGATGTTCTTCAGTGTAGCTTATAGCTACACTGAAGGTTATCTAACGAAGAGTAAATCTCTCTATAGTGTGCCCAAAGGGAGGGATAAAAAAAGCGGAATTGCACAAAACTTTTAGTCATCGTAGCTATGGCTACACTGAAGAAAAGATTTTGCACAATTTCATCTTTTTTTCTTCCCTCTGAAGTATGCTTAGCTTATGCAAGAAGTCTAATAAAAGGTTGTTGTTATGAAAAGAGTTTTTTGTGCTACTTATGAAGGCATAGATGCCAAAGTAGTTGAAGTCGAGAGTACTTTAACTAAGGGTTTACCCTCTTTTGGTCTTGTTGGTAAAGTAAGTATGGAAATTAATGAAGCTAAAGAACGGGCTAAATCTGCTCTACTTAGTAATGATTTTAAATTTCCACCTAAACGTATAACAATCAACTTAGCACCTAGCGATTTAAAAAAAGAAGGTAGCCAGTTTGACCTGAGTATGGCACTTCTTATCGCTATATATGATTTAGAAGAAGAACTCGATGACTGGTTTGTTTTTGGAGAATTAGGTCTTGATGGCGCGGTGAAAGAGAATACTCAACTCTACCCACTTCTCTTATCTTTAGCAAATCAAAATATTATACAAAAGGCGATAGTTCCTTTTGCTGCTTTGAAAAAACTCTCTAAAATTCCAAATGTATCTTTTTATGGGGTAAACACTCTTAATGAAGCTGTATCTCTGCTTCGTAATCAAACAAGTGCAACACCCAGTATAGATTGTTCTGAAATAGAGTATCCATTTTATGAAGCAGGAGAGAAAAAGTACTTTTATGTAAAAGAGTATGATGAAGATTTTATTGATGTTAAGGGACAAGAAATTGCAAAAAGAGCTGCCCTTATATCTGCCGCAGGTTTTCATAACATCATCTTCGAAGGGAGTCCTGGTTGTGGTAAAAGTATGATAGCAACTAGACTTCGTTACATTTTACCCTCCATGAGTACAAGTGAGATACTTGATTTGGCTAAATTACAAGTTCTTGATGGAAAAGAACCTCTTTTTAAACCTCATAGAAATATGCAAAGTGTACATCATACCTCTACAAGTGCTAGTGTCTTTGGTGGAGGAAGTCATAAGGCAAAGATTGGTGAAGTTGGGCTTGCTCATAATGGGATACTATTTTTTGATGAGTTACCACATTTTTCTAAGAGTGTTTTAGAAGCACTTCGTGAACCAATGCAAGATGGTAAGATACGTATTTCACGAGTAAATTCTAAGGTCGAGTATCCTGCTGATTTTCTTTTTATCGGTGCAATGAATCCATGCCCATGTGGTAATTTACTCAATGTAAATAAAGAGTGCCGCTGTAACGAATTAGAGATACAGAGGTATAAGAACAGACTCTCAGACCCATTTTTAGATAGGATAGATCTTAATGTAGTGATGCAAAATATCTCTATCTCTGACCAACCTAGTTTAAGTTCAAAAGAGATGCATAAAAAGGTAATACAAACACACATTATAAATAAAGAACGGGGACAAAAAAGTTTTAATGCAAAACTCAATGACAAAGAGATAGAGCTGTTTTGTATCTTAGATGAAGAGGCAAAAAATACCTTAGATATGGCAGTAAGTCGTTTTAGTCTCTCTTTTAGAAGTATCAAGAAGGTACAAAAAGTAGCACGGACTATTGCAGACTTAGATGAGAGTAAAGTTATACTAAAAGAGCACCTTGTAGAAGCTCTTTCGTATAGAAGACGTTAGACATTATAATATGTTGCGTTTGGATGATACACAACTAAAGCAGAGGTTGACTGCTCTGGATGTATCTGAAATGTTTCACTGAGTTCAATACCAAATTCTTCAGGTTTAAGTAAATTAAAAAGAGGACGGTTAAGTTCTAGATCAGGACAAGCAGCATAACCAAAGCTATAACGAGACCCTTGATACTTGTTCATCTGTACATCTGCGAGTGTTGGTTTTTCACCTTCAGCAATGTTAAGATCAAGACGAACTTGTTTATGTGCAATCTCGGCGAGTGCTTCAGCTAACTCAACTCCAAGACCATGAAACTGATAGTACTCAGTATAGTTACCCTCGTCATAGATAAGTCTTTCAGCATCACTTAGTTTAGCTCCAGCACTAACGCAGCTTAGAGCGATAACATCATGTCTATCTCTGTGAAAGAAGTCACTAAGAGCACGGTGTGGTACTTTTCTTTGACGTGGAAAAGTAAATATCTCTTCGGCTCGTCCAATTACTTTATCTAAAGGCTCACGGTTGATCTCATCCTCACTAAAATAACCCTCATCCTCATGAAAAATAAGAAGAGAATCATCATCACTTCTACATGGCCAATAACCATAAATGATGGTAGGTTCAAAAAGTTTTTCATCTAAAAACTGTTTTTTGAGCTTTTCATATGCAGGCCAAACAAGTTCATCTAGTTGCTTTTGATATACTTCTTTTTCCATACCCTTAGAACTATATCCCCAACGAGATTTAAACAGGATTTTATGGTTTATCCACTCAAACGCCATCTCAATTTGCTGTTGTGTAAGTTTTATCTCACGTCTACCCCAAAAAGGAGGTGTTGGAACTTTCACATCGCGATTTGGCATTTTTAATTCTTCAAATGGAGGAATGATAATCTTCTCTTTCTTTACTCGCTCAATAACTGGAGTATCAGGATGTAGGTTTGTATCCATATTTCCAGCTTCTATACGACTCATAGCAGTAACGCCGTCAAAGGCATCTTTACAGTAAAATATCGGTCCCCCGTAAGCAGGACGACAAAAGTCATCTATAAAGTTTCTTGTGAGTGCAGCTCCCCCTAGAAGAATAGGAATAGTAATGCCTTTTTCTTTTAAAATACCTAAGTTTTCAAGCATAACCTGTGTTGATTTAACAAGTAGACCACTCATTCCAAGTGCAGAAATATGTTGTTTTTCCATAGTTTCTAAGAATGTTTCTAGGTGTACTTTTATACCAAGGTTTTCTACCTTATACCCATTATTTGAAAGAATGATGTCTACAAGATTTTTCCCAACATCATGAACATCACCTTTTACAGTTCCAAGAGCAAGAGTTGTGTCAACATCTTTTTCTATTTTTGGTAAGTGTGGGTTAAGGTGGTCAACCGTTTTTTTCATAGTCTCCGCAGATTGCAGTACAAATGGTAGTTGCATTTGACCACTACCAAAGAGTTCTCCAACTACTTTCATAGCATCAATGAGAATTTCATTTACAATAACTTCGGGCTTGATTGAGTGACGAGCTTCTTCGACTAAAGGAATCATTCTATCTTTATCTCCGTCCATAAGAAGTTTCGCAATTTTTTCTTCATCACTCATAGCAAGATACTCTTCATCTACTGCATCGTTATCAACAGCTTCTTTAGTGCTAAAGTGCTCTATAAAAGTAAAAAGTGCTTCTCCATTTGGTTTACGATTAAAAATTAAATCATCACAAATCTCTTGTTCTTCTTTTGGAATTTTATTCAGAGGGATGATATGTTTAACATTGATGATAACTGATGTTAAACCCGCTTGAACACAATGGTGTAAAAACATAGAGTTTAAGTATGGGCGTGCATCTTTATCGAGACCAAAAGAGATATTTGAGAGTCCTAAAATCGCTCCAACTTCAGGATGTTTTTTACGAAGTCCACGAATGGCTTCAATAGTGTTAATACCCGCTTCAAAATACTCTGAATCACCTGAGCCGAGTGTAAAAGTAAGCAGGTCAAAAACAAGGTCCTCTTTTTTAAGACCGTGACGATTAGTTGCAAGGTCTATGATTCTATCGGCTATTTTGAGTTTATCTTCGATGCTCTTTGCCATTCCAACTTCATCAATTGTGAGACAAACAAGAGAAGCTCCGTACTTTTTAGCAAGTTGACAAACTGCATCAAACTTTGGCTCACCATCTTCAAGATTTACAGAGTTTAGTATAGCTTTTCCACCAATGTTTTTTAGTGCAGTTTCCAGTCCTGAAGTTTGTGTTGAGTCGGGCATAAGAGGAAGTGCAATTTTTTGAGCATATGTTCCCATAACTTCGTTCATATCTTTTGTTTCATCTCTACCTGCGAAACCTACGTTTACATCGACTACATGTGCCCCTGCACGAACTTGTTGTTGTGCAACTGAGAGAGTGCCTTCATAATCTTCAGCAAGTAAAAGTTCACGAAAAGCTTTAGAACCAGTTGCATTTGAGCGCTCACCTATAAGCAGTGGAGCTGGTTCTTGCATAAGTTCTACTGTGTTAAAAAGGGAAGCTATAGAGTTTGGATGGCTTCCTGTTGCTGGTTTTGGAGTTTTATCACTTACCGCGTTTACAAGTGCACGGATATGTTGTGGAGTAGTCCCACAACAACCACCTAAGAAACTCACCCCATCATATGCCAAAAACTTTTCTTGTTGTACAACAAACTCATCAGGTCCCATAGGATAGTATGTATAACCACCACGATTTTGAGGCAGTCCTGCGTTTGCATGAATACTAATAGGTTTATGCCAAAGTTCTGAGAGTGTTTTAACATGTTTGAGTACTTGTTCTGGTCCAGTTCCGCAGTTAAATCCAAGACTTAAAATATCAAAAGGCTCTAAGATAGTAGCAATAGTTTCCGCGTCAGTTCCAATGAGCATAGTTCCACTAAGCTCAATAGTTACAGAAATCATGATAGGAATCTCAACATCTTTTTGACGGTTTGCCTCTTGACAAGCATGTAGAGCAGCTTTTATCTGTAGAGGGTCCTGACATGTCTCAAGTATAAATATATCTACACCACCATCTATAAGTGCCTTACAAAATTCAGTATAACCCTCAAACATAGTATCATAATCTATATGTCCAAGAGAGGGAAGTTTAGTTCCCGGTCCTACACTTCCAAGACAAAAACGCGGCTGCTCT
Organism: Sulfurimonas sp. SAG-AH-194-C21; assembly: GCF_029215985.1. GTDB lineage: Bacteria > Campylobacterota > Campylobacteria > Campylobacterales > Sulfurimonadaceae > Sulfurimonas. The sequence continues at coordinate 7,929 of NZ_JAEMVC010000013.1, forward strand.
GGTGTTGAGAACTTATTACACAGGTCTTTAACAATCTTCGCACCAGCAAAGGTTAACTCATATGCTCTGTCTGCAATCTGGTACTCATCTAAAACCCATGAGAATGAGCCAAAAGTATTTGTAGTGATAAAATCTGCACCAGCAATTAAGTAGGCCTCATAAATTTCATTGAGAACTTCAGGTGCAGTAACATTTAAAAGCTCATTACAGCCCTCGTTACCTTCCCATGCAGCTTCACTTATCTGATCATCTCGTTGCTGGAGTTGAGTGCCCATAGCCCCATCTATGATGAGTGGACGTGTTTTAATCGTTTCTAGTATGTATTTTTTTGTATTCATGTGATAAGACTCGAGTTTAAATTATTATATTTATTTTAGCAAAATTGTCCATAAAAATTACTGTTAAGCATATGTTTATTTCTCTCTTAAGCTTCTTATCATAAGAATTAAATATAATTAAGTAGTTTATTTCACAGATATGAAACATAATACAAGGAGTATATGATGATAAAGAAAGCTTATATTGCTAGTTTAGTTGTAGGTACATTACTGTTTACAGGGTGTGGTGATGGAACAAGTGAAGGGGAAGATACATTAGTAACTCAGCAACTCTTGGATAAGGGACAGTTTAGAAGTGTTATTGCACGAGTAGAGCCTACTGCAAGTACAAGTGAAGATTATTTAACTTTAGCAGCTGCATACATGGGGAAGGCTGGTTTTAGTCTCTCTAAAATCATAGGTATTGTAGCTACAAGTGCTACTGCTACCGGGGGAAGTGAATTTTCTTCTTTTATAAATAAAGCATCCAGTAATAGTACTCCAACTACACTTAATGATTTAGAAGTAGCAGTTACCTACTATAAAAAAGTAGTGGAAGATAGATGTATAGACAAGAAGATTACACTTGGTGTGGCTGAGTCTGACATATGTCTTTATATTGGACTTGCTAATGTTTCAAGTACAGCGGTCACGATTGGGTATATTACAGATGATGTTTCCGTTTTAATTGATAACACTGGAAAAATTGATGATAAATTAAGAGCTTCAACATGTGCATTAGAATATGCTTTTACGGGTGTTATTTCTGATCCAGCTTGTACTCCTTCAGGAGAAGTGAATGTTACATTTACACAAAGTAACCGTACTTATAGTGATATGAGTATTACAGTAAACGGTAAAGATTTTGGATACCTTTTAACACAGAACGATGCGGATACAGGATTAAGAAGTACTGCTATTACTAATGGAAAATGTACTCTAGATAGTTTTAGCACAAGAGTAGATGAGACTATTGCTGTAGACTATTATGCATGTCCTATAAATGAAAGTAGTGATGTAAGTAAGAGTGATATTACAACGGATAAAGTTCTAGTAAATGCACTTAATAATGGTCTTGATGCTATCCGTGCTTCGGCTTCGGCTGATGTTCAGAGTGACATTGACAAGTTTATAGAAGAAGTTTTAGTAGAAAGTGGCAGAAGCATTAATGATGTAAATACGAGAATTACGACTCAAGACATAATTAACTATCTTAACTCTAAAAACTAAAATAAGGCAATTAAAATGAAAAAAATCGTTCTTACGGCACTTTTAGGTGCTACTACTTCACTTATGGCATTAGGTGCTGAACATGCTTACATATATAAAGATCCAAGAATTATGGGGATGGGTGGTGCTAATATTGCAGTTGGTGGATATTCTAGTTCTATATTTTCTAATCCAGCGGGTCTCTCTAGTATCAAACAAAAGGAGGGTTTTGTTGTAGATATCTTCAGTTTAGGTGTCACAGCAAGCTCTCAAGCACAGGACTTTATTTCTGACCTTAATAATGCTGGAAATGATACAACTCAGATAGAAGCTGTGCTTCAAAAATATAGTGGCGATGCTTTTAATGTTTCGGCAAATAATTATAGTGCTATTTCAAAAAACTCTGATTTTTTTGCATGGAGTATTGGGATATTAGCAGCGGCTGAGGTGAACTATATTGTACATGCCAATGGCAGTGCAAATGGGGCAGCTCTCGAAGTGGCTGGAAGAACTTATGGAGGTGTTGTTACTGGGGCATCAAAAGATTTTCATACAAGTATGGGAGAGTTTGATATAGGTTTCGGTGCTAAATTTATTACACAAAAATCTTATGAAGGACCCATTTATACTTCTGATTTAACACAAGATAATGCTCTTGAAAATCTTCAAAATAAGTATGAGAAAACAGCATCAGGAATAGGTGGAGACATAGGGTTAACATATAAACCTTTTGGTAATAAAAGTTTTTGGAATCCAGCCTTTGGTGTGAGTCTATTAAATATCGGTAGTATTGGAATGGATGATAATTATGGAGGACAGCCAATGACAGTAAATCTTGGTGCTTCTATCTCTCCTGAGGTTAGTTTTCTCAGTAAACTAGTGTTAGCTGTTGACTATGTAGATGTAATGAATGCGAGTACTACAAGAGTGTATACGTATGCGGCTGATATTGTTACTTATAAAGACTATAGCGAGAATGATCCGATGAAACGCTTACGCTTAGGTGCTGGATTTGGTTTAGTGAACACATCTTTATTTATGTTGACACTTAATGGGGGTCTTTACAATAGTAGTTATACTGCAGGTATTGATATGGCATTTTCTATTTTAAAACTAAATGCAGCAACATATAAAGAACAGATAGGAACAGGTGAAGCAGATATACCAGATAGAAGATATATGGTACAAGTTGGAATAGGTTGGTAAAGTATTATAAAACTATCACATAAGCTATAAATATAAATAAAATAAAATTTATTTATAACTTATGAGAACTTCGCTATAATTTTTATAAAATTACGGGAGTGAATAATGGATGAAAATAAAGAAAAATTTAAAATATCAGCTCCATGGAGATATAAAAGATATTATCTTTTTGCTTTTGCTACACTGTTTACACTGATACTCCCTTGGATCAAAGTCAATGGAAACCACTTTTTTTTATTAAGTTTTGATAAGTTACAGCTACACTTAGCTTTTGTTCGTTTTGATATGCAAGAGTTTTATCTCTTACCATTTTTACTTATGTTAATGTTTTTAGGGGTATTTGGTATTACTGTTTTAGGTGGACGTATTTTTTGTGGATGGTTATGTCCACAGACTATTTTTCGTGTTTCTTATCGTGACCTGATAGAAACGACAATAGTTGGACTCCGTAAACGCATTAAAAACAAGCAAGAAGAACCTGATATGTCACTGCGAAAGAACAAGATAAAAAAAGCGATAGCAGTCGCTATCGCCATTCCTCTTGCTCTTTTAGCTGCATCAGATTTTTTATGGTACTTTGTCCCTCCCGAAGATTTTCTTACTTACTTAAATGATATCTCGAACCACTGGACACTTTTTTCAATAGTCATAGGAGTGGCACTCTTTTTACTCTATGACATTATCATCTTAAAAGAAAACTTCTGTGTTTATATCTGTCCCTACTCTCGTGTACAGTCCATCCTTTATGATGAGCATACTGTTATGGCTCTGTATAATCCACATAGAGGTGGGGATATCTATAATGAACATCACGATAAAATTTTTACAAAACAAAAAGATCTTTTATCTATAGACCCTAGTGCTGAATGTACTACATGTCAATCCTGTGTGACTGTGTGTCCTACACATATTGACATACGAAAAGGGCTACAGTTAGAGTGTATAAACTGTTTAGAGTGTGTTGATGCATGTACAACTGTTATGGGGAAACTTGGAAAAGAGTCCCTTGTAACCTGGTCTAGTGACTATGAAATCATCGATCAAAAAGGGAAAACTCAGTACTTTCGCCCTAAAGTTATTGCTTATATTGTTCTTCTTGTTGGCATAAGTATTATCCTTGGAATGATGGGTAGTAAAAAAGAGCATATGCTTTTAAATATCAACAAAGAAAACCGTCTCTATTCAACAAAAGTTATGCCTGATGGAAAAGTGAGAGTAAATAACTCGTATGTGTTTTTATTGCAAAATACACAGACAGAAGCGATGCAGTTTTATTTTGAAGTTTTAGCACCGGAGGGGATGGAAGGTAAGATTACAATTGTTCGACCTACGAAGTCGTTTAAAGCACAACCTGGAGTGAAAAAGAAAAAAATTGTTACACTTAGTACTACAGATATTTTAGTGAAAAACCCTATAAAAGACAGTGTAATTCCTATTACGATTCATGCATATGCTTTTGACAAAGATGGCAAAAAAAGTAAGAAGATATCGGTACTAAGAAAATCAAGTTTTATCTACCCAAAAGAGAGTGTTTTAAAGAGTAGTAAATAATGATACTTTGAAGTCAAAAATAGCTTTTGGGTATAATTCCATTTTAATTTAAAATCATTCAAATACAAAGGATTTAGATGTTTAATATATCTAAATATAAGACATATATAAAAGGCTTACTTGCAAGTATTGCAGTAGCCATTCTCGCAAGTGTTTTTACTCACTTTATCTCTTTTAGTACAGCAACTGTAGCCATCATTCTTGGAATGATTGTAGGAAATTACTTTTACAAGACCTTTCATGGAGAGGGTTCTGCCTTTAAGAGCGGAGTGAAGTTTGCCGAGAAAGACTTACTTATGTTTGCCATTGCTCTTATGGGAATAAATCTCAACTTTACAATGTTAGCAAACTTAGGAATTCAAACTATATTGATTATTATTTCAGGAATGGTTTTTACAATCTTTATGGGCGTTTTCCTAGGAAAACTTTTTAAACTTAATCTACAACTTTCTCTTATGATAGGGATAGGAAATGGTGTGTGCGGAAGCTCTGCAATAGCTGCTACCTCAGGTATTGCTAAGGTGAAAAGTAATGATATTGGTGTGAGTATAGCACTTGTCAACCTTATGGGAACAGTAGGTATCTTTTTAGCACCATTCTTAGCACACTTGTTGGGTTTTACTGATATTCAAGCCGGAATTTTCACAGGAAATACACTCCAAGCTGTTGGACAAGCTGTTGCAGCAGGATTTAGTATTTCAGACGAAGCAGGGCACTATGCTACTGTAGTAAAAATGGGAAGAGTTTTATTACTTGTTCCTCTTGTACTTATTTTAATATATATTGCAAAAAGAGAGAGTAAAAAGAATAGTGAAAATGTAAGTGAAAAAACAAAAATTGGAGTCCCATTCTTTATCCTCTGGTTCGTATTTTTTTCAGTTATAGCTTCACTTGAATTACTTCCAAAAGAGATTGAAACACTCATTGCTTCAGTGAGTCATTATATTACACTTATTGCTATGAGTGCTATAGGCCTAATGATACATTTTGGAACCATTATTAAGACTGCCGGAACAGCATTTAAAGTTTCGTCTATTCTTTTTGCATTGCAACTAATGTTTAGTGCAGTACTGATTAGTATTCTCTGAGTACAACCAAGATAAATTTTTAAGGGCATTCTTTAGGATAAAAGTATATAATTTACTTATAAAGATTTAAAAGGAGCCAAATTTGTCTAACTTACCAAGTACACTTAACTCATTTTGGCTCTGGCGAGAAATATCTTCAAAGCTTGGTGTTTCAAATCCAGCATACAAATACTGGACAAATACACCAAGTTTGAAATTAAACAATAAATATATTTTTTTAAAAAAAGAGACACTTCCCCCTAAATATATGCATATAGAAGAGATACTAACAGACCTCTCTGGACATCTTCCTATCAAGTATGCTTCTGATCAACTGCATGTAAATGAACATCTTTTTTCTAGTAATAAAATGAAACTACATTCTGAGTTTGAGTATAAGTTCGTGGAGGATGTAAAATTCGTAAATATTAAGAAGTTTTTTCGTGAAAATGGTATACAAGTGACGAAAAATTCTCTAGTACAGTTAGGAAAACTTCGAGACTTAGAACTGAGTGCTGATTCAACTTTTTATAGACTTAAAGATGACTACGGCGTAGTAGTTTACGACTAATGAATAGTTTTTTTATTGAATTTAGGGATCCTCTTCTTTCAATTATTATCTTTTTTAGTATTATTTTTGTAATTACATTTTTCTCTTACTGGTGGAATAAGTATAAACATAATGAAGATTCTAAATATATAGATAAGTTTTTAAAACAGTTCCAATCAATGCCTTCAAAGGATGAGCTCAAAGGTCTTATAAGTAGTGGAGATTTATCTGAGAAGTCTTGGATTTTACTTGCACATTCATATTATAAAAGTGGTAACTATGAAAAAAGTATAGAAATTTATAATGAAATACTAAGTATTAGTAAGAGTAAAAATAGACAAGAGACTATGTTCTTGCTTGGAAGGACTTACCTAAAAGCAGGTTTTTTAGAACGTGCAAAGCAGATATTTTTAAGCATACTCAAGACAAATCCTAGAACACCAGAAGCTTTAAAATCACTTCTTCTAGTGTATGAACAAATGCGAGACTATAAAGCCGCACAAGAAACGCTGGAACCACTTGATGAACTTAAAGAAGATATTGTGCTTGAAGGTACTTATCTTAGTGTGATGGAAATACTGCATAATAATAAAATAACCTCAGATGAAAAAAGTAAAAAACTTTTAACTATATATAAGAACTCACATCAGCTTATATATATGCTATTTGAATATTTATTTCGTAATAATCCTTCTCTCGCTTGGGCAAATTTTGATTCTTCAAAAAGCGAAGTACTAAGTGATATTTTATGGAAGATAGAGCCAAAGGATTTGAATTTAGATATAATTTCACAAAATGGCTATTTACGGGAACTTTATAGTGCACGTGGAGATATCAATCTTGCAAAATCGAGTTCTATTTTTGAACTTGATGTGCTTATAAAGCTCGAGGGAAAAGCCAAAGCAACTTTGAATTTTGAGTACATGTGTGATGATTGTAAGATTATTCACCCTTTTGCATTTCATCGTTGCCCCTCCTGTTACTCAATAGGGAGTGTACATGTTGAGTGTCAGCTTAGTAAAGATTTTTATAAAGATATAGGCGAAGAAAATAATTCATTCCAGTAAATTTAAGAATTTAAAAAGAGAAAGATATGCATAAAAATATAAAAACATTAGAAACACAACTTAACTATGTATTTAAAGATAAAGCACTTATTGTAGAAGCTTTGACACATAAGAGCTATAAGCATGCTTATGATAATGAGCGTTTAGAGTTTCTTGGAGATGCAGTACTTGACCTTATAGTTGGTGAGTATCTCTTTACTAAGTTTAGAAACTCAGATGAGGGAAAACTCTCAAAAATCAGAGCTTCTCTTGTAAATGAAACGGGTTTTGATAAACTAGCACGTGCACTACATCTTGGAGACTATATCCTCCTCTCAAATGCAGAAGATAATAATGGTGGAAGAGAAAAATCTTCACTACTTTCAAATGCTTTTGAAGCTGTGATGGGAGCGATTTATCTTGAAGCAGGCCTTGGAGTTGTAAGTAAAATAGCGATTCACTTAATAGAAAGCAATCATGAAGAGATTTCACTAGACTCACTTTTTCGTGACTTTAAAACAACACTTCAAGAGTTGACACAGGCTCGTTTTGGTATTACACCTGAATATACTGTTTTAGCGAGTCGTGGACCAGATCATCTTAAAGAGTTTGAGATGGGTGTGTTTATAGAAGGTAAAGAGTATGCAAGAGCAACTGGAAAAAGTAAAAAAATAGCACAACAAGAGGCAGCAGAAATAGCTGTAAAACTCTTAAAAGAGGAAAAATAGTGAATAGTTTTGGAATAAAACTGCAATTTAGTACCTTTGGAGAATCTCACGGTAAAGCTATAGGTTGTTTACTTGATGGTGTTCCTGCGGGGCTAACTATTGATGAAGCATACATTCAAAGTGAACTTGACCGTAGAAAACCTGGAAAGAGCGAGTTTGAAACGGCTAGAAAAGAAGCAGATATAGTTGAAATCCTTTCTGGTGTTTTTGAGGGAAAAAGTACGGGTACTCCAATAGCGATGATTATTTACAATACAAATCAGAAGTCCAAAGACTATACAAACATTAAAGATGTATTTCGTCCTGGGCATGCTGATTTTACTTACTTTCATAAGTATGGTATAAGAGATTATCGTGGTGGTGGACGTAGTTCTGCTCGTGAAACTGCTGCTCGCGTTGCTGCTGGTGCTATCGCTAAACTTATGCTTTTAGAACTCGGTATTAATGTGAAGAGTGGTATTTGTGAAGTAGCGGGTATAAAAAGCGAAGTCTATGATTATGAAGTTGCTAAGAGTAGTATCATTTATGCATTAGATAAAAATGTAGAAGAGGCTCAAAAAGAGGCAATACTTCGTGCGAAAAAAGATCATGACTCGGTAGGTGGCGTTTCTCGTGTACTTATAGAGGGTGTTCCTATTGGCCTTGGTCAACCCTTATATTATAAGCTTGATGCTGTTTTAGCAGATGCTATGATGGGTTTAAACGCAGTAAAAGCAGTTGAGATTGGAGATGGTGTTTTGAGTTCAAGAACTCTTGGCTCTTCAAATAATGATGCCATACGTTCTGATGGATTTGAAACAAATCATTCAGGTGGTATTTTAGGTGGAATAAGTAATGGAGATGATATAGTTTTAAATGTTTACTTTAAACCCACACCTTCTATTTTTAAAGAACAGCATACTGTGACTACTACAAATGAAGAGGTTGATTTCTCTTTAAAAGGGAGACATGACCCATGTGTAGCTATAAGAGGAACTGTTGTGTGCGAGGCCATGGCTGCTTTAGTTATTGCAGACATGTTACTCTTAAATATGGGGTCAAATATGGATGGAGTTTTACACTACTATAAATAACAGGAGATATTATGTCAGGTATTTACAAAGATAAAGATAGCGATGAGTGGTTTTTTCCAAAAGATAGCTATATTTTAAGTGAAACAGATGATAAGGGGATAATCCTTTATGTAAATACTGTTTTTTGTGAATTGGCAGGTTATACTCCTGAAGAACTTATAGGTGAACCTCATAATATTTTACGACATTCTGACATGCCAAGAGCCGCATTCGCATCACTTTGGAATGATGTGCAAACAAAAGGATTCTGGACAGGAATTGTAAAAAACCTTCGAAAAGATCGTGCTTATTATTGGGTACATGCAACTGTTTTACGTAAAATACATTCTGATGGTAGTGCTACATATCTTTCTGTAAGAACAGTACCAAATAGAACAGAGGTAGAGGCTTGTATACCTCTGTACTCTGAGTGGAAGTCTAAGGAGTAAAGTTATACTCCTATTTTCTTAGAAGTGGATTTTGATTATCTGTGTCTATTCCACCGAGTGCATAAATTATAGCTGGAATCTCAGTATCTAGTTGTGCAATTTTAGCAAGTTTTTCTTTATCTGTTATAGCTAGAGCTGCTGCCCATGCACCTAATGTTGGCATTCCTATAACAATTTTGTTTTCACCCTCTTTTATATATACATACATTGAACATGGCGCAAAAATAGCTGCTTGGGGCATTGGATTCTTTCCATCAAAGATTGTGTATGAAAAAGGTACATGACAGAGTGAGTACACTACATAAGCAGCGTATCCTGGCATTGCACCCTCATCTTCATCATCTTCACTATTAAGGCTCTCTTTCATATTATAGAAGCCGGCAATAATGTAACCCTTTGTTTCAAAACGATTCTCAAATATTTCTTGAAACTCTTCAAAAAACTCATCTATATCTTCTTGTCTCTCAAAAGGAATCTCAAAGTTCATCATTGTTTTTTTTGCAAAACCTTGAATCTTAGTATATGACTTTAAAGCATTTGGATATCTTTTCTCAATAGCAGCATCGAGTGGTTCAAACATTTTTATAAATGTTTTTCTTACATCTGTATCAGTAATTTGTAAAACATCTAAAGCAGCTGCTGGCATGATATGTGTAAGTACAGTTTTATTATCAGATTTTTTTCTATAGATAACTAGATTAAAAGGGGTAAACCCACCAATACGGGGATCAATATTCATAAGTGGTCTTGCTATGCTATCATTGACTAGAGATGAGAAAGAGAGTTGGTTTAAAGAAGTTGCACCTACTTGTTGTTCGTATACAATATTTACATTATGGTGTGGATCATTGAGGTAGAAGCCAACTGCTTCTGTACCCTTTTTTGAGAATTCAAAAAAGTCTTTATCTATATTACCATTTATTGTATATTCGACAGCGAGTTTTGTGTTTGAGCTAGGAGTAAAGGTATTGTCTGCTGATAGACTAGAAGTAAATGTGATGCTTAGTGCAAAGCTTGTAAGTATGGTGGAGAGTAGTTTCATATAAGGTCCCTTTAGTATTTAAAAAGATATATACTAAGTATATGTAGTACATATCTTTTTAAATAGAGAGTTAAACCTGTATTTCTACAGGTTTAACGAGTTTTACTCAGTCATCTCATTGATGATGTTTTCAATAAATTTTTGTGCTTCACGAAGTTTTTTTGTTCCTTCTTCATCTTCTGTCATACCTATTGTAGTAATCCAGTTATCAACTGATAAAAAGCCCATATACATTTTATTTTCACCTACTTTTTTGTAAAGGTAAAAAGAACACGGAGCCCAAGCACCAGCTTCAGGATGCTTTTCTGATACAGGATAGATTACATCAAATTTACAGATAGAGTATGTATGGTAAAAGTCATAAACACCAGTATAACCTCTGTCATCAAATATCTCTTCTTGAACATTTGTATAGTTAGGAAGTAAGAAACCTAAAGGCTCCATTTCACCTTCAAATTCAGCTTCAAAATCTTCTATAAAATCTTCAGGAGACTGACCATCTAAGTCTAGTTCCATTTCAAAGTTACTAGCAAGTGTTTTAGTAGGAAACTTTACTGTATGGTCTAAGTCTTTAAAAGTACCACCTGGCATTGCAGTTTTGAGTCCTTTATGGATTAGTTCTGCATAAGCGATTAAATCTGGATCACTCAGGGGAATACCAGTTGATCTAGCCATACCATTGATAGTTAAAGTAGAGATGTTCATGCAACCCTCTTTACCTTCCCAAATAGACATAGTTAATGGTGTAAGTGCACCAAAATTAGGATACTTTTTGATAAGTTTAAATGTAAGATCACTATTAATAAACATTGCTAAGTTATAGATTTTGTAATGTAACTTACCAAATCTCTTACCAAATGGTTTATTCATATCGTTATTACCAGGTATCTCTAGACCTACACCATCAAATGCTGCTTCAATTGATTTAATTGTAACTTTCCCATCAGCATTTGGAGTTGAGAACACCTGTACATCTTGTATTTTTTTAGGCTTTGCAGGAGTGACATTAGTCGCACCACAACCTACTACTGACATTGCCATTAGAGCAACAATCATGAGTGAATATATTTTTTTCATTTATTTTTCCTTGTATGAAATTATTGTGACTGATTTTATCATTATTTTTATATAAATCAGATTAAGTATTTAAAATTTCAACTCTTGAACCAAGAAGTATTTCAGAATTTCCCTCTATATATTTAGCAAAGATGCCTCTGTCATTTTTCAGTAGTTTAGGTAGTTTAGAATCTATGGAAGATAAACCTTGGCATAAGGTACAGTTTTGGGTAATCTCTAGTATTGTATTTCCTATTTTAATTCTATCGCCTTGGATAAGATTGTAAGGGTTGATGTCTATTAAAATATTTTCACCTAAAGAGCCAGCTTGAATATTTATCTGATTATCTTTTGCTAGGAGATAACTTTCAACTGAAGTGATAAGGATTGCCCTCATTACATTTTTGTTATAAAATTTATCATTTATAACACCAGCATTATCGACATAAATTTTATTTACATTTTGACGAGTTTTATTTGTATCGTTTTGTGTAATATAAAGTTCTTTTACAGTACCTGTCATCATTGAAATTTCTTGAGTGCTTGGAGTGAGTTATAGAAGTGTAAAGATGATAAAGTATTTAAAAATAAGTTTATCATCTCGTGTAGTATAAGTATAAATCTTAATAAGCATAAATGCTTATTATTTGATTTTACCTTTACCTTTACCAGTTTTACCTTTACGGTCAACCCAGTTAATAAGTAGTTTATCACCTTTCTTAAAAGTATCACCTTTAATTTGAAACTTGAAGATTGGATTTTTAGATAAAAACTGTGAAGTTGATAAATCAAGAACAGTTTCTCCGTTGATAGTACCAGTAATGTGAGTGATGAAGTTTGCATCTTCACGGTTACCAGTTTTTTTCTCCATCATGTTGAATGTAGTCATATCGTGTTTAGCCATAGACTTAACTTTGATAATACCATTTTTTAATTTTGCTTTTACTTTCATAATATACCTTTATTGATTATTTTTCTTTTTTTACAGAGTAAAGGGATTAACCTTCACATCCACCAAGTGCAACATCTAAAGTTTTCTTAGCTGCGTATAATTTACCGTCGTTACCTTCAGCAACGATTGTAATCGTACCTGATTTACCCATCTTAATCTTCACTGAGTACTTGTTAATTGAGTACTTAGTTGTAGTATAAGCACAAACAGCAGCTTCAGGATTAGCATCTTGATAAAGAGCAATAGATTTGATATCTAAATCAGTTGAAAAATCAACAGGGATAGCACCACCATTACTTGCAACATCTGGAGCAGTTAAAGAAACACCTTCCATTACTAAGTCAGTAGTACCGTACATTGCTTTAATAGCATCATCAACAGTGTGTGCAGACCATACAGCAGGTTTAGTTGCTCTGTAGTCCTCAGCTTTTACACTTGCAGGTACAACAGCTAAAGCTAAAGCACCTAAAGTTACATTTAAAAAATTTCTTCTTTCCATAATTATTCCTTTGTTATTTTACTTTTCCAGAGATTAAATAATCTACCATAGTTTTGAAGTCTGCATCTGAAAGATCAGCTCCACCTTTAGCAGGCATACCACTCTCAGTACCATTGATACCGTTAGCATAAACCTTATCTATACCTTTTGGAGTATATCCAGCCCAGTCGCCGCTTCCTGGTGAAAGAAAAGCAGAGTGACACATTGCACAGCTTTCAGTATATGTTTTCTTTACATCAATAGCAACTACTTCTTTCTTAGGAAGATCTCTTGTTACATTCATTGCCGGAATGAAATCTTTGATTCCACCATTTTGAATGCGTTTGATCTTTGCAGTTGGCTCTTGACAATCTTTCATACAGTGCTCAGCCCCTTGGTTAAGGTTACGACCACCAAAGTTAGATGCTTTACCGAAGTAAGCTTTTACACCACCAAGTACATTAGCACCTGATATAACTGGCTCAAAACCATCAACATTTGGCATTTTTATTTTTAAGAATTTTGCACGATTAAGTACATACTCATCATCAACTTCCTCGCCATCAACATACATTTCATTAATATTTAAGATATATGCAGTAAGAGCATAAGTCTCATCTATACTTAAACTATCTGAAAATGGGTGAGGCATACCATCTCTAATATACCACCACATAGTAGTAGCTTGAGGCCAGTAAGAACCAAATACACGAGTTGGACCATCAGCTTCAGGATCTTTCCACCTGTTGTTAGTTAGTGTCTTTTGTAAATCTACAGCATTACCCTTAGAGAGCGCTGGATATCCACCACCACCTGAACCAAAGTCACCGTGACACATAACACATTGTGCTTCATAAAGTGTTTCACCATCTTCAACTGAACCACTACCTTCTGGTATCCCATGACCTTCTGGGCTTAGAGGTGTTGCTGGTTGTAAATCTGTATCCCATTTAGCAAGTTCTGCTGCATTTGGAACACGACCATTGTTTATTTTAGCACCTATCGCTTGAGGGTTTACATAGTAATCAGATGTTTTATTATTTACAACTGGGTATGAAACTCCACCATCTATATCAAGTGAAACAGAAGTAGTTGAACCTGATGGTTCTGTACTGTCTCCCATACATCCTACTACAGAAAATGCAACTACTGCAGCTACTGAAGTAGAAATTAGTAATTTATTATACGCTTCTAATTTGAACATGATTCACCTTTCCTTCTTCTGTTACTTCCCAAGTCTCTACTGCATTTCTATGATAAACTGCTTCAACACCCATTATGCCAATCTCTTGGTCAATAGTTGGTTGAATATAACCAGCATCATCAATTGCACGTGAAGTAAGTAAAATTTGTTTCCCATCAAGTTGGAATTTTTTTGGAATTGTAAACATATAAGACCAGCGAGTCCATGATTTAGAAAGAACTAAACCTTTAAGATTTGCTTCTACATAGTTTTTCCCACCATCAAAAGATAAATCTACAGCTTTAATAGTTCCCATTCCTGACCATGCAAGACCTTCGATTTCTACTACATCACCTTCTTTCAGATCAGTCCATGGAATCTCTGGAGACGGAGAAGTAACAGTTGAGTTAACCTCATTCGCATAGAAATGTTGGATAGCTTTACCAGTTGGCTTGAGGTCAGTGTACTTAGAAGTCTCTTCTTTACAGTACCATGGCTCTTGAGAAAACTCTAAACGACGAAGCCATTTAACACATAAGTTTCCTTCCCAACCTGGAACAAGTAGTCTTACTGGATACCCTTGCTCAGGACGAAGTGCTTCACCATTTTGTCCCCAAACGATCATTGCATCATCAAGAACTTTATCAACAGGAATTGTTCTACCCATTTTAGAGTTATCAGAACCTTCAGCAAGCATCCACTGTGCAGTTGGTTTAAGACCTAGGTCTTCTAAGATAGTCTTGATGTAAACACCAGTCCACTCAGCAGAAGCCATAAAACCTTTAGCAAATTGTACAGAGTTAAACTGTGGTCCTCTCCACTCTTGTCCACCATTAGCAGGACACTCGATGAAGTGAGTACGAGTTACACTTGGGTAGCGCTTAAGCTGAGCAAGTGTAAGAACGATAGGCTTCTCAACTAAACCGTGAATCATTAAACGATACTCGTTAGGATCTACATGTGCAGTTCCACCATGAGAACGAGAAAAGAAAAGACCATTTGGAGTGATGATTCCTTGAGATTCATGAATAGGTGTTACAGCAATTGAAGCTCTAAAGTTACCAGAAGCAAGTAGTTTCGTACTTCTTCTAATTACATTATGCTCGTAAGCTGAAGGTATACCATATTGGTTTTTAGTAACCGGATCTCCCCATTTTTGGCCCCATTTAGTATGGTGCATTATTGCGGGATCGCCTTCGCCGGCCGACTCGTTTGCTAGTAGAGATGTTCCAGCAAGAGCAGTTACTGATACAGCAGCTGCTTTTTTGAAAAAGTCTCTTCTGTCGATCGTATTTTGATCTTGAGATTTTTTATTATCCACATTTTCTCCTTTTGTAGGTTGTTGTTATCTATTATTTTATTTGAATACATTAACTCTGTGCTTTACTATACAAAGTTTTTTTACCATAACATTATGCCATTTTATGCTTAATTATATATTTAGCATTAGGACTAAACCCCCATTCTATGAGATATAATTATAATCCTAATAAGATTTTATATGAGTATAGTTACAGAATGAAACAAAAAGAAGCCTAATTTTTTGGTAAAATTGCTAAAATAAGATAATCGCCACTTATCTTATCTATAAAAAAAAGTATATTAAAATCTTCGTGAGGAATCTCTTTTATCTCTTCATCATCAAATAATTGTGCTTTTTTATATTTATTAGCTTTTGTAGGAAGGTTGATTAAAATTGTATCAAGATAGAGTTTGAACTTTTTTGTTGCATTGAAGTCTTCTTGGACGAAATTATTTAAAATGACCTTGAGTTGTTGCTCGTAAAGTGGAGTACAAAGAATATTCATTATTTCTCTTTCTCACTCAACCAAATAGAAAGTTCTTTCATACTTTGAAATAGGGGTTTGGCAGAAGAGTTGTCTGCCTTGTAGCTTTGGAGTTCTTTAAGGATTGAATTTTTTTGTTCTTCTTCTAAAGACATAACTAATTTTCCTCTGCTACTTGATTGCCATAAAAAATTTCTAACTCTTCATCTATAAGTTTGATATCTTCAAGGGCTTCTTCATATACTTCAAGTTTCGCTTGAATCTCTTCCTCTTCCTCTACCGCAATGGCAGCTTCATTGAGAGTGTCTATTATCATATAAGATTTAAAGGGTGTACCGTGATTGTAAACTAGTTCTCCACCATCTTTACCTTGGGCAAATGTTAGAGCAGTTGCAGCTAAAAGTAAAACAATTGCAAGGGCTTCTATAGCAAACTTTTTTGTTTGGCAACCAATTATTTTAAGAACAAAGATAACACCCATTATAATGGCTAGATAAAGACCTAGCTTTTTATGCTCAAGAAGTTCATGTTGTCCATTTTCACTAAGAAAATCATAAATCAGAGGTCCAGCTTGACTTCCAGTGTACCATACTACACCCATAGCTAAAGCTGTAAATAAGAGTGCTATTGAAGAGAGTTTAGAGAAAATCTCTTGTCTATTTATAAGGTATGCTATACCTAATGCCGAAGCTACTACTGGTAAAACCATTGCGAAGTGTGCTGTTGCTGGATGTATCATCATAAGAAGTCCTTTGTAGAAATTTATTTTTTATCTATAGCATCATTGGCATATTTTATTGCACTACCAAGGGCAACTTTGGCTACACCAAAGGCTTGCATACCCATACGTTTAGCTTCTTGTGCCTTAGGTGACTTGAGTGCTATATCAGCTCTTTTCATTGCAGTTTTAGCAAATGTAGAAAATTTACTCTTCATAATGTCTGCTGTCTCTTTAGAGATTAAAATCAACTCCTCAAGGTCGTATGCCATTTCATTATTGAGTTTAATCAACATATTTTTAATCTCTTGTGAACTCTCATGTGCCTGTGTTGTAACTACTTGAGAGAAGAGAGTGTCTGTTTGGTTTAAGTCTTCGATAATCGTATCATAATCTTCTATAAGTATATGTTTCGCTTCAATAGGCATAAATTCAAGTCGGCTCTTAAATCTGTCTATTGATTTTATAAGTCCACTTCTCATACCTTTTAGAGTAGAACTTAGTACTTGTTCGGCTCTATTTGGCGTAGCTTCAGCCATATCTATTGCTGTGACTAAAATTGTAGAGAGTATTTTTCTTACACGTATAGTATTAAGCGATCCCTCTTTTATAGACTCGTAACTTATCTCTTTTATAACCTCTGTAATGGACTCTGTAATGTCACCAGCAGCATCTTTTTCTAGGGCTGTTATAATTGCAGACTCGACCATTTCACTGAGGATATCATAAAGATCAATAGACTGTAGTTTGACTTGATGGAGTTTAGCTAAGGCACTTTGAGATTTTAAAACTTCATCCTCAAGGACATTAAAAATAGTATATTTTGTATTTTGAAGGGCATCAGACTTTTTTTCTAACTCGCGTTCTATAGCCTCTTTTTCTTCTAAGAGTGTCTGTACATCATCTTGAAGAGTCTGTGTTTCTAAATCAATGATAGCTGTAGTAACTTGACGCACTTCTTCTAAAGAAAGAGAATCAAAGTCTACTTTACTCTCCTCTAATGCTGAGAGGATTCGTTTCTCTATAGTTTTAAACCTTTTGTTGTAAGCAGTCTCTAGGTTCGTTTGTATATTCTGTGTCATTGTAACTCCTTTTTAAAGTACCATCTTAATATCTTGATGTTTTTTTAATGCCTCAAAAATAAAAGTTCTGTCATCTTCATTATGCACAAGTAAATCAAGATTCATACTTACATATTTTCCAGTTTTAGACTTGTTGGATGGATTTATAGTATGTTCTCTCTCATCTATTACATCTCGAATGGCTTGCTCAAGAGCTGCTCTCTCGCTTGCTATGACTTTATAGCACCAGTTACAAGGGTACTCGATAAGAACTTTTTGTTTACTATCGTTTATAGTCTCCACTTTTGCCTCCTGATTTTGTCTCTAGCTGTACATTACGGATAATCATACCCTTATCTATAGCCTTTACCATGTCATAAATTGTTAACAGCCCTATACTAGTTCCCGTAAGTGCTTCCATCTCAACTCCAGTTTGACCTTTGAGTTTGGCTGTCACTATTAGTTTGAAACCTGGTAGTTCTGCTAACTCTTCTACATCACAGTTTATCCCACTAAGGTTTAAAGGGTGACACATAGGAATAATCTCACTAGTTTTCTTCACACCCATTATAGCGGCAATCACAGCCGTCTGTAAAACAGGTCCTTTTTTTGTTTTCTCAGTAACTATAGCATCATAAGCATCTTGGCTCATCTCTATAATCCCACTAGCAACAGCTACTCGTGTAGTCTCTTGTTTGTCGCTTACATCAACCATTTTTGGTCTTTGGTTTTCGTCTAAATGTGTTAAGTTCATTGGTTTTATCTTTTGCTTTTTTACTATTATAGCGAAGAGGTGTTAATAATTAGCTAGTAATTAATGTTAGTGCTTTTTGGTACTCGTGAGGATGGTTAAGATTTAAGAAGGTGTTGTCATTTTTAAAAGTGACATAGTCTGTTTTTGAGTTTTTAAGTAAAAAGTTAAGTTTATGCTTATCCTCTTCAACCATTTTCTCAAATGCCGGTAGTAAGGAACGGTGATAAATCCCACACAAGGGCTGTATCTTATCTTCTGTTGTAGCAACTGTTGCATCTACTTCACTAGAGTCTGCGTTAATGAGTTTTAAAATAGTTTCTTCATTTATAAAAGGAGAATCTACACTAATAGTGAAAAAAGAGTCAGCTCGGAGATGCTCAAAGATAGAGATAAATGCAATAGTAGGGGCAAAAGTATTTTCTGTTTTTTTGTCTTCTATAAAATTTGCATCAAAAGAAAATTTATCTTTATTTTTGCAAGAGATATAAACATTTGTAAATATTTTTAAAAGTCTGGAGTATTGAAATTCTGTAAGAGTTGTAAAACCCGCAAAAGGAAGAAGAGATTTATCTTCTCCCATCCGAGAGCTTTTCCCACCTGCAAAGATTACACATGGAATATTTATCATAAGTCTAGCGAGGGTCTGTAATATAACCAGTAATAGCTGAAATAGCTGCAACAGCAGAATTAGCAAGGTAAACTTCAGAAGAACGGCTTCCCATTCTACCTACAAAGTTACGGTTTGTAGTTGAAATTGCTTTTTCATTATCGCCAAGTATTCCCATGTACCCACCAAGACAAGCACCACAAGTAGGATTTGAAACTACTCCACCCGCATCGATGATGATATCCATATATCCAAGTCTATAGGCTTCTTTTAATATGCGTTGAGTTGCTGGAGTTACGATAAGACGAACATCTTCGTGAACACGTTTGCCTTTAAGAATTTCAGATGCAATTTTAAGGTCACCTAAACGTCCATTTGTACATGAACCGATAAATGCTTGGTCTATTTTGATGTGATCAGCTACTGCTTGAGAAACAGGATGTCCATTTGATGGTAAAAATGGGTAAGCAATAACTGGTTCAAGGTTTGCAACATCTATCTCTAAAACTTTACAATAAACAGCATCATCATCAGAGTAATGAATACGAGGTTCACGAGCAAGGTTTTTATCAGATAAAAATTCTTTTGTTACATCATCATAAGCGATGATTCCAGATTTTGCACCAGCTTCGATAGCCATATTACACATAGAAAATCTATCGTCCATATTTAAGTGAGGGATTGTACTTCCTGTAAACTCTAAAGTTTGGTACAGTGCACCATCAACACCAAGTAAACGGATGATTTCTAAGATGATATCTTTACCAGTTGTATGCTCTTTAGGTACACCACTTAAGACGACCTTGATAGACTCAGGAACTTTAAACCAGTTTCCACCGCTTATCATTGCAAATGCAAGGTCAGTTGAACCCATACCAGTTGAGAATGCTCCTAAAGCACCGTGTGTACAAGTATGTGAATCCGCACCGATGATTACATCACCTGGACAGATAAGACCTTTTTCAGGAAGTAAGGCATGCTCGATTCCCATGTCTTTTTCATCAAAAAAATTTTTCATTTTATGTTGTTTTGCAAAGACACGAGATATTTTTGCTTGATTTGCAGAAGCGATATCTTTTGCAGGGATAAAGTGATCAAGAACTATAGAAAACCCATCAGGATTAGCAAGTTTAGTAGCACCACTAAGGTTAAACGCAGAGATAGAAATAGGAGTTGTAATATCGTTACCGATAACCATATCGATGTCACAGCGGATGATTTCACCAGCATGAACTTCGCGACCTATGTGTTGTGAGAATATTTTTTCAGTTATTGTTTGAGCCATAATGTATGAACCTCTTATGTATAATTAATATCGCGATTATATCATAAGAGCTTGAAAGTGAGGTTTGTTTTATTTCTTTTTAATCTTTTTAATCTGAGTTTCTATAAAATATGCAACAGACTTTAGTTTGACATCATTATACTTTTTCTTCCATGAAGGCATATCATCTGAGCCTGCACCCCAGAAATGTCCACCATATTTGGCGTATAAAAATATTTGATCTTCATCTAAAAGTGTACGTGTGAGATTGTAAGGATAGATTAAATCTTTATTGTCTTTTGAAGCTTCAACATAGGTACTTTCGCCGTTACCAGTCTCACCATGACACCATGCACAACGGCGTTTAAATATTTTCCCTCCAACTTTAAGCATGCTCTTTTCCTCTTTTTCGCTTAAAGTAGTTGACTCATTAAGTAAGTCTTGAATTCTTTGTGTTCGATGCGAGTTAAAAGTTGTGCTAATGTAAGTAGCAACTGCATAAAGTTGTTCTTCTGTATAAACACTTTTAAAAGATGACATTAATTCAGAGTGTGCCCCCCAATGATGTGCTCCATATTTAACTATTTGAAAAGATTGATCCTCTGTAAGGATTGTCTCATTGAGTTTTCTAGGAGTTACCACAAGTTTCATCTCCGGATTTGTTTCACCTTTTACTCCGTGACAAGATATGCAAGTCTCTTCATAAACTGCCTTTCCTAATGCAAGGTTACTTTTTTCTGCATAGATAATACTTGGAGAAAGAAAGATTATAAAGCTAAGTATAAAAGTCCTCATTGTGGTTGCCTTATTCCGCTGTTACTTCGAGAAGCATATTTGGGTGAATTGCACATTCGATGCTAAAAGTTCCCGCTTCTTTTACAGTAACAGTCTTATTTGTACTTGATGACTGCATTCCTGTGTCAAACTCATTCGCTTCATCATCAGTATAGGCATTGTGCGCAAAAGCATCAGAGTTTTTAAAGGTAATTGTGTCTCCAACTTTAACTGTTATGCTACTTGGTACAAAAGTTTTTCCCTTTTGGTCAATTATATGGTCTGCGGCATTAGCAGATAATGCAAGTGTTAAAGAAAGTAGAAGTGTTTTTAGTAGTGTATTCATTATAGAATCCTTTTTTTAATTTATTGTGGAAATTTTGTTGGTATATGAAGTTTCATATTTGGACCCTCAAGGGCATGTAAGAATGTTGTGATTTTACTAATCTCTGAACGACTAAGCTCATTATCCATAATAAAAGTAGATTTATTTTTTACATTATGAATAAATCTACCACCATTACCACAGATATGAGTTGCTTCTGTTAAAGACTTAACACTTCCATCATGCATATAGGGTGCAGATTTTACGATATCACGGAGTGTAGGTGTTTTAAATACCCCATACCATGCAGCTCTTGCTTTTACATTGTATCTACCAAGCTCTTTTCCTTTTAACTCTCCATCGTTAAGTCCAATGTTATGAAAACTACCATCAGAGAAGTTAAATCCATCATGACATGTAGAACAGAGTGCTTTTCCTCTAAAGAGTTCAAAACCAGCCTGTGCTTTTTTACTCATAGCATTACTATCACCCATGATATACTTGTCAAAAGGAGCTATAGTAGAGACAACTGTTCTCTCAAAAGATGCTATCGCTTTTGCAAGGTATTCTTTTGTAATAATACCCTTAGACTTAGGATATGCTTTTTTGAAAAGTTTTTGATAGCCTTTTATCTTGTTAAGTTTTGGTATCAAAGTTGTCAGTGGCATGTTCATTTCAACATCTGCTTCGATTGGACCTAACGCTTGTTGTTCTAATGTTCGTGCTCTTCCATCCCAAAACTGTCTGTTTTGGTATGCCGTGTTTAGTACAACTGGAGAGTTCCTTGGTCCAACTCTTCCCTCAAAACCTACTGCTTTTGGAGCAGGGTTGAGGTCTGTCCAACCACTTAGTGGATGGTGACATGTTGCACATGAGATAGTGTCATTTGCAGAGAGTCTTGTATCAAAGTAGAGTAGTTTTCCAAGCTCAATACGCTCTGGAGTCATCTTGTTATTTTTAGGCTGTGGAACTTCTGCTGGTCGTAACCATTTTGAAGCATCTTCATTGGCTTGGAGTGCTACTCCAAGTAAAAGAGTGGCGAGTAGTATTTTTATCATTGTATATTCCTTTTTGTGAGTTATATTTTAAACTCTTTGAGTTTTACTGTGAGTTCATCTGTCATTGCATGTAAGTTTTCACTTGCCCTAGCAACATCACCAATACTCTGCATATTGTCATTAGAGATGGTATTGATATGCATAATCTTCTCGATGATGATATCTGTCTTTTTAGCATTTTCTCTATATCCATCAAGTATATTCTCAGACATAGTTGTTGACTCTTGCATCATACTAACCGTTTCGTTGATTCTCTCTCCTACCTGCGAAGAAATAGTACTCAGTTCATCTGTATCTGCAGAGTTTTGATTCATTTTGTTTGAGCTATCTACGATAGACTGCACTATGACATTAATAGTTGCATTAATCTCAGAAAGTGATTTTTGAGTTCTTTCTGCAAGTTTACGTACTTCATCTGCAACAACAGCAAATCCACGACCATGCTCACCCGCACGAGCTGCCTCTATAGCTGCATTAAGTGCGAGAAGGTTTGTTTGGTCTGCAATGTCAGAGATAACCACTAGGACATTTTTAACCTCTGCTGCATCTGTAGAGAGTTGTGATAGAGAGTCCGCTAGTTCAGCTTGTACTTCTGAGTTGGTCTGTACTTGTTGGACAAGATGCAAGATGTCTTTTTGTGTTGCTTCTAGGTTTTGATTTGATTTGATGATATTTTCTTTACCATGTTGTGCTTCTACAATTGCACTTTTTAAATCTTCTCTCATCGTTGTACTTTGGTCCACTACACTATGAAGCTCTTTGTTTTGCATATCAGATCTGTTTCCAACTTCTCTAGCCGTTGATTCGAGTGTTTCAGAGATAGATAAGTTTTGTGATGAAGTGTCAATAATCCCAGAGAGTAACATTTGTACTTTTTCAATAAAATTGTTTATGTAGTGGTTTGCATCTGCAATCTCATCTTTAGAGTCTGTATATAATCTTTTTGTTAAGTCACCATCACCTTCTGTAAGTTCTTTAGCTGTATTTATCAGTTTCTTGATAGGTGCAGCTATTGATTTGTTTATAAAAAGGAGAAGAACTACAATAAAGAGTCCAAAAAGAAGTTGTACCGTTAGGGAGATATTTGCAAGTGCATTTATCTTACTATCAAAGAGAGGAGGATATGTTACAAGCATATTGCCGAGAAGTTTTTCATTCTTCTGCATCACTATATTCATATCACCAAGAAGACCTTTTTTCGAACTTAAACCTTTTTTCTCAAGTGCTGATGCAACTTCAAAAAAGTACTGGTTGTATACTTTTAAGTCATCTTTTATCTCTTTGTTGTTCTTTACATTTCCGTCTATATAGTAAAGAAGGGCATTGTATGTACGTTTAAATTTCTTGATATATTTTTTATTATGGGTAATTAAAAAACTTTTTTCAAACTTTCTTAGTGTTAAAACCATGCTATATATATCTTGATTTTGCATTCTTTTGGCAAAGAGTTCTGCTTTTTTTACAGCATCAAAAAGTTTTTTCTGTAAACCTTTTTTGGATGTATAACCAAGTTTTTCTTGAATACTAACAATATTATTAAAATTTTCTTGATAGAGTTGCATGTTTTTGAGGATTTCATCTATGTCTTTTGTATTTATTTCTAGTTGAGCTAGTTCTGATTTAAATGCTTTTGCATTCTGGGTAAAGATTGTGTAATCATTTTTAAAGTTTTGAGTATGAGTGTCATTTTTATATGCTAAAAAGTTGAGACTATCGGTAGTTAAAGCTCTCATGTTAGAGTTTATTTTATAAATATATGTTTTCGTATCATTTAAATTATCACTTTTAGAGAGCATAAAGTTCACTATATATATGTTTAAGACAATAGAGATAAGAGATAATGAAACAACCCCAAGAAGTTTATTTTTTATTGTCATATATTGTATCCTTCTATATTTTTGTATATTCTATACTTAAGTTACTTAAGTTAAAATTAATTCTTTTAAGTTGATTCTAATCAGTTTTAAGTTTATGTTTGAGCGCTTTTTTGATAAACTCAGTTGAACAGAAAAACATACTGATAAAAATAGGATTGAGCTTTACTTCCGTCTCAGATACAGAGTCAAAGACTTTAAAGTTAAAACCGGCTCCGTCATTTGGATTTTGAGGAGTTACTATAAACTCTATAGGAGTAAGGGCACGCACCATGTTAAGAATATTCTTTCTTTTTTTAACATTTTCTTCACTTAAAATGTTAAAGTCAGGATTCTCAGAACTTCGGTGATTATCTAAAATAGCACGGATGAGGTCTACCTTATCTTTAAACACAACTTTGTTCCATTTTATAATAGTATGGTTTGAAGCAACTTGTGAGTTTTTTTCACTCAGTCCTGAAGGTTTTTTACTCTTTATAGCCTCCATTAGTTCTAAAAGAAAGTTTGCCCCGCCCACACTATCAGCTGCCTTAGTCATAAAAAGATGGATAAGAGCTTTTGTCTCTTCGTTTTGTTTGTTAAAATTACACATAAATTATTTTTCCTTTTGAAATTGATATACTTGATTCTTACCATTGGTTTTGGCTGCATACATCATACTGTCTGCATACTTTATAAGTGTTTTCATGTTTTTTGCATCTTGGGGATATAAAGAGATTCCAATACTAGCACCGATATGAATTAACTCTTTGTCTATCACTAATTCTCGATTAATCTCTTTTACAATAGTATTTGCAATCTGTAATGCTTCTTGTGAATTTTTGATATCTGTTAGAATTACAGTAAACTCATCACCCCCAAGTCTTGAAACAAAGTCACTTTTTCTGATGCAAGAGAGTAGAATTTCTGATACTTTTATAAGAAGTTTATCTCCTACTTCATGTCCATATGTGTCGTTTACTGCTTTAAATCCATCTAAGTCAATAAACATTAAGGCTAGCACTTCTTCATGTCTTTGTGCTCTTTGAATCTCGTTTTCAAATTCTATTTCAAAGAGCCTTCTGTTTGGGAGTCTAGTTAAAGAGTCATAAAGTGCCATCTCTTTGAGCTTTTCTCTATTTATAATAACATAAATTCCAAAAAGATAGAGTATTGATGTTATCGTAAAAAAGAGAAGTATAATATAGTCATGCTCTATTTTGAGGTTACTCATGTAGTCTGATGCTACATATTTCACTATATAAGCGATATTTTTAATACCATCATTGCTTGGTATAGGAAAGAATGTGAGGATAATATTTTGATAGTTATAGATAGTATCAAGTGAAAAGACTTTTTTCGTGTTAATATTTTTTTCTATTTGAGCTTGTAAAGTAGGTGTTGAAATCTGCTTGTAAATATTTTTATCATTCTGGTTTTTATGACTGAAACTCTCTAGAAAATAGTTTTCACTTTCCCAGGTTGGTTTGTAGTTAGTAAGATATTGTTTTTTGATAATTGTAGAGTTAGAAATCTCTTTATTTACTAAAATGTGAGAATCATAGAGAAAATCATCTGTCACACTCTCTAAGAGCTCTTTAGTAGAGAAAGATATCTCAACACTCCCGATGTGCTCTTTGTTTTTGTTAAAAAGAGGATATACAAAACGCAATCCTGCCATAAATGCACAAGCCTCAAAGCCTTCTTGTGGTTTAAGGGTAGCATTTGCTTTGACAACACTATGTCTGAGTTTTGTTAAGTCATCCCCAAAGGTATCTGGTGCATACATTCTAAGAAAACTTTTATTATCAGGTGTATGAAAATGTACTTGAGAAATACCCATGTTAGCTAAACGACGGTAGTTTCGGATAAGTAATCGATAAATCTCTTTTCTATATATATCTTGTTGTTCTTTTGTTGCATTGAGTGTTTGTGAAAGCAGGGTGATAAGTTTTGTGTTTTGTGAGTACATAGAATAAATATCTTTACTCATTATTTTATAGTATTTATACACAGTATCGTATTTAAGTGTTAAAAGTTCATTTTGAGTATTTAAATAGTATGTTTTTTTACTACTCTCTAGTTGATGTATGGCATAATTACCAAGAAATAAAATTACAATAAATACAATACTCAGAGCTATAAATTTACTTTTTTTTGTATTAAACATTGGACAAAACACTTATATCATATCTTTTCATTTCATATTATACATCAATTATTACTGTTTTAATTCTTAACTGTCTTTGTTGGTGACTTATGATACTCTTCAACTTTCCACCGTTTTCATAGATTGTTAAAATTACACATAAATAAAAGGTAGTTGATTTACTAAATCTCTATAAAAGTTAAACAGTAAACTTCATTTTTGTAGTTATCGCTAATTTTATATTCTCTGTAACCATTAGAAGCGACTGATACAATAAGGTATTGTTTATCTTGGAGTATTTCAAAGTCATATACAGAGTGTTTTCCCGTAGATGTTATAAATTTATCATCTATACTCACTGTTTGGAGTACTTTTATAGATGGGTTTGTTGAAGAAATAACCTTTTTATTTTTATCTACAAAAAGCATAAAACCTTTTTTATGTGCTGGGAAACTATCTTGTAAAATCGCTTGGAACTCAGGGAGTGAATCAAAAACAACACTTACCCCTCCAACTACTTTCCCTTCATGCACGATGGAAGCAGAGTAGATATAAGTTGCTTTGTCATTATAAAGAGAAGTGTTTTCAAAACTACTTACAAAGTAAGCCTGAGAGCTTTGATTTGATAAAGTCTTCGAAACATAAGAATCTTCAAGCTTTTGACCAATTATATGGTGATTGTTTGATGATGCCACTACTGTTTTATTCGTGTCATATAAAAATATATTTGTATAAACAGTATACAAATCGTTAATATAGTTAAGTACACTGTTTAGCTCTTGAGTATTAACACTTTTCGATGCAAGTTCTTCTTGAAACAGAGGGGTTAATGCCCACCATCTACTATCATTTGCTCTCTCATAAAGGTTTCTATCCATAATGTCTATTGCTAGGTGCGATGCCATCTTTCCATCATTAATAAGTCCTTCTTTAACAACACTTTCTAAGTTCTTTATAGAATTTTTAATAGACTTAAAAAGTTCTGTACTTATGTTTCGTAAGTTGTCCAATATCGGGGTTAAAAGATACACTCTTTGTTTCACTGCGATAAGTTCACCATTGATGATAACATCGGCTATATCTTCTAAAATGTTATTTGCTTTTTCAATGACCAACTGTAATTTTTCTGATAGTAAATTAGGCTCATTATTTTGCTCATTACTCTCTTCTTCTAGGGCTTCTACTGGATTTTTAAGACCTACAGAGTTAAAAAGTGCAGTTGCATACCAGCCATCAATGCCATAATAACCTTGATAGCCAGATGTTTTTTTGGAAACAACAATATACTTATGCTCAAGGATTGTGTACTTTTTGTCTATGTATGAAATATGGTTTTTCTGTGAATTTGTTGCAAATATTTCCTTTGAATTTGAAATTGAAAGGGATTCATTATTGACTGTCAGGTTTGAAAAAATACTTGAAAGTTCATCTTCAAATTTAAAGCAGAGACATAAAACACCTATGTCTTCATTGTTGTAGCTAATTTTTTGAGCATATATAAGTGTTTTTTCTTGAGCATCAAATATATCTGAATGAGTATATCTCTCGACATAACTATCACTTACAAGAGCATCTTTTAAAATTGAATCATTAGAATGGAGAATTTTATTGTCTGGATTCATGTTTATTTTTGCATTACCCTCTGTATCGAAAATAACGATTTCATTATATACACTGTATTTACTAGCATACTCTTGAAGATGTTGTAGGAGTTTTTCTTTTTGAATGTCTTGAGTAGTTAAAAAGGTGCAAATAAGATTATCAGTAGATAAAAAGCCTACATCAGCAGTTCTTTCAAAAAGATTACGAATTAATATATCGATGGTAGTTTTTGCTTTAAATTCTAACTCGTCAGTTATTTTTCTAAGGTTTTCTTCGAGAAGGGCATCGATTAGTTCTGTTTTTAGTTCATCAAAAACTATAGAAGTTTTATCTGTAAACTCAAAAAGATTTGCTGCAACATGAAGGGCATTTATCTTACCTGTTAGTGTGACTTTGTTTAAAAACTTATTTTGTTTTTCTAAATCTATCTTTGTTTGTTCGATAAAAGGGAAAATCTTGAGCAGTTCATTCATCGTATATTAATCCTTGTGTATATAGTATAGCAAAAAACAGAGAATAATAGTGCTCAATAATGATTATTAAATAGACATTCTATTATTTTAGAAACTGAAAGAACTATTAAGCAGAACTAACTTTATGATTTGCTTAAGCGAATCATAATCACAAAGCTATTATCATGTCAAAACGAAAGAGGACAAAAATTGTCTTATTTAAAAAGAGTGATAATCATTCTTAATATGAAGAGGTAAAAATGAAAGTTTATTTAGATAATAATGCTACTACGATGTGTGACCCACTAGTAGTTGAAGCAATGCAACCATTTTATAGTGAAGTTTATGGTAACCCTAACTCATTACATAAGTACGGAACAGCTCCACACCCTGCAATCACAAAAGCGATTGATCAGGTATATACTGCAATAAACGCAGCTGATGCTGATGATGTTATCTTTACATCATGTGCTACTGAGTCTAACAACTGGGTACTTCAGTCTGTATGGGTTGACCATATTTTAAATGGCGACAAGAACCATATCGTTACAACTGAAGTAGAGCATCCTTCTATCCTTTCTACTTGTAAGTTTTTAGAAGACCAAGGTGTAAAAGTTACTTATCTTCCTGTAAATGATCAGGGTGTAGTTGAAGTACATACTGTTAAGAGTTTCATTACTGATAAAACAGCACTTGTTTCTATTATGTGGGCTTCAAATGAAACAGGTATGATTAACCCTATTGAAGAAATCGGTCAAGTTTGTAAAGAAAAAGGTGTACTTTTTCACTCAGATGCTGTTCAAGCTGTTGGTAAGATCCCTGTTGACCTACAAGCTATTCATGTTGACTTCATCTCATTTTCTGCACACAAGTTTCATGGACCAAAAGGTGTAGGAGCTCTTTATATTAAGAACTCTCAAGCACTTTCTCCTCTTTTACATGGTGGAGAGCATATGGGTGGACGTCGTTCAGGTACACTAAATGTTCCTTTTATAGTAGGAATGGGTAAAGCAATGGAGCTCGCAACTACAAATATTCAAGCAACAATGTCAAAAATAAGAGCAAAACGTGACCGTTTAGAAGATGCTCTTGTTGAACTTAGTGACACTTTTGTTGTTGGTGATAGACAAAACCGTACGCCAAACACTATCCTTATCTCTATCAAGGGTGTTGAGGGTGAAGGTATGCTTTGGGACCTAAATAATGGTCAAATTGGAGCATCAACAGGTTCAGCTTGTGCATCAGCAGACCTAGAAGCAAACACAGTTATGCTTGCAATCGGTGCTGATAATGAGCTTGCTCATACAGGTATAAGACTTTCACTTTCTCGTTTTACAACAGACGAAGAGATTGAATATACTATCAACCACTTTAAAGAAGCAGTTGCTCGTTTACGTATGATTTCATCATCATTTGCAAAACAAGCACCAACAAAAGGTGGAGAAGTTCAAGAATGCGAACTTCACCACCACTAAAAATAAAACTATAAAATATAAAGGATAAGACATGGCAAAAGCAGATGTATTAGGCGAATCACTTTGGGACGCTTACTCAAATAAAGTTACGACATTAATGAACAACCCTCAACACCAAGGAGAAATCTTTGACGCAGAGGCTGAAGAACGTGGTAACAAACTTATTGTTGCTGATTTTGGTGCAGAATCTTGTGGAGATGCAGTTCGTCTTTACTGGGAAATTGACCCTAAAAATGACAAAATTGTAAACTCTAAATTTAAATCTTTTGGTTGTGGTACAGCTATCGCATCTTCTGATGTTATGACTGAACTTTGTATCGGTAAAACAGTTCAAGAAGCGGTAAAGATTACAAACATTGACGTTGAGCTTGCTCTTCGTGATGATCCTGAAACGCCTGCTGTTCCACCTCAAAAAATGCACTGTTCAGTTATGGCTTATGATGTTATCAAAAAAGCTGCTGGTCTTTACATGGGTGTTGATGCGGAGAGTTTTGAAGAAGAAATCATCGTATGTGAATGTGCTCGTGTTTCACTTGGAACACTTCAAGAAGTTATCAAGTTAAATGACCTAAAAACTGTAGAAGAGATTACAGACTATACTAAAGCTGGTGGTTTTTGTAAGTCTTGTATCAAACCAGGTGGACATGAAGCTCGTGAATGGTACTTAGTTGACATTTTAGCTGACACCCGTAAAGAGATGGACAGTGAGAAAATGAAAGCTGCTGCTGATGCTATGGCCGCTGGTGGAGGAAACTTTGAAGAGATGACTTTAGTACAACAGATCAAAGCTGTTGATGCTGTAATTGACGAAAGTGTTCGTCAGTTTCTTGTTATGGATGGTGGTGATGTTGAAATCATCGACATTAAGAAAAATGAGAGAAGTATTGATATCTATATCAGATACCTTGGTGCATGTGGTTCTTGTGAGTCAAGCTCAACAGGTACACTTTATGCAATCGAGTCAACACTTCAAGAGAAGTTGTCTGACAAAATCAAAGTTTTACCTATCTAAATAACGTTATAAAGAAGAGGAGTTTAACTCCTCTTCTAACTTTCTATATTTTCTATTTCTGTACTGATTTTACAATATTGTATAAATCTACAAATGCAGTTTCACTCGAAACTTCCACATCTTTAATACGTTCAAGTGCCTCTTCATGTTTAGCGTCGAGTTTTAATGTTATTGCTTCATTTAATCCTTGATGAACATTTGCATGATGCGAAGCAATTGAGCTTAGTTCAGACTTGCCTTTTAAGAAAGTACTTGCTGCATTTGAAAACCACTTTCCAAATCGACAACTGTTTTCATCCATAACATTTGTTACATTACCAAAGAACATAGATCTATATGCTTTGAGTTTAAGATCAATATGGTCTATCTTTCCTGTATTTACCTGAAGTTCGTTTGTTACATACTGTGTTGTCTCTTTAATTATGTTAGAGTTTTGCATAACAAGTTCAACACTTAAGTTGAACTCATCCAAAATTCCTGAAACTTTTGTTGTCTCTTCACTAAATGTGTTACTGATTTCTATAAGAGAGTTTGAGTTTTGTTTTAAGGAGTTTATGTTTATCTCAACTTCACTTGTCGCTTTTTGAGTGCGTTCTGCAAGTTTACGTACTTCATCAGCAACAACAGCAAATCCACGACCATGCTCACCTGCACGAGCTGCTTCAATAGCTGCATTAAGTGCAAGTAGATTCGTCTGGTCTGAGATATCTTTAATTAAGTTAATGATTTCGCTGATAGACATAACACTATCATTGAGGGAGTTGGAATCATCACTTAAAGTATTTGTGTACTCTTGAATTCTGTCTATACTATTTGCTATTTGACTAGTTTCACTCTCTACATCAACCATCTTTTGTGTTGTAGTTGCGTTGAGCTCATTAATATCTTTAAGCTTTTCAAGTGAACTATCAGCAGTTTTTAGTAAAAAAGTTGTTCCATCATCATAACTATTTAAAAGAGAAGTTATAAGTTCTTTCTCTTTAGTGTCTTCTACATATACTGGTGCCTCTAGCTCGCTAATTCGATTCAGGAGTTGTTTATTTTCATTTCTGAGAGTTTCTAGCTCCTCGATATACATTCCTTGTATTTTTTCAATTTTACTCTTGCATCCAAACATAATGAAATACCTCTTCTTTTTGATTTAAGTATAACACAAATTCATGAGGTAAACTTTAATTTATAAGGTTTACTTTCATACATAAGTTTGGCTAAAATGGGTCTATGAATGAAACACACTACTCTTGTATAGCTGATGCCCTTGTTGAGAGGGGTTATATAGTAATAAACGATGCACTATGCATACAAATGATAGATAAACTCTTAGAATTTTCAAAAAATGAAATACACTATAAGAATGCTAAAATATCAAGTACTCAAAATAGTCACTTAGATAGTACCAAGCGAAGTGATAAAACACAGTGGTTAGATGAAGATGATGCTATTCAAAGTGAGTACTTGATGTTTATGGAAGGCTTAAGGAAATATCTCAATCGTACTTTATATCTTGGACTCACCTACTATGAAGCACATTTTTCTATTTATAACAAAGGCGACTTCTATGAGAAACATTTAGATGCTTTTGTGGGTGAGAAAAACCGTGTAGTTACCACACTTTTGTATCTAAATGAAGAGTGGGAACAGAGAGATGGTGGAGAGTTGATTATCTATGATATAAATGGTGGTGAAGTAAAAAAAGTTATTCCAAAAGGAAATACTATGGTCATTTTTTTAAGTGATAAATTTCCTCATGAGGTCTTAACAACGAATAAAAAACGCCACTCTATAGCTGGGTGGTTTCGGGTGGATAAAAGATGAAAAATTTAGATTACTTAGAGCTGGGTGGAACACTTTTTATACCCGCTTCGCACAAAAGACTCAAAGAGATAGTATGTGACAACAAATATCCCCATCTTAAAAGTGTAGTCATAGACTTTGAAGATGGTTTGGAACATAGTGACTTTGAGTTTGCTATGCAAAACATAAATAATATTTTAGAAAATATTACAAGTAAAACATTACTCACTTTTATAAGAGCCAAAAATACACAACACTTATCAGAGCTTTTAAGACTGAGTCATATTGATAAGATAAGAGGTTTTGTCTTAGCAAAGTTTTCTCTTGCCAACGCAGAGATTTATTTGAATTTACTAAGTTGTACAAATCATATAATAATGCCTAGTATAGAGGGAGAAGAGCTTTTTAATCATCAAAAACTCCATCTATTAAAAGAGATGATACTAACTAACAAACATAAAGTTTTGTTAGTGCGTTTTGGGCTTGAAGATATGCTCAAACAACTCAGTATGAAAAGGAAATGTGATGAGTCCATTTTTGATTTGTCTGCACCTGCATCAGTTGTTGGAAATTTTATAGCAACTTTTAAAAGTGCAGGTTTTGGGGTGAGTGCTGGTGTTTACCCATGTTACAGAGATAAAGTGGGTTTTATAAAAGATGTAAAACGCGATATAAAAGAGGGACTTCTTAGTAAAACCATCATCCATCCAAGTCAAATAGCACTTATAAATGAGATATATAAGGTGCAAAAGAGAGAGTATGAAGAGGCTACAGAGATAGTAAATTCACAGAAAAAAGTTTTTGCTTTAAATGGTAAAATGGCAGAGAGTGTAACGATGAGTTCTTACTCGCTAGAGTTGATACACAGAGCAAAAATATATGGCTTTAAAGATGAGTAAAATATTTGAGTACCAGGTTTGGCACTTTATTGCTCTTGTTCTTAGTGTCGTTGTATTTATACTTTTTGGGAAATATGTAGAAGTTTTTAGTGCTGGTTCTTTGTTTGGAGTTGATACCCTTATTTGGTTCGCTTTAGCAGTTTTTTTCCCTCTAGCACATCAACTCTATGTAGCAGTAGTCTGGCGTTTAGAACTGTATAAAAACTATTTTAGTTCTCGTTTTGGTTGGAAGAGGTCTTTTTTAGTGTATCGTATTGGTTTTTCTCTTCTATTTGGCTCGCGTTTAGTTTTTATTATTTTTTTAGCCTACTCAAATCGTGGAACCCTACTTGTAGACCCTTTCTCTGTGTACTTACTTGTTGCGTTTATCACACCTATAGTTGCATATCTTTTTTATAGTGTTGTGAGGTATTTTACTATTGAGCGAGCATATGGCATAGACCATTTTGATAAAGAGTATGATGTACCTTATGTCAAAGAAGGCATCTTTCGTTTTACTGATAATGGCATGTATATTTTTGGGCTTTTGATTTTGTATATTCCCGCACTGCTTCTTTTTTCAAAAGTAGCTCTTGTTGTGGCAGTCTTTAACCATCTCTATATCTGGGTACACTACTTTACAACGGAAAAACCAGATATGCAAGAGATATATGGGCAGGCTCCATAACAGATAAAGCAAAGAAAATGTATAATTAGCCTAATAAAATAAGAGGAAAATTATGCAATTATCGGGTTTTAACAATCTAAAAAAAGCACTTAGTTTTAGTTTTTATGACTTTGTTATTGCCCCGAGCCAAGCAGAAAAACTCTCATATATTGAGTATATAAATAATCATTATAATGCCAAGAGAATATCAGAACTTTTACAAAAAATAGTCCATATCATCGAGGCAGAAGTTTTACACACTTCAGCACAAGACTATGAGCCTTATGGAGCTAGTTCTATGATACTACTAGGAGATATAAAAGGCTCTGGTGTAGATATGCACCTAAACAAGAGCCATATTACAGCACACACTTATCCTGACTTTGAAAATGAAAATGGAATTTTATCTTTTCGTGTAGATATAGAACTCTCTAGTTGTGGAGAGATAACACCCTTGAGTTCGTTAAACGCCATCTTTGACTTCTTTGATACAGATATAGTGACAATAGACTACAATGTTCGTGGGTTTACTCGTAACAAACTAGGGCAACACATCTATATGGATCACTCTCTTGGGTCTATAAAAGAGTACATAAACACAGAGATATTGGCGAGTTATAAAACAAAAGAGCTTATTTTGCAAAATGATAATATCTGGCAGTTAAAACTGCTTCGAACTGATATGCAAAGAGAGGAGTATTTCTCACCAAATACTACTCTTACAAATGAAGAAAAAATGACTTATATGAAGCTGTTAAACGCGGAGATGTTAAGTATATTTAACGGATGGAGAACAAGATGATAGATTTTGATACACAACACATATTACACCCTTATGCCCCTTCGATTCCAAACACAAATATGCAACTTGTAAAGTCAG
The DNA here is from genome assembly GCF_029215985.1 of Sulfurimonas sp. SAG-AH-194-C21. Lineage (GTDB taxonomy): Bacteria > Campylobacterota > Campylobacteria > Campylobacterales > Sulfurimonadaceae > Sulfurimonas. Next base: position 42,925 of record NZ_JAEMVC010000013.1, read on the forward strand.
CATCTGGCGTTTACTTAGAGCTTGAGAATGGAGAAAAAATAATAGATGGGATGAGCTCTTGGTGGTCGGTCATCCACGGTTATAATGTTCCTGAATTAAACGCAGCTGCAGAGAGACAACTCTCTAAAATGAGTCACGTTATGTTTGGTGGACTCACTCACGAGCCTGCTATTAAACTAGCTCAAACACTTCTTGGCATCACCGATGAGAACTTAGAACATATCTTTTTTAGTGATAGTGGAAGTGTGAGTGTTGAGGTTGCTTTAAAGATGGCGTTTCAGTATTGGAACTCTCAAGGTAACAAAGAAAAAACTAAAATCCTTGCCTTCTCTAAGGGGTATCATGGAGATACTATTGGGGCGATGAGTGTTTGTGATCCTATAACGGGTATGCACTCTGCGTTTGAAGATGTTTTGCATAAAAATATTTTCACAGAAGCTCCTATGTGTATGTTTGGGGATGAATGGGATGAAAAATATATACAAGACTTTAAAACTAAACTACAAAAAAACCAACAGATTATAGCCGCTGTTATACTTGAGCCTATTGTTCAAGGAGCAGGAGGCATGAGACTCTACTCCCCCCATTTTTTAAAACGAGTGAGAGAACTCTGTACCGAGTATGATGTACTTTTGATTTTAGATGAGATAGCTACGGGTTTTGGTCGAACAGGAAAACTCTTTGCTTATGAGTATGCACAAGTGAGCCCCGATATACTCTGTGTGGGTAAGGCACTTACGGGTGGTTATATGTCACTTGCGGCAACACTAACGAGTAAAAAAGTGATGCAGGGAGTTGAGAGTGGTGGCAATGTTTTGATGCATGGACCAACCTTTATGGCAAACCCTCTTGCTTGCGCCGTTGCTAACGCTAGTTTGGAGTTACTTTTAAAATCACCTTGGCAAAAAAGAGTTTTGGACATACAAACACAGTTAGAAAATGAACTGAGAGTTTGCGAAGAGTTGTCTATGGTAAAAGAGGTTCGTTGTCTTGGTGCTATCGGAGTTGTGGAGCTAAAAGAAGATGGAGATTTAGCATGGTTAACTGGGGAGTTCATCAAACATGGCGTTTGGCTTCGCCCTTTTAACAAACTTGTCTACATCATGCCTCCCTTTGTTATAAGTAAGGAAGAATTAAGTACTTTAACTTCTGCTATTTACGATGTACTAAAGGATTATGCTTCTTTGACACAAAGAATCTCATAGATATTTTTTTTATCTTTACTTGTTTTAAAGTTACTCTGATGCTCTTTTAACATTTCTAAGGCAGAAGTTAAATCATCAAAAATATGGCTATTTGGGACTAATGTAGGAATAACTTTTATGTTTTGAAGCATTTTTCTAGGCTGTGTCTTTATACCTGTGATAAGAACGGTGATATTTTTAGAGTTGAGCTCATAGATAGCATCATCAAGAGCATACATTCCACTCTGATCTATACTTGGAACATTGTACATTCTAAAGATAACGACACTGACATCAGGTAACTCTTTCATCATCTGTTTAAAGTGTGCAGTAAATCCAAAAAATATTGGACCGTTAAAATGTTGAATATAAATATGGTCTTCAATGGAACTGTAAGACTCTCTCTCTTGAGAAGAGGGAGGAAAAACATCATGAAAATCTTTGAGTGTTTTTGAGACAGACTTATTCTCCGCCATATCTCCCATCTGTTTCATAAAAAGTATGGACGCCAAAACCATACCGATTCCAACTGCTTGGAGTAGGTCTACAAATACAGTCAAAAGTAGTACAATTATCATGATGACAGCATCTGCTCGTGGTACTTCTTTTAGGTGTTTTAAACCTTTGTAGTCAATGATACCAAGACCAACAGTGATAAGAATACCTGCTAAAACAGGTAGAGGAATAAGTTTGGCATAAGCTCCAGCACCAAAGAGAATGATGACAAGAACTACTCCATGAATAACACCAGAGAGATTTGTTCTTCCACCTGCTTTTATGTTTACAACTGTTCGCATTGTTGCTCCCGCTCCAGGAAGACCACCTATAAGTCCTGCAACTATATTTCCTATACCTTGACCTACAAGTTCTCTGTTTGAGTTATGTTGTGTTTTTGTCATGTTGTCAGCAACAACGGAAGTTAGTAGTGAGTCTATAGAACCAAGAGCAGCTAGAGTTATGGCTGGGATGATAATTAGCATCGGATTATGCCAGTCAAGTGAGAGCAGTGTGTTTATGTGTACCTCTGGAAAACCATTTGGAATATCTCCAATGATAGAGACATTTAAACCCATCAAGGTTGAGAGTATCGTTAAACTTATAAGTGCGATAAGTGTAGAGGGGACTTTTTTTGTCAGTTTAGGAAAGAGATAGATAATGGCAATGGTTGCACTTGCTAAGAGTACTGCTTGAGTGTTGACCTGTCCACTAATGTTGCCAAGAGTAGAGATAATCTCTACGATACTAGGTGGAGAAACAAGTCCAAAAAATGGATAAATCTGCATAATGATAATGATAGAACCGATACCACTCATAAAACCTGATACCACAGGGTATGGAATATAACGAATATACTGTCCAATTTTAAAAACACCAAGTAAAATCTGAAAAATACCGGCTAAAACAAAAGTCGCAACAATAGTTCCAATAGCTGCGTTGAGTGATCCATAAAAAGCTATCTCACCTGCGATGATAACTGAGGCGACAACTGCTAAAGGACCTGTAGGACCACTTATCTGCGTTTGAGTACCACCAAAAAGTGCAGCAAAAAAACCAACAGCGATAGCCCCATAAAGACCTGCAATAGCCCCCATACCAGACTGAACACCAAACGCAAGGGCAAGAGGAAGAGCAACTATGGCGGCAGTAATTCCCCCAAACATATCACCAGATAAGTGTTTTGTAGAAAGAAGCATTTGTTTTCCTTATTGTAATACATGACTAGAAGTCTAAAAAGTATAGTGGTTAAGGAGTTGCTTGTCAAGATATAAGCCACAATAGTATATAATATTATCAAATGAGATAGGGATAAAGATGATTAAGTATACAGAGGTGCTAAATGTATCAGATAGTGTTGAGATGGAGGTGCAATATATCTTAGCAAAGGGGAAAACACCTTTTGCTGAGTATCTATTTTTTGAGTCAAAAATGCATGGCGTTTGTGTTAGTCTTGATGGAGATATTCAATCTTGCGAGAGTGATGAGGGGATGTATCATGAAGCTTTAGTTCATCCTGCAATGCTCGCTCATCCAAACCCTAAAGTAGTTCTTATCATGGGTGGTGGTGAGGGTGCAACAGCTAGAGAAGTTCTTCGTCATAAAAGTGTGCAAAAAGTTGTGATGGTTGACATAGATGAAGAGTTCGTTTCACTCTGTAAAACACATATAAAGTCATGGGGAAAGTCCGCATATTCTGACCCACGTTTAGAAGTTCTTTACATGGATATAAATGAGTACTTAAGAACTTGTAATGAAAAGTTTGACATCGTTATAGGTGATTTAATAGATGTAGATGATTGGGATTCTCCTGCTGCGTTTCTTTATGGGGAAGACTTATATAAAACAATAAAACCCCTTTTAAATACAAACGCCATCATAGCAACACAAGGTGGGGCACTTGATACACAGGAGTCTAGGAACCATAAACACATACGAGAAATGATGGCTCGTGTTTTTGGTGATGTCCGTAGTTATGGTGTTATCGTTCCTTCGTTTTACCATCTTTGGGGTTATGTTATTGCTAGTGATGATTTAAGTATAGTAGATAAAGACTTGAGTGAAAAGTTTTTCTCTCGTGCAAAAGATTTAACGCTTGATTCACTTGGTGTTGAGAGTTTAGTGGCTGCGTTTACTCTACCAAAACAGATAAAAAAGAACATCGGAATATAGTATGAAAAAGACAAATATAATTGAGTACCAAGAGTTACCAAGTGTAGAAATACAAGATGCAGACATAGTCATAAATAGAGTCTGTTGGGGTGGTAGTGTTAGTGGTATAGAAGGTACACAAAATGCACCAGATGCCATCTTGATAGATACTGAACAGATGGAGTACTATGATGAGGATTTAGAGTACTCACCTATGAAGTATATGCAGGTACATGTGGCAGATAGGATAGATGAGTTTGATAAGATTAAAACATCTTTTAGCGGAAGAAGTTCTGACAAAAACCAACTACTTATCTCACTAGGGGGTGACCACTCTATAACGCCACAACTAACGTTAGCGTTACTTAAAAAGCCTGCTACTATACTCTTTTTAGATGCTCATGCTGATTTGCGTCGCAGTTATATGGGTGATGTGAACTCACATGCTACACCGGCGTTTCAGCTTTTAAAACAGGGACATAAACTTCTAATGGTAGGTATTCGCTCGATGTATGAGACAGAGGCACTTCGCATAAAAGAAGACAAAAATATCATCTGCTATATGGATAGAGCACTTCGTAGTGAAGACATAAAACAAGAACTGCTACAGAGAATTTCAGACTTAGAAGGAGATGTTTACCTTAGCATTGATATGGATGTTTTTAATCCTGCTTATGTTCCAAGTGTGGGAACTCCACAGGCGGGAGGGATAGACTACTACTTTGCAACAGATATACTCGAAGCACTCTTTTTAAAATCAACTGCGAAGATAAGAGGAGTAGATATGGTAGAACTTATCCCTGAAGAGTCTCATGTCTCTCAACTCTTTGCAGCAAAACTTCTCCAAAAAATCATATCTTATTGGGGTAAATCTCAAGGTGTTGAGAAAGGGGAAAAAAAAGGTGGACAGATGGATGTTGAGTATGAGTAGGTGCATCACTCCAAAAAGGAGCTTTTAGTTTGCCAAAATTTATAGATATAAAAGAGATACCAAAAGAGCATTTAGATGCTATGGGGTACACTTGGCACATAGATGAAGATGGGGAGTATCTTGTAAAAGATAAGTTTATACTACTTACACAAGATGAGGTAGATGCCTATAAAAATGCAGGCGATGCACTCTATGAGATGTATGAAAAATCGGCTGAGTATGTCATAAAAAACAATCTTTTTAATAGACTTGATATACCCCAAAATTTAGTAGAATTGATAAAGTACAGTTTTGAGCACGAGAGAGAAAACCACCTTTATGGTCGTTTTGATCTGAGCGGTGGCATAGATGACAAAGCTATAAAACTCATAGAGTTTAATGCAGACACCCCAACACTTTTACTAGAGAGTGCAAGCATTTCACAGATGATGCTTCTTTTTAATGAAAACCTAGGATTAAGGCAGTTTAATGATATTTACAGTGCTATTTCAGAGAAGTTTTTAAGGATAAGTAAGACAAAAAATGGACTCTACTCTAAGTTTTTGTTCTCAAGTGTAGAAGGCATAGAAGAAGAGCGAGTGACTGTAAAACTTTTAGAAGATATGGCAAAACATCAGACACTTCTCACTGCGTTTGAGTACTTAGAAGAGTGTGAAGAGGCGATGCCTTATGAGTTTTGGTTTAAACTCTACCCTTGGGAAGATATGCCAAACTTTAGAGCTACAAAAACAACTGCAATGCTAAACCCTGCTTACACATTACTCTATCAATCTAAAGGAATGTTAGCCATACTCTATGAGCTTTTTCCTGAGTCACCTTATCTTTTAAAGACTGCGTTTGAACCCATACAAGAAAAATATGTAAAGAAGAGAATGTTTGGACGTGAGGGTGCGAACATAGACATAGTAGAGAATGAAAAGGTTCTTCTTACAACAGATGGAATTTATGATGAATACAGAGCAGTTTACCAAGAGTATGTTGATTTCGCGAGAGATGAAGAGGGGAGATACTACCAAGCAGGAGTTTTTTACTCTGATGGTAGCTGTGGTATAGGTTTTCGTCGTGGGGCTGAGATATTAGATGATATGAGTGAGTTTGTGGCACATGCTATAGAAGTTTAGTCTTAGACTAAAGCATCTACAAGAGTCTTTAACTTCTCTGTGGCTGTTTGATACTTTGTAGTGAGTTTAAACGAAAAGCCATCAACATTGTATTTTTTAAGTTCTGCATCTAGCTTTTTTGTAACTTGCTGAGCTTTTTGTGCGTCATCAACTAAAAAAGCGAGAAGAAACTTAGTGTTAGAGTATTTTACTAGCATATCATCTTGGCGTATAAATCCTTTAAAATATCTAACAAATTCTTGGATATTCTCATCGTTTTCATCACTACTATTATCAATTTCTATAAGTGTGAGACCAATAATTTTTTTATTAAAAATGGCAGCTTCTTCAAAGCTACTATTTATTTGTAAAAAGTACTGTTTCGTGTAAGCACCACTGCGTTTATCAATGTTTGCATTGTTCTCTATCATGATTCTTTTTATAAGAGATTGTGTAATATCTGTAAATGTTACGATCTTTTGATTCTTGAGTGAAGAGTCAATTTGAATACTAAAAGCATGCCCCTCAAAAGTTTGATCGAGCATGCTCACGACTCTATCAATCTCTTCGAGCTTTTCTATAGACTCAAACCAAGTATCGCCATCTTTTACTTTCTCAGCATTAAAGTAAGAGGGATGTAGTACAAAGTTATTTATAAACTTTCCGAAACTCTTGTTATACTCATCCGTAGAGCCAACACCAAAAAATTTATTAAATGAAGCATTTGTAAGTACAATATGCTCCCCCTCAAATACTACAATAAAATCTTTTTGCATATCGGCAATATTTTTGGCTAAATCTAGACTAGTAGACATTTTATATCCTTTTAAGTTGTTCTTATAGTAGTATATCATCACGATGAGACTCTTTAATATCTAAAAAAATACTCTAACAGTAGTCCCAACATTTTCTTTAGAATCGATATCAATTTTATAGTTATATTCACTTACTATGCTCTCAACGATGTTTAAACCAACACCAAAACCACCAGCATACGAGTTTGCTCTTACAAAACGAGTAAAGATGTCATCAAGTTTATCTTGAGCAATTCCTATTCCTTCATCTTTTATGCTGAACATATTCTGAGTAAGAGTAATTGTAATTGTAGTATTTGGCTTAGAGTATTTTATACTATTACTCAGTAAGTTATTTATAAGCATTTTGGCTTTTGTAGGAGAGATTTTTAGTGTACATTGCTTTAAATTTACTACTATCATTATCTTTTTTTTCTCAAGAAGTTCACTAAAGTATGCAACAGAAGTCTCTACAATAGTGTCAAACCGGAGAAGTTTAGCCTGTTCTTTTTGATTGTCAAAACTTAAAAAACTCAAAGATGAGTAAATTTCGTAGAGCTGTTTTGTACTTATTGAGATGTTTTTGTTAATCTTCTCATCATAAGTTTTTTTACTTTTAAGTCGTGAAGTTGACATCATAAGAGCTGTAATTGGAGTGTTAAGCTCATGAGTGGTATCTTTTACAAACTGCTCTATCTCTTCCATTTTATCTTTAATGGGTTTTAAAAACATATAGGATAAAAACACAGAGATGATGATAATAAACAAAGCGGTAAATATCACAGTATAGGCTACTCTGTTTTTAAGTGCAGTGACATTTTTGTTACACAGGTTACTTTGCACAACTACATAAGAAACATTAAGATGTCCGTCTGCTCTGTCAGAGACTAAGGTAAAACTATCATCTGTCATATAAAAGTCTTTAGAAAAATCTATCTGGCTTGTAAAACTTCCTTGTAAAACCTGCTTTTCATCCCCTAACATAGCTACTTTTGCATGAGGAAAGGATTCTAAAGTATAGGGTTTATTCATCATATGAGCCTGAATGATGTGTGAACTTACCTTATCGGCAATTTGAGTCATACGATAGAAGTTGTTGTTCATCTCCATAGATACCTGAGAGGTAAAAAACCAGTAGGCAGCAAGCACTAAAAATATAAAAGAGCTGATGAGATAGAGTGCAAGAAAAGAGTAAAAAGATCTTTTTGTGATTTTATTCATAAATGTAGCCTTCTCCTCTTACTGTGACTATCTTCTCTTTTCCTATGATGTCTCGTATAGTCCTGATGTGTGAACGCAGTGTTGCATCACTTGGCATTGAGTCATAATCCCAGACATTTTGTGTTAACTCTTCTGTAGATATAAGTCTTGCGGTATTGTTTAGAAAATAGGCTAAAAGTTTCGAGTCTTTTGCACCTAAAGAGATAGTTTTTCCATCTTCAAAGACTTCATTTTTTAAAGAACAAAAACGCATTGTCTTAGAGATTTGTATCTCAGTATTTGTATCGATGTTAAAGAGTCTTTTTGTGTTTAGTATGCGAGCATGAAGCTCTTCAAGTTCAAAAGGTTTTTTGATGTAGTCGTGGGCCCCAAGATCAAAAGCACGTTGGAGGTATGCTGTATCGGTATAGGCTGTTATAAAGATAGCAGGAGTTGTATCACGGTAGGAACGAAGCTCCTCAAGTAAATCAAGACCATTTTTACCTGTAACATTGATGTCAAATATAAACAAGTCATACTTCTTGGATGCGA
>NZ_JAEMVC010000014.1 GCF_029215985.1 Sulfurimonas sp. SAG-AH-194-C21
CACTAGAAGCGATAAGTGGCAAAGCCCGTGCAGCAACTATTATTACAGAACACTCAACTATTAAAACACCCGTATTTATGCCTGTTGGAACTATTGGCAGTGTAAAGTCACTCGATGCAGATGATGTACTTAACATCCTAGGTGCAGAGATTATCCTTGCAAACACTTACCATACATATCTTCGTCCAGGCGACAAGACTATAAAAAAGATGGGCAAACTTCATGGTTTTACACAGTATCCAAAAAGTTTTTTAACAGATAGCGGTGGTTTTCAAGCTTTTAGTCTCTCTAAAATTTCCAAGCCTATGAAAGATGGAATAGAGTTTCGCTCTCATATTGATGGTTCCAAACACTTTTTTACACCAAAAAAAGTCATAGATATTCAAACAAATCTTGGCTCAGATATTATGATGATTTTAGATGACCTTGTAGCACTCCCTGCTACACAAGAACGTATCAAAACTTCGATAGAAAGAACTACTTCTTGGGCTCAAGAGTCTATAGACTACTTTAGAGCTCAGCAAGAAAAAGGCATCTGCACAGGACAGAACATCTTCGCTATCATCCAAGGTGGAACGGACAGAGCCTTCCGTACAAAAAGTGCAACGGAACTCTGTGCTATGGACTATGATGGTTTTGCCATAGGTGGCTTAAGTGTTGGTGAACTTAACAATGAAATGTATGACACTGTTGAGCATACGATTCAGTATATGCCAGAAGACAAACCTCGTTACCTGATGGGTGTTGGAACTCCTGAGGACCTCATCGAAAATATAGAACGCGGTATAGATATGTTTGACTGCGTTATGCCTACTCGTAATGCTAGAAACGGGACTCTTTTTACATCATTTGGACGCATCAACATCAAGGGTGCAAAGTTTAAAGAAGATGCTGAGCCAATTGACCCAGAGTGTGAATGTTTAACATGTAAAACATACTCTCGCTCTTATCTAAGTCATCTTTTTCGTTCTCGTGAGATTACATACTTTAGACTTGCAACTATTCATAACCTTCACTATTATCTTAACCTTATGAGAGAAGTTCGTCAGGCTATACTTGAAGATAAGTTTGATGAGTATAAAAAAGAGTTTTATAAAAAAAGAGTTAAAATATAAAGTAAATATTTATGATTTAAGAAAAATATTACATATAACAATGTAGAATATCTTCATATAAAGGTAAAAAATGGAAAATCAAAACTGTACTATTTTAAATGATATAAATACAGATGAAGTTCCTATTACCAATGAAGAGTATGAAACAATACTAAATCTTCAAAGTGAAGTATTAGCTCTCACTGCTTTAGATATAGATACTCAAATCATTTTGGATAAACTCTGCACAATGTTAGAAGTTCTTTTACCTAATGCTGTCTCTTCACTAATGATTAAAAATATTCAAGATGGACTTTTGTATGTTAAAGCAGCTCCATCTGTACCCACTCAAGGTTGGGATGCACTCAATGGTCTCAAACCAGGCCCTCATTCTGGTTCTTGTGGGAATGCTGTACATCGTGGAAAACCGCAGTTTATTTCAAACACTTTTACTGATGAGCGTGGTACTGAGTTTATCCAAACAGCAGAAGCTTTTAACCTCTGTTCATGCTGGTCTATGCCCGTTAAAGATGAAAATAATTTATCTATAGGGTCTATCGCTTTATCTTCTTTTGAGCACCGATCACCTGCAAGATTTCATAAAAAACTTCTTGAAACAGCATCTTCTATTGTAAGTATTATTCTACAAAACGAGGCCAATAGACAAAAAATTTATAATATGGCTTACACAGATACACTACTAGGCTTAAATAATAAACTCGCCTTACAAAATGAACTCCAAAAAAATAACTTTAACACTTTAGTCTTTCTAGATATAAATAACTTTTCTTACGTAAACACTGCATATGGTTTTGACACTGGTGACGAAATCCTTAAAGAGGTTGCTGCTATACTTGAGGAACTCTATCCTAATGCTCTTTACCGTATAAACGCTGACCAATTTGCACTTAGATTTGAAGATAAAAAAGATATAAAAGCAATGTACTTGCATATCAAAACAATATTTTCGCAAAGACTCATTACACTCAAAGATGTAAAAATTAAAATCTCTTTTACCTACGGTGGAGTATATTCAAATAAAGATATACTAAAACATGCTGCCCTCTCTTTGAAAAAGGCCAAAGAAAATGGAAGAAATAGACTTCATATATTTGATGAGACCATAGACAGTTCTGTAAAACGCAAAGAATTTATCTTTATGAATAGTTGCTTATACACTGCATTTGAGACAGATACAATCATGCCTTATTTCCAAGGTATATACAATAACACTCAAAAGAAAATAACAAAATATGAAGCACTTGTAAGACTCAAAACTAAAGAGGGAGAAATACTCTCTCCTGATAAGTTTTTAGATGTAGCAAAACTCTCAGGATTACTACCAGAAATCACCAAAATTATGATAGATAAGACTTTTGCTTTTATGGCAAAGAATAACTATGATTTTTCTATCAACATTACAGAAGATGACCTTACTCTAGTCTATCTACTAAAATACCTCCAAGAAAAAGAAATCCAGTATAAGATAGCACCTAGTCGTGTCACACTAGAGATACTCGAAGGTATCAGTGCTAATACTCAAAAAAATAACATTGCACAACTAAAAGAGCTTAAACGCCATGGTTATAAACTAGCAATAGATGATTTTGGTGCTGAGTACTCTAACTTTGAGAGAGTTTTAGCACTAGATATAGACTTTTTAAAAATAGATGCTCGTTATATAAAGAACATAGATACAGATAAAAAAAGTTTTGAAATTGTAAAAGCGATAGTGGGTTTTTCTAAAAATATGAACATCATTATAATTGCTGAATTTGTACACTCTAAATCTGTGCAAAAAATTGTTCAAGAGCTTGGTATAGAGTTCTCGCAAGGTTACTATTTCAGTGAACCTAAGAAAAATCTTTTAGACTCAATCACTTTAACTAAATAATAATTACTTTACCATCTAATATTTCACCATTATAGAGTGAACTTACATTTTCAACTTGACTCTTCACATTTATGTCAAAGAGAATAAGTTCTGCACTTGCTCCAACTTCTATAATTCCCGCTTTCATGTTTATACTTTTAGCAGGATTAACACATGCTAGTTTTACAAGTTCAGACATACTTATTAGTGATGTTTTAACGAGTTTTGTGTAGTACAAACTTAGTGCTGTACTTAAGCCCTCGCAACCATAAGAGGCATCATAAAATGCTACTTCTTTGTTTAGAGGTGAGCTTGGCTGGTGTAGGGTTGTTAATACATCTATGTCACCATTCCTTAAAGCTTTTTGTAGGTCTAACATATCTTGTATACTTGCAAGTGGAGGATTGAGTTTTGCCATAGTGTTAAAGTCTTCACAGGCTTCATCACACTTTATAAGATGATGGATAGAAACTTCACAACTAACGAATACACCCTCTTTTTTTGCTTGTGCTATTAGTTCGACTGACCGAGGGCTGGCGATTGCTTTAAAAAGTATTTTAATTTTAAAGTGACGAGCTATCTCTATCATACGCGAGACATGAAGAACTTCACTCAACTCAGGAATTCCAGCTAGTCCTAGTTTTGAGCTAACATCACCATCTAGCATGACTCCTGCATTTATCAAAGAGTTGTCTTCTGCTTTACAAAACAGTGTCACTTTATACATCTGTAAATATTGCGCAATTTTTATGGCTATATCATTTTTTGCGATTGTACTCATATAGGGTGCTACTACACCTTTTTTTAAAAGTATCGCGATGTTTGAAAGACTATTATCTTCTTTTAAAGTGTTAAGCATAAGGTCAACTTTAGCTCCCTTTGCTGAGGCTACACCATGTTGTGCAAATTCTAAAACCACTTCAGTATCTATGCTTGGAGTTAAGTCTGCGTTTAAAACTATGTGCCCTACTCCACCCTGCATCGCTTCATCAGATATGGCTACGATATTTTTAGCATTCAAAGTAGAGTCTAAGAGTCTTACATTTGTATCTACTAAAGAGGGTAAAAGGTAGGCACCTTTAGCATCAATAATCTCTTCACCACTCAAAGATGAGCCTATCTCACTAATAACACCATCTTCTATACGAACATCAACATTTCTTTCACCATCTGCATCACACACAATTGCATTTCTTATAATCATACTTAAGCCACCTTTGATATAATAGTATCATTATAAATCATTAAGGCTTAGTTTGCGTTTCATATTACTCTTATTTTTAACATTTACATCTATTTTTGCAGAGACTTCTTATGAAAAAGGAAAAAAACTCTATATCTCTAGTGCTTGTTACTCCTGTCATGGTCATAAACTAGAAGGTATCCATCGTTATCCCTATTTAGCCAACCGAGCTAAAGGTTATATGAGTTATAAACTCAAACACTTCCGAGCGAAAAAAGCCGATACACAACGCCAAGAGATGATGATAACATTTGCAGTAGGACTCAGTGATGAAGATATAGACAATCTTACAACTTACTTTAGAGATTATGTAGATGAGAAAAATGGTGAGTCTTATGATGATAGTTATGAGAACTTTGGAGATGGTGGTTCATGAAACTTTTAGTATCAGCCCTTGAACACTCTGCAAATGTTCATCTCACTTCTTTAACAAAAGAGTTTAAAGGTGATGTAGAACTTATTGGTATTTTTGATAAAAATCTAGGTGAGCCAATAGTTGACCTCCAAAGTTTAGCCATTATGGGTATAGTTGATGCACTTAAAAAACTTCGCTACTTTTTTAAACTCGCAGATGAGATGGTGGACTTAGCCAAAGAGGCCGATAAGGTTTTACTTATAGACTCTTCAGGGTTTAACTTACCCCTTGCTAAGAAGATAAAAAAGAAGTATCCAGATAAAGAGATAATTTACTATATTTTACCTCAAGCATGGGCATGGAAGAAAAAACGCATACCTGTTTTAGCTCGCACTATAGACAAACTCGCTTCCATACTTCCATTTGAGCCTAGTTACTATCCAGAAGATGCACCTATCAAATATGTAGGGCATCCACTACTTGACCAGATAACAGAGTTTAAAGATGAGTTAAACGCAGAGATTAAAAGAGTCGCGTTTATGCCTGGAAGCCGTAAAGGTGAGATAAAAAAGCTTATGCCTATTTATAAAGAACTTATAGGGGAGATAGATGCGGAGCCTACTATTATTATTCCTAAACATTTTTCAAGTGAAGAGATAGAAGAATTATATGGGGACTTATCAGAAATAAACATCTCACATGAAGCTCATTCTACACTTCTAAACTCTGACTTTGCATTTATATGTAGTGGTACAGCAACACTTGAAGCAGCTATCATAGGTGTACCTTTTATCCTTACATATATAGCCAAACCTCTGGACTTTTTTATAGGAGCAAAACTCTTTAATATAAAAGATGTGGGTCTGAGTAACATTATGTTTAAAAAGTTTAAGGGCAAGAGTATTCATCCTGAGTTTTTACAAGAAAATGTTACTAAAGAAAAACTATTAGATGCTTATAAAAAATATGACAGGAATTTGTTTTTAACACATGCCAAAGAACTCAGAGAGTATCTTCAACATGGAAGTTCAGTAAATGTTGCTAAACTCATCATCAATTAATACACCAATTTGATTTATGACAGTATATATGCTATCATATAACTATGAAAATCGTAATTGACACTAGTGTATGGATATCAGCACTCATCACAAAAGAGTCTCAAGCAAGAGAAATTTTACGTTTAGTTTTGACTGGTAAACTCTCTCCTCAAATGAGTGAAACACTCTATAAAGAGTATGAGAGTGTTATGAAACGAAAAAAAATACAAAAACTCACTCCACTTGACACAAACGAACAGAGTGAATTTTTTAATGCATATTTATCGGTATGTACTTGGAATGATATTTACTATAGCTGGCGACCAAACTTAAAAGATGAAGATGATAACTTTGTAGTAGAGCTAGCAGTTGCAAGTGCTGCAGAAGTAATACTTACATATAATGTAAAAGACTTTAAAGATGCAGAATTATTATTTAATTATAAAGTTTATACACCAGAAAATTTTATAGAGGAGTTACTATGAGTACAATTACACTACGAATCCCTGATTCTAAACATGAACGACTAAAACAGTTTGCTAAAGAGCAAGGCGTTAGTCTTAATAAATTATTTGATGAGTTTGCAACTGTAGCATTAGCACAGTTTGATGCAAAAACTAGATTTACAATCAATGCTGCTAAAGGGGATCTTCCAACTGGGTTAAAACTTTTAGATAAACTAGATAAAGAGCTCTAGTCTTCTTTAGGTTTTCGAGCTTTAATACTGATACGTTTTCCACCAGCTTTTGGTGCTCCTGACCTAGCTCTTGGAGTTCCATCATGTGCATGGTTTCTATCTCCACTTTTTCCTGAAAATCTAGCTTTTCCATTTTCATCATCACCAAGATATTTATTTTCTTCTTTTTTCTTTTTTGCCCACTGCTTTTCCATCTCTATAGTTTTATCAGATTTTGTTGCATCTTCGTGGCGTTGTTTTGCTATTTCAGTGATTTGACTTTTTGTCAGTTTTTTTCTTGCTTTAGGGTCAAATTCTTTTACGGCAGGTGCTTCATATACAAAGTCTTCTAAAACTTCTTGCTTTATTGCACGACCAAGAAGTGTTTCTATGGAGTGAAGAAGTCTCTGCTCACTTTCATTTAAAATCATAACAGCTTTTTTTGAAGCGCGAGATACTCTTGCCATGTAAACTATGGCTTTTACAGGCATATCAAAACTGATAAGAAACTCACATTTGAGTTCTTTGTCTTTTACAAGTTCTCTATCTTCAACAACTCTTACATCTTTAGAGTCTATCGCTTCTTTTAAAGTCTCTACATCAGAAGAACACACAACTACGATATCAAGCTCTTTATTATCTTCTATGAGTTTGTTAATGAGTGCTGTCTTTTTTTCATTTTGACATGGGTAAATGCGGTGATTACCCGCTTTTATATTGATTTGGTTTTCTGACATTAAGGTATCCTGTAATATTAATTATAAAATTATATCCATTTAAAGCCTAAATTATGCTATTATGAAAAGAATTAGCCCCTCAAAAAGTATACTTTTTGTATCTTTAAAGGGTTATAGGGATTATCGTCCCTACTTTGACATGAGCTTTAGCTCATTTTGAAACTTAAAATAAATAGGAACAATATGACATTTAATGATTTAGGACTTGATAAACTCCTCCTCAAAGCGATACAAGAACAAGGGTATGATTCACCAACACCCATTCAAGAAAAAGCAATACCTGTAATACTTCAGCGTAAAGATATTTTAGCAGGTGCACAAACTGGAACAGGAAAGACAGCTGGTTTTACACTGCCTATGCTAGAACTTCTTCTTCGTGCAAAACCTAACAAGGGTAACAAGAAAGTTAAAGCACTCGTACTTACTCCAACTAGAGAGTTAGCTTCACAAGTTGCAGAAAGTATTGGTCTGTATGCAAAACATACACCATTTAAAACAAGTGTAATTTTTGGTGGCGTTAAGATTAACCCACAAATCGTAGCACTCCGTAAGGGTATAGACATAGTTGTAGCGACTCCAGGGCGTCTGCTCGATCACATCTCTCAAAGAACGATTGATTTATCTGGTGTTGATTTTCTCATCCTTGATGAAGCAGATAGAATGCTTGATATGGGTTTTGTAAATGACATCAAAAAAGTTATAGCTGTTCTTCCAAAAGAGCGTCAAACTTTACTTTTCTCAGCAACATACTCAGATGCTATCAAAAAACTCTCAGCTAGTTTTTTAAAGTCACCTTCTCTTATAGAAGTAGCACGAACAAATGCTTCAAGTGAGATAGTAAAACAAGCGATTTATCATGTTGATAAGACTCGTAAACGCGAGCTTTTAACACACCTTATAAAAGAGGGAGACTGGCAACAAGTTTTAGTATTTACACGCACTAAACATGGAGCAAACCGTTTATGTGGACAACTTGAAACTGATGGTATCACTTCTGCTGCTATTCATGGTAACAAGAGCCAAAACGCGAGAACAAAAGCACTTGCTGACTTTAAAGCAGGAAAAACTCGTGTTCTTGTAGCAACAGATATAGCTGCACGTGGAATCGACATAGACCAACTCCCTCATGTTGTGAACTATGAACTTCCAAATGTAAGTGAGGATTATGTTCACCGTATCGGTAGAACTGGTCGTGCTGGAAACAAGGGTGAGGCTATAAGTCTTGTTTGTGTTGATGAAGATGAGTTCTTAGCAGGTATAGAAAAACTAATAAGTAAAGACATACCAAAAGTATGGCTTAAAGACTTTAAACCAGATCCTAGTATCAAGGCTGAACCTATAAATATGGGTGGAAATCGTGGGGCGAGAAATAAACCTCGTGGCGGTGGTAGTCGTGGTAATGGTGGAAATAGAAACTCAAGTGGTGGTGGAAGAAATTCTGGCGGTGGTAGAGGTAGAAGATAGGTGTCTAAGTAGCAAAAGCTACTTAGTTAAATAGCTCTTACTCTGTAAGACCTATTAAGATAGACTCAAAGTCAGTCTGTGCTTTCATAAGTACAGCCTCTGCTTCTTTGTCTTGAACTTTTGCAGAACTTAACCAGTTATAAACAGCTGGAAATCCAATAACAATTTTATCTTCACTTTTTAGCTTATATACCATAGTAGTACATGGTGCAAATGCTGAAGCTTCAGGACGAGACTTTGCTACTGTATAGATAACTTTTAGTTTACAGATAGAGTAAGTATCATAAAAGTCATATGGAGACTCTATAGCACCCTCTTGCGTTAGTTCTTCGTTTAGGTCAAGGAAAGATGGCATAACAAAACCAAAAGGCTCAAATTCACCCTCTAAAGTCATCTCAAACTCTTCTTTTGCCTCTTCCCAGTCTTCACCATCTAAATCCATCTCATAACGTGTCACAAGATTACGAGACTCTTTTAAACTATCTTCACTATATGCAAATTTAGCTTTTGGAAAACTCTTTTTTAAAACAGCTAATAACTCAGTTTCAATTTTTTTCAAAATTGAAGTTTCTATATCTAAAATTTTTCCTTGAGCCTCTGCTGTAAGAACAGAAATATGAAGAGTGTCTTCTTTCTTACTTTGGTATATACCGATTCCCATAGGAGTTATAACACCAGCTGAGGGATACTTCTTTACAAGTTCAAGTGCTAAAGTGTTGTGATGAAATGTCATCAATGTAAAAACTTTAAAACTTGTCTCTTTAAACTGCTTGTTAAATGGAAGGTTCATCTCACTGTTAAGATCAACTGCAAAACCATTTGCTACAAGAGCATCTTCTATACTTAATGGAGTAACTTTTCCATCTTTATTATCTACACTTATTAAGTGTAAATCACCTTGTGCTTGAAGTGAAACTGCACAAAGAAGTGCAATTGTTATGAGTATTATTTTTTTCATTTGTAATCCTTGTTTTATGTCTCTTGTTCTTGAAATGGAATAATACTCAATCATAGTAAAATTAGTATAAATTTTACTCTGTAATATCTTTTAAGATAGACTCAAAATCATTCTGTGCTTTTATAAGAGCATCCTCTGAAGCTTTATCTTTTATCTTCGCAGAACTTAACCAGTTATAAACAGCTGGAAACCCAACAACGATTTTATCTTCATCTTTTTTCTTGTAAACCATAGTTGTACATGGTGCAAACGCTGAAGCTTCAGGACGAGATTTTGCAACTGTATAGATAACTTTTAGTTTACAGATAGAGTAAGTATCATAAAAGTCATACATTTCTTCAATCTTTTCATCATCTAAAAAAGTCAAGTCCTGTGTAGCGGCTACAATAAAACCAAAAGGCTCAAAACTACTCTCTAAGTTCATTGCAAACTCATCTTTAGCATCTTCCCAATCTTCACCATCTAAATCAAGTTCATACACAGTAATCAAGTCACGAGACTCTTTTAAACTGTCTTCACTAATCTCAAACTTTGCACTTGGAAAATTTTTCTTAAAAAGGTAAAGTAACTCTGTCTCTATCTCTTTAAAAAGAGGAGTTTTCACCCCTAGTATTTTTTCTTGAGCCTCTGCTGTTAAGATAGATATATGTAATGTATCTTCATTTACACCTTGATAAATTCCAATTCCCATAGGAGTAAGAGCACCTACATGTGGATACTTCATAAGTAACTCTGTTGCTAATGTTTTATGATGAAATGTCATTAATGTAAAGACCTTAAAATCAGTTTGTTCAAACTGCTTTTTAAATGGTCCGTTCATCGGACTGTTTAAATCAACCGCAAAGTTATCTGCATTTAACATTTTTTGTATCTGCTTTGCAGTAACTTTTCCATCTTTATTATCTACACTTATTAAGTGTAAATCACCTTTTGCTTGAAGTGAAACTGCACATATAAGTGCAATCGCTACGATTATTATTTTTTTCATTATTTTTTCCTATGGTTTTATATATGTCCAACCGGACTTCACACTTTCTAAAAGTTCAACAACACCAGCTGTTACAACTACAGACCCTTCAACAAGGTCTTCTTCTTTTACTTTATATGTCCGCATTGTATTTCCACAAGCAACAAACTCTACATCCATCTGCATAAGAGCATCTACTCTGGCTGCTGTATCTACATTGTTTTTATAGAGTAGCTTTAAGCCTTTAGAGTAGGCAACTATTTTCATGTTAATATTATCTGCACCGTAGTACTTTACAACATTACTCGCAACACTCAGTATGTGGTTAAAAGCATGCGGGCTATCTTCTGTTACCGAAAAGACTACAAGTCTAGGGTTATCAAAGGATGGTTTTGGCTCTGCATACTCTGTTTCTGCAATTGCAACAATACAAAAGCTTAGTAAAATCAATATAAATTTCTTCATTTTTAGTTCTCCCATTCTAACATTCTATATGCTGTCTCTACATTTTGTCTATGCATCGAATCATATAAATTTAGATTTTTAAATTTATCCATTGTAACTATGTTTACAACTTCTCCTATATCTTCGCCATCATCCATAAGTCTTAAGACCTCGTCTCTGAGAGTTTTTAGATACTCGTATGTCATAGTAACACTATCTCTTGATACTATTTTTCCATGTCCCCCTACAATATAATCCACATCAAGTTGTAGTATCTCATCGAGAACACCTAACCAACCTTTTAAATTTCCATCTCTAATAGAAGGAAGCCTGTCATTAAAAACTAAATCTCCAACAAAAACTATTTTTTGACTTGGAATATAGACATAGATATCACTATCAGTATGTGCCCTATGTCCAGTGTTTTTTATAATGACTTTTTTTTGTTCTAGGTATAGTATCATCTCTTCATCAACAAAAAGCTTAGGATGTACTTGTGTAGTAAGTTTGTAAGCTTCTGCTGATATACGGCGTTTCATTCGTGGCATCGCTTCTATTTCTAAGTCTTTAAATGCAGATGAGCCTATTAACTTTGCACCTTGATCTTTATAGTAACCATTACCTAACCAGTGGTCATCATGAACATGCGTATTAAACACATACTTTACTTTTAGATTGGCTTTGTTTTGCATATGTTCATATGCCTGAGAAGCATATAAGTATGTAGGACCGCTATCTATGACTATATAACTATTTCCCATATTTACAAAACATGAGTTGGCCATGTTTCCATTATTTTTATCGTTCATAACTTCTGAGAGTCCAAAAAAACAGTGCACAGAACTTGAGCCAATTTGTACGGGTTTAAGTTGATAATCAAAAGAGAAAAGAGTGAAACAAAGGAGTAAAATAGATAGAAGTGTCTTCAAAGTTTTTCCTTTTTTATATTGTATATAAATAATTAAAAGGATAATACTCAAAATTTGTAAAAGGAGTGTAAAAGAGGATTAAAAAGTGCAAGCCAATATCTGTTTCGAGATAACTTGGCTTACAGACTAACAAGTATGCTTTCGCATACAAAGGTTACGCTCATCAATCATTTCTGAGAGACCTATAAGAGTATAGTGGTTCAAGCTATAGTCCTACAGGTTGAAGTTTGTAGTTAAAAGAAAAGGAGAGAATGAACAAAAACAAACTCAAACATCATGACATCAAAGCATAAAGGTTAAATTCTAGGAAACCCTAGAATTTAAATTGGTACTGAGCAATGAATGCATTTGCTCTATATCCAGAAAGACCTGACCACTTATCAGCACCTGTTTCAGTAGCACCTGCTCCACTAGCAACGATGTAGTTTAGAACTACTTTATGTTGATTTCTCATACGCTTAGACTTACGAGAAAAGTCTTGGTAAGGAGTAGAAAGAAATATGTTTAGACCTAAATATGTATTACCTAAGTTTGTTGCATCAGCATTTGCACCTTTTGTAGCACTCGCTTGAATATGCTTACCAACAACTTCTAAAGTCGGAGTTACGAAATAAGCAGCTGTTCCAGTGAAAACTGATTCATCATAATCTTCTATACCATTAATATTAGAAGCATTAAAATATTCACCTTTAAGGCTTAAAGCACCTAAGTTAGAATCTACACCAACATTAATATTACTATAGTCAACACCATTAGTGTTTAATCCATCTTTACCATCTGCATTTTCAGAAAGTCCATAAGAAGCTTCTATGTGAAGTTTTTCTGTGTAGTCAAACATACCACGAACTGCATAAGAGTTACCACCAAATGCTGATGATTTTTTAGATGCTTTACCACGATTTGCTTGGTTAGCGATCATAATATCATAACCAAAACCTTTCCAAGGACGTTCATGACCCATTTCAAAACCATTAACTTTACCGTTATTTCCTAAGAACATGTCACGACCAGATAACATAAGACCTGTATTTCTTTCAAGAACTAGTTGCTTGTCCATACCACGTTCAGCAATGTCAAGATTCCATCCTGGCATAGTAAAGCCCATACCATTTGGCATTTTAATAAGACCAGCTTTAATAACAAGTGCAGGATCAACTACATAAGAAATAAATGCATCTTTAACTAACTTAGGAATAGCAGCACCATTTGCATCAGCACCATTTCCAGTTGCAGCTTGATTAAAGTCTAAGAAAACTTTACCACGAAGATTTCCAGCTATATATTTCCAACCAAGACGAATACGTTGTGCTCTAAAACCAATGTTACTACTTGCTTTTTCTACAGATTTTGCTTTTTTAATCTGCATACCTTCACCACCGATAGCATCAAGTTGTGCAAAACCGTAAAAGATTAGCTTAGTATCAACATTACCAACTTTTTTCTTCATTGCATAACCAGCTTCTGCTGATGTTGCCATCATAAGTAGTGCTGCAGCACCTGCTGCTAATTTAATCATATTTCTTTTCATTTTATTCCCTTATTATTTAAATAACGAACCCTTTATAGGGTTCAGATGAAATGGTAGCCCTAACTACCATCAGCCTATCGAACTAACAGCTAGTTGAACCTTTAACCGGACAACCACAGTCGAAATCAACGAGAGTAACATTCCCTGCGTTACTAACATCAACTACACCCTGACGCTTAATATAGTCACGAGTTACATCATATACTGGACGAATTTTATCTTTTTGAAGGTTTTCACCCGCATTTTGAAGATTTCCACCCCATGATGATACTACATAAGTTTTGTTCAAATCTATCGGCTTACCACCGATCATAAGCTTAGAGATTCTCTCTCCAGCTTTACCGGCTACTGCGATAGAATATGTTACACCACCAAGACGACTCATGTCACCACCTTGTTGATACAGAGGATTTGCATTAAATACATTGTCCGCAATATCTTCAAGTAGGTTGGCGATTTGTTTTCCTTTTAAATCAAATGTATAAACACTAGGGTAAGTAATACCACACATCTCATATACATTGTCCATTAAAATATCATCCCCAGCGAGAACAGTTGTTCCCCATCTATAACCAGGTGTAAACGCCATGTCACATTTCATCTCATCTAAGATAGCATCATTAATGAGCTGATCAAAAGTTGAGAAGAAAGTATCACGCTTGTAAAGAGTGTGTTTAGTTTTACCTAAAACCTCGTTAAGCTCTTTATCAAAAGGTGCATAAAGATCGTTAACGAGTTTCACACCCTCTGGGTCTGCTGGAATAATGTTAGAAGCCATAGGTACAAGTTTGTACTCATAACCATTAACCTTACCATGACTCGCGTCAATATCTAAACGCCCAATGTATTTACCATGACTACCAGCGATAACAATCACAGTACCATCGATAACAATAGGTTGAGGAGAAGGATCATGTGTATGACCACTTAAGATAAAGTCAATACCATGAACCATACGAGCAACTTCTTGATCAACTGAGAAACCATCGTGAGAAATCACAACAACACAATCAACCTTATGCTCATTTCTTAACTCATTTACATAGTCTTGAAGTGTTTCAGGTCTGATACCAAAACTCCAACCCTCTGTAAACTCTTTAGGATTTGCAGTAGAAGTAAATGGGAATGCTTGACCGATAACACCGATTTTAGCACCACCACGTTGTTGAATTGTATAAGGTTCAAATATTAATTCCTCATATTCATCTTCAAAAGGATCATTTCCAATTACGTTTTGAGCAACGAACTTAGCATCTAGCATTTCGATAAGTTCAAGAACTCTCTCTTTACCATATGTAAATTCCCAGTGACCAGTCATAATGTCAACACCAAGATAGTTTTGAGCTTTAACGATAGCCTCACCACGAGTCTTAAGTGCAACACCTGTACCTTGCCAAGTGTCTCCAGAGTCAAGGAAAAGAACATTTTCTTCCCCGCGTTCTTTACGAACATGGTTAAGATATGTTTTCATATGAGCGATACCACCCATTTTTCCAAACTTTTTAGCTAAAGCTTCAAAGTCCATATATGTATCAAAGTATGCATCTAAACTTGATGGCTCTAAACCATAATGTTTTGCAAAAGCTTCACCACATAAAAAACCAGGTGTACCCACTAAGTTAGGAGCAGAGATTAGTGTAGAAGGCTCTCTCCAGTATAGTGGCTTGATATGAGCATGAATATCACACATATGTAAAAGTGTGAAGTTACCCATAGATTCAAATTTATAAATATCCTCAGCAGACAATTTATTAATTGTTTTAGTACTAGCGACTCCGCTCGTTGCAGCTCCTAAACCTAGGACGGCTGCAATGTGCATAAAGTCTCTTCTTGAAATATCCACTTATCTAACCTTCTATCTTTTTAAACCAGGTACAGCTATTTCAGTACCTTTAGCTTCATCTGTTAAGTAAACTTCTAACGCAACCATTTCTGGTGAACCAATAGGAATAACTTTTAATAGTGCATTTTTCATACAACCCTGGAAACGACGTTGCAGAGTTCTTAGAGATGACTTAGTCATTCTATATGCAGGCCAAGTAGCTGCTACTGCAACACCTTTTGAACTTAAATCTGGTAATGGCTGTGTTCTTAAAACACTTCCAATAACAGCGTCAGAGTGACAAGAGTTACAAGATAAACCTCTACCACCACGTTCTGTCATATAAGTTTTCTTACCTAAAGCATATGCTTCTTTCATTTGTGGGTTAGCGTTAACATCAATGTTAGACTTCTCACCATTTGCAAGAGACTTAACATATGAACTCATGTCAAACATATCTGAACTTTTAAGTTTAAATGGTTTGTGACCATTTTTACTCATAAGACCCTGAAGTGCTTGATCGATTCCAACAACTTGACCAAATTCTGGTAAGTAACGAGGGAAACCTGCTAAAAAGCTAGGTAAAGTATCTTCACTTTTGTTAAAAAATGCAGCAACACCTTCGTCACCACCACAATACTCAGCTAAAAGGTCTTCACCATTAGCAACCATTAAATCTGCTGGATTATTTTCTAACATCTCAGCATACATAGCACGGTCAGCATCACTCATTGCAAACTGCTCTCCACCAAAAGATAGAGAAGAAAGAAGTGCAAGAGATAAAGCTATTTTAATTCCTGTTTTCATTGACTATCCTTTTGGTTTAATCTTTTTACTTTTTTCGTTTACTTCACCAGTATTATCAGTGTAAGTAACAGTTAGTTTACCTTTACCATTAATTTTCATGTAAGTTGTAAACACAGGGTTTGTTGAAAGAGCTTCCCAAACAGTCATGTTTGTAATTTCTTTACCGTTGTAGTTAAACTTAATGTTGTTAATGAATTTTGCAGGGATTAGCTGCTTTGTTTTTTTATTTTTAGTTGTACCAGTAGCCATAGGGTGCATTACCATAAAACTTACTTTAACAACCTCACCATCTTTGAATTTTTTTGGTTTGATCTTGATCAGTGACTTTCTTGCTTGTGCCATTTTCTATCCTTAATTTTTTATATTTTTTATATCTCTAAAGTTTGGGGTTAGAATCAACCACAACCACCGATTGTTACTTTTACACTTTGAGTAGCGATTAAAAAGTCACCGTTGCTTAGTTCAACTAATGCACTTACTTCTTGAGTACCACCAAGTTTAATACGAGTTGAAAACATTGCTTTACCATTTGCAGGTGTAAGGTTAACATCTATACAACGTGCATTAAAGTTTTTAGAAGCTAAAATATGGATAGCTTTTACATAATCACTTGAAGTCATTGGAGAGTCTATATTTACAGTAACTGGAACAACAGCACCATTTTCAGCAATTTCTGGAACCTTAAGTTTCACTTTTGCTGATTTTTTTGGAGTTTTACCACCAGTGATCGCGTTTACAGCTGTTGCATATGACATTGCATTTGCACTTTTTGGTTTGTCTCCTGCGAAACTCATTACTGGAGCTACAGCGCTAACAGCTGCTACAACACCTAATTTTTTGAAAAAATCTCTTCTTTGCATCATTCTATTTTCCTTCTATTTTGGAGATACGATATATGAAGTAATATCACATATTTCTTTTGTAGTAAATAACTTAGTTGTTAAGTTAACAGTCATGTGTGTGTCTGAATTGTCAATACGAGGATCAGCAATTTTTTGAAAAACAAACTTGTTATCTCTTACACCAGTGTCCATAAACATAGCCTTGTAGCCTGTTAAGTCTGGACCAATATTTCCAGCACCACGAGCACCTTCAATGTTGTGACATGCTATACAGTTACCATATTGTTTTGCTGGAATTTTCATTCCTGGTAAATATGTCTTACCTGGTTTCATCTGCTTACGCGCTAAACCTTTTGGTGGGTTCTTCTTCGCTTTTTTACCATTTAAGTTATGGAATATAAAAGCACCTCTTGCTATTGACTCTGGGTTTGTAGTTACACAACCAGCAGGCATAGTAAATGTTGTAGCAGGTGCCAACAAATCTTTTTCAATCATCTTGCTTGCATTTGGCTTTGTAATAACACCGCTATAATCAGCAGCGAAAACAGAAGCACCTACAAGTAGTGACATAATCAAAGTTTTTTTCATTCTCGTTTCTCCTATGTAATTTCAGGAGCAAGTATAACTTTGCAATGTAAAATTTATGTAAAATTAGATTTATTTATAATTATTTGTGAAAGATTTCAGGAAAGATGTATAAAAAGAGCGTACCTTTTTTAGGTGTCGATTCTATCTCAAGGTCAATGTTTTCCTGACTGATAATAGATTTTACTATGTTTAGCCCTATACCAAAGCCCCCTTTAGAAGTGTCTTCTCGGTAGTAACGACTAAATATTTTTTCAGTTTTTTTGATACCAACACCATAGTCTTTAAAACTCAAGTGGCATCTATTGTCTTTTATATATAAGGCTATATCTATAGTAGAGTTCTCATATGAGTACTTAATGGCATTAGATATATTATTGTCAATTACCCTTTGTAACTGCTTTTCATTCATAAAAACACTGTCACATTCTTCGAGTTGTGTTTTGATAATAATGTTTTTCATCCGAGCAACTTCACTAAAGTACTCCACTCTATCTTCTAAAAACTCTTTAATGTTTATCTCTTGTTTTTTATACTCAAGTCGCTCATGCTTTATAAGATAGTCCATATCATCATAAATGTTTGAGAGTACTTTTGTCGCTGCTTTCATCCTCTGCATGTACTTGTTAGACTCATTTTTTCTATTGTAGAGGTCAATGTTTACATTTATAATAGAAAGAGGAGTATTTATCTCATGCATAGAGTCTTTAATAAAGTTATCAAGTTGTTTGTTCATTTTTTGAAAAGGTTTGGCAAAACTACGTAAAAAAAACACACTGAGGATAAAAACGAACAATACAATAGCAAAAAGAATCAGTAAGACTTTTTCGTATACAGAAGCAAAAGATATAGTGTTTTTTACAATAAGGTACTTAGCACCAAAATATCGTCTATTGGGAAGTTTAATAATAATATAGGCATGATTATCATCCAAATGATACCCATCTTTAAAATACTTTATATTGTAATCAAGCAATGAAAAGATTGGTTTGAAACTCTCATCATATAAACCTGATTTGAAAGTTTTATAACGTGGATACTCAAAGAACTCTTCTTCTTGATTATAATCCTGCATCGCTTTTACTATAAGAAGAGATTTTTCTTTGAGCAGTAGCTCATTTTGGATAGAGTGTATATGCTTCATATATATAAAGTAGTAAAATAGCGGCACGAGTAAAACAATTGCTATAAGTGTTGTATATATGAGTGCATACTTAGTTGAATAGGTACTATCGTTCAATAATATAGCCTAAACCACGCCTATTTTGGATAATAGCCTCTGGTAGTTTCTTTTTTAAATTATTGAGTTGTACACGAATAGTTGCAGGCTCTACATAATCACCCCAAACCTCATCTTGAAACATCTCAGTAGATACAATCGCATTTTTATTTTTTATGAGCACTTCTAACATATCTTTTTCTGTTTTACGAAGGATTATCTCTTTTTCACCTAAGAGCAATTTACTTCGTTTTAAGTCATATGTGAGAGAACCGCCTAAGTCAATTACATTTCCATCATTATTAAGATAACTTGCAAGTGCTTGATCTATGCGTAATTCAAGTTCCATTAAGTCAAATGGTTTTCTCATGTAATCACAACAGCCGCGTTTATAGCCTTCTTTAAGATCATTTACATCTGTCATTGAGGTTAAAAAGATAGCAGGAATAGTTATATTATCGAGTCGTAACTTTTTTAAAAGCTCAAAACCTGTTAAGCTAGGAACATTTACATCTAAAAGTAGTAAATCATAGCTTGTATCATAAATGGCATCATAGGCCTCTAGTCCATCCATAAAACCATCAACTTTATAACCTAAGTCTTCTAAAAACTCTTCTATACTGATACGTAGAGAATATTCATCCTCTAAAAGTAAAATTTTCATCTAATTCTCCCGTCTACTTTTTTAATTATTTTTCGGTTTAGCATAATCTGAATAAGTTCGTCTTTAGAGTACTTATCAAACTTACTGTATGCCTCATCCAAGAAAATTTGTCTATCTTCTTTATCTATCACATTTTGAAAATATAAAAGAGAGTCTGCACTAAATTCATCATACACATTCTTTTCATACTTGTCTTCTTTGATGACATCATAAAGTGAACTTCTCGTTACATTGATTAAAAAACTGATATCATCATTTGGATTTCTAAAGTAATCTAAATAACGCTCAGGCAGAACAAACACATAACCACCAATCACTTCAGAACTACCATTATACATATTTTCATAAAAGATATACTTATTGTCTTTATACATCATACCATCAAGTTTTAAAGTTTTAAGTTCTATGTCCTGTAATGTTTGAATATGTGAATAGTTATAGTTTCTGTTTGCTACTACACTTTGACATACAGCAAGGTTTTGTGTCATCAGTACTGCAGTATCCATATGTTTAAAATCAAGTAGTACATATAGATCAACACCTAAGGTACTAAAAAACTCTGTAATAGATTTAAAAAATGAAATGACTTCAACATAACCTAAAAGCTCACCATTCTTATAAATAGGAACTGTAGCCTTGATCCCTAAACGCCGTCCAATCTCTATGGAACTCCTAGGTTCTTTATGTGTTTTAAAGTAACCTAAATCATCTCGAGAGTCCCCAATTGGCATACCACCGTAAATGTCATCCCAACTTCTAGTAAATATGTTTAACTCTTTAGTAATAATTTGTGCTCGAATATGAATGTCTGTGTTTAATTCAATTGTATCTAAAATATCAGATAGAAGTATATACCCTAAGTCTTCATTGTCATTGTCTAAAGCTTCGATAAGTGCTTCATTTTTTGAAAGAGATATAGCGGTTTTAAGGTCATCCATCATATGAGTTTCAAGTTGATTTTCTAAGGTGATAGAGAGCTGATCCATAATAGCATCAATTTTTTGCTCTTTGAGTGTTTTTTGTACATAATAAGTCGAGATAAGAATAATAGAAAGGAGTATTAAAAATGCAATAATTATTTTTCTTAACAAAAACTACTCTTCTTCTTTATTTTTTTTAATTTCTTTGAGTATTTGGAGGAAGTCTTTTGTATGTAAACCACCATTGAGCCTTTTTAATATTTTTTCATTTTTATCCAAAAAATAAAATGTAGGACTCGCAAAATAATCTAGATTTTGAGGTACAAAGTCTTGGTTTACATCTAAGTCAACAGCTAAAAAGCCATCGTTTAGAAGTTGATTAACTTGTTTATCTTCAAAAACGACATTGTGCATATACTCACAACCTGGGCACCCTTCTCTTGAGAGCATCACCATCACTATCTTGTTACTCGCTTGTGCATCATCAAAAACATCGAACATGTCATTCCATTCTACTTTTGCACATAGAGATGAGATAAAGATAAATAGAAGTAAAAATATTGTTTTCATATTTATCCTTGACTACAGTGTATTTAAATGTGCTAAAAACTCATCGGGTGCGATAAAACCTATGATAGTTTTTGCTTTTAGTACCTGAGTGTTTTCATCAAAGAAAATTAAAGCAGGAGGTCCAAAAACACCATACTTTTTACTAAGTGCTTTTTCTTTATCTGTATTTTCTGTCACATCAGCACGGACTAAAACAAACTCACTCATTTTGACTTTTACATCAGCATCTGCAAATGTTATCTCTTCGAGTTCTTTACAAGATGTACACCAGTCTGCTGCAAAATCAAGTAAAATCTTTTTTCCCTTATTTGCAGCTAAAATTGCATCTAACTCTTCTATGGAGTGCACTACTTCAAAACTTATCTCTTTTAGCTCTTGAGATGCCACTCCTTGAACTACTACGGGTTGATTTAAAAAACCAAGAGGTTTTAACATACTTGATGATCCTGCTAAAAAACCTATAAATAGTGAAATAGAGTATATAAAAATTATCATAGCAACACTATGTTTGAAAAAATGATGATCTTTTTCAAAAACGCCAAGGTAGAGGGAGAAACCAATTCCTAAAATACTGTACATAATCATAATAATAGAAGGATCAAGAATCTTCTCAAGCATCCAGATAGCGACAGCCAACATCATCACACCAAAGATAGCACTTACCATAGTCATCCATGCACCCGGTTTAGGCATAAACTTACCAGCACTCACACCAACAGCGATAAGAGGAAGCCCCATACCTATACTCATAGAAAACAGAGCCATTCCACCAAGAACAGCATCACCAGTTTGACCTATGTAGACAAGGGCACCAGCAAGAGGAGCTGCAACACAAGGTCCAACTATAAGAGCTGATAAAAAGCCCATAATTGCAACACCGATATAGCCTCCACGATCACTTCCTGAGCTTACTTTTGC
Source organism: Sulfurimonas sp. SAG-AH-194-C21 (assembly GCF_029215985.1). Lineage (GTDB taxonomy): Bacteria > Campylobacterota > Campylobacteria > Campylobacterales > Sulfurimonadaceae > Sulfurimonas. The sequence goes on from NZ_JAEMVC010000014.1 coordinate 21,656, forward strand.
AACAAGTGCATCTGGTAGTTTTAACTCATAAAAACCAAACATACTAAATGCTAAAGCAACAAAAACTAAGCTAAAAGAGTAAATAACCCAAGGCATCTGGAGTGCTGCTTGAAGATTTGCACCAAATAAACCAGCTAATACACCTGCAATTGTGTAAGCTACTGCCATTGATAAGACATACACTACTGACAGAGCAAATGCTTTTCTAGTAGTTAGACCTTCTCCTTGAGAAACAATAACACCAGAGATAATAGGAATCATAGGAAATACACAGGGTGTCATTGCTAAAAGAAGTCCAAATCCTAAAAATGTAAGCAGCACCATAAGTAAACTTCCAGACTTAATAGTGTCTGCAATCGCATCAGTCTCGGAAAGTTCGACCTTATCCATTAGTGTATTGTCTAATGTAAGTGTTGAAACATCTAGAGATATGGGAAATTCTTTTACATAGGGGTTATAACATAGACCCATCTCTGAGCAACCTTGATAAGATAAAATGAGAGTGAAGTTTTGTACACCAGTTAAACCTTCTGGATTATCTAAAGTCACCACTATTTCTGGTGAGCTAGTATAAACTTGTTCACCTTCATGGTCAGTAGATGTTGGTCTTTGCATCTTTTGTATTGTTAAAGTAGTACCTTTGAGCTCTACATTCATTTTCTCTGCATAAATATATATATCTTTACCAAGGATAACACCAGCTTCTATCTGTGCATTTTTATTGACCTTTGCATATGGTTGAAATGCTTCATCTGGCATTAAAAAACCACCTGAGTACAGAGTGCTCATTGTTAGTGTTATTAGTAAAAATATTTTCATTATAAATTTCATTGTCTACCTTCTTGTTTTATTTAATCATAGTACTATAAAAAGTGTGTAATCTTTGTGTAATTATAAAGCAATTTAACTTTTATTATCTTTATACTCTTTTTAATGCTTTTTTGTCTAGAATAATAGTAAACTTATGTAAAAAAAGAGTAAACATGATTGATTTAAACACAGAGATATGTTCTTGTAATTCATTAAGTATAAAATGTATTGCAGATTGTATAAAAGAAAATAATTTTAATACATTAGAAGAACTTATAGAAAATGATGTATGTCCGATGGGTGACAAGTGTGAGTCATGTCATGATGTTGGCATCAACAACGATGGTTTAAATATTCCTTTTGTTCTAGCACGTGTTAAACGCGGTGAATTTTAAATATGTCAAATAGATTAGCAAATGAAGACAGCCCTTACCTCCAACAACACAAAAATAATCCAGTAGATTGGTGGCCTTGGTGTGATGAAGCATTTGAACGAGCCAAACAAGAGAATAAAGCAATATTCCTCAGTATAGGCTATAGCTCATGTCACTGGTGTCATGTGATGGAAGAGACTGTCTTTGAAAACCAAGAGTGTGCGAACATACTTAACCGCGACTTTATCTCTATAAAAGTAGACCGAGAAGAGCGTCCAGATATAGACAAACACTACCAAGAAGTACATCAGTTGCTGAATCGTCGTGCAGGTGGCTGGCCAACCTCTGTATTTAGCACACCTGAGAACAAACCTTTTTTTGCAGGAACATACATTCCCCCTGAGTCGAATACTGGAAGCATCGAAGGAATGGGCTTTAAAGAGTTAACAGCTCTTATCGCTACAAAAGTGAGTCAAAATGATGAACAACTCTTTAAAAATGCCGATGAAGCAGAAAGTTTTTTAAAAAATATACAACACCCAAAAGAAGCTACTGTTTTAAAAGAAGACTTTAGAAAAAACTTTATGCTTCAAGCAAAAAACAACTTCGATACAAAAAATGGTGGTTTTTCAGTAAAACCAAAATTTCCTCATGCTTCAACACTTAACACTTTACTTACTATAGATAGACTCTATGATGATAAAAGTGCAAAAGCAATGCTTAAGACAACTCTTAACGCTATGAAAAAAGGTGGTATGTACGACCTTGTAGATGGTGGTTTTTGTCGTTACTCTACAGATGAAGAGTGGTATGTGCCTCACTTTGAGAAGATGTTGTATGATAATGCCCTTTTATCAAGTGTATATGTCGATGCTTACCTTGCTTATGGTGATGAATCCCACCTCTGTACCGCAAAAGAGTGTGTTGATTTTTGGTATAACTTTATGAGTGAAGACGAACTTTTTTACTCGGCAAGTGATGCGGATAGTGAGGGAGAAGAAGGGACTTACTTTGTCTACACTTATGATGAAGTAGTCGAGGTACTCAGTGAGGCTAATATAGAAAATATGCAAAGTAAACTTGCACAAATGTCTGTAACGCCTGAGGGGAATTTTCAAGGGAAAAGTATCATTCGTTTTGAGAATGGTGTTATCCCTGAGTGGTTCGCAGATGTAAAACCCCTCCTATCACAAATTCGCTCACAAAAAGAGTACCCTTTTATAGACAAAAAAATACAAACATCATGGTCTGCTATGATGATCAACTCTATGTTTAAACTCGGAAGTGTTGATGCTAAGTATAAACAAAGAGCCATAAAAAACCTTGATAAACTTCTCAATACTATGTTTCTCAATGGTATTTTGTATCATACAACTCTTATCCATAAAAAACCAAAAGTGGAAGCTTTTTTAGAAGACTATGCATTTCTTTCCCAAGCCCTCCTTAGTGCCTATAAACAGACTCAAGATGAAGTTTATCTTGTATATGCACACAGGTTTGTAAACAAAGCCCTTGAAGAGTTTTATGAGAAGGGAGTCTGGAACTTTAGTGTAGGTGAGTTTATCACTAAGGCTGAAATCAGTGACAACACTTATACAAGTTCTGTCAGTATTATGCTTGATGCACTTCTAAGTATCGCAACACTGCTTGAAGATGAAAAGTATACACACTTTGCTTTTAAAACTATGGAGTATAATTCCTACGAATTAGGTCGTAAACCTATATACTCGCCTTACATGTTAACACAGGTACTCAGACATCTAAAAGGGGATAGGGTCATTAAAACATCTTTGGAAAATATCGATATAAGCGCCTTAACTTTAGCAAAAATAGACTATCCTTTTGTATTATTCAAAGCAAGTGAAGAAGATGAGTATATGATATGTGGAGAAAAAAGCTGTTTTGCACAAACTTTAAATGCAGAAGATGTAAACTCTTTAGTAACTAACTCTTTTTAAAAGGAAAATATATGGGTAAAGCAAAAGTCAAACATACAGATGGGGACAGAGTCGCAGTCTGGACGAAAAAAGAGACACTCGCCTATGAGAACGAACTACATCGTCTACAGATAGAACTCTTAAAGATGCAAAACTCCATCAAAGAGAGTGGGCAAAAAGTCCTTATGATTTTTGAAGGCCGTGATGCAGCAGGTAAAGGTGGTACTATCAAACGAATTACTGAGCATCTTAATCCTCGTGGTGCAAGAGTTGTAGCCCTTGATAAACCTAGTGATGTAGAACGCTCTCAGTGGTACTTTCAAAGATATACACAGTTTTTACCAGCCGCAGGTGAAATAGTACTTTTTGATAGAAGTTGGTATAACCGTGGTGGCGTTGAGCCTGTTATGGACTTTTGTACCCAAGAAGAGCATAAAGAATTTTTGCATGAAGTTCCAGAGTTTGAAAAGATGCTTATAAACTCCGATATCATTATCTTTAAGTTTTACTTTTCTGTAAGTAAAGATGAGCAAAAAAGACGATTTGATAAACGCCGCACTGACCCCCTTAAACAGTACAAGCTCTCTCCTGTAGATGAAAAATCTCAAGCCTTATGGGATAAGTACACCATAGCAAAATATTCTATGTTACTTGCTTCGCATACCGATCATGCACCTTGGACTGTCATCCGTTCTGACGACAAGAAAAAAGCTCGAATAAATACTATAAAGCATATCTTGACACATATTGATTATCCTGATAAAATCAGTATGAAAAAGCTTAAAGCAGATGATAAAATTCGTATCTTTGCAAATAATGAGATAAAAATTATGGAATCTGAAATGACTTTGAAAAAAAACTAATAGAGGAGAAAATATGAAAACTTTGATAATTACAACAATCATCGCACTTGCGACTATGAGTGTACTAGCAGGATGTGAAAAACCTGATTACCAACACCCTGGTTACAGAAGTGGTAAGGTAAAATAATAATTTGTTACTGTTTTTAGCTATAATCTACCTTTATTAAAAGGTATTATATGCTAAAAAATTTCGGTCTTAAAAACATTGGTAAATTTATATTTATGGTTGAGCTTGGCCTCAAATATGTTCAAATATTCAAAAAAACTTTCTTTCATCCCTTCATCACTCTAAAACCAGCATACGAAGAACTCTCAAAAGAGCGTCAAAATTATTCTAAAGAAGTTTTAAACTTTTTAAATATTGATGTTATCGTTCACGGTTCACTTCCAGATGAAAATAGAATCCTTTATGCAATAAATCATCGTTCTCTTCTTGACATAATGGTTATGGAATCTATTTTTGCAAAAAAGAATCAAAATGGTGCTTGGATAGCAAAACAAGAGCTATTTGAATCTGCAATTTATGGTAAGTTTTTTGAGTATAGTGGTTGTATAAGTGTAGATCTTGACAACAAACGCGGCCTTTTAAGCTTTTTTAAAAATATCAAAAAAACATTTAAAAAAGTTGACAATATGAACCTTTACATGTTTCCTGAGGGTGAGCGCTTTAAGGGTAAAGGTATCACAAATTTTCAAAGTGGTGCAAGTAAAATAGCAAAAGCAAACAAGCTCAAAATCATTCCTATCTATATCACAGGGAAAAATGAAAAGATCTTTGAAAATGCTCCGTATGAAGAAAAAACGACTGTTGAAGTTCATATCGGTAAAGAAGTTATGAGTGCTACCCTAGAAGAAGAGTACACAGAGTTTTATAAAAGTATAGGTGCTAAGTAAATGGATATAATGACTTTAGGTGTAAACATAGACCATGTAGCGGTTCTTCGCGAAGCTAGACGTGTAAATGACCCTGACATACTCCAAGCACTTTATGTTGCTTGTGAGGCAGGTGCTGATCAAATAACTATTCATTTGAGAGAAGATAGACGCCATATTCAAGATAAAGATGTAGAAAATATTATGGCATGTAGTAAAGTGCCTGTAAATTTAGAATGTTCTATAAATAAAGAGATTTTAAACATCGTATCCAGTGTAAAACCCCACCGTGCGACTCTTGTTCCTGAAAAACGCGAAGAGGTGACAACTGAGGGTGGACTTGATGTTTTTAAGTACGAAGATGAGATTCGTTTTGCCATAGAGCAACTCCATGATAGTATCATTCCTGTATCTCTTTTTGTTGACCCAACTATAGAAGCTATGGATAAGAGTAAGGAACTTGGTGCTGAAATGGTAGAACTTCACACTGGACTTTTTGCTAACCTTTGGGCCATGCTCAACTCAAACCTATCACACTCAAACCACTCTGTTAAAGAGTTAGAACTCCCACGCTACGAGTTAAGTCAAAGACTTGAAGAATCGTTAGAGCAAATACAAGCAGCAGCAACTCATGCAAAAACAATAGGTCTCCAAGTAGCAGCAGGACATGGACTAAACTATCATAATGTTCATGAGATGATGAATATAAATGAAATCACTGAGTTGAACATCGGTCAAAGTATCATAGCTAGAAGTGTGTTTACTGGTTTAAGTGAGGCTGTTAAAGAGATGAAAAAACTTACGACTCGTTAAATACCAACATCAAGAGATAAAATGTTTCAAAAATCAGTTTTAAAAAATGCAAGTCAAGATGAGAGTAAAGTAGCTCTTAGGTGGGCTGAGTATCAGAAGTATCTAGCCAAAATCGACTTTATAAAAACAGTCAAAGAAGAAAAGTACCAAGATGGTTTTTTAAAAGACATCTTTGAGAACTGTTTAGGCTACACTCTTGATAGCACCAACCCAAGTAACTTCAACCTTGAACGCGAAAAGAAAAACGAAACTGATGGTAAAAAAGCTGATGGCGTTATCTATGTCGATGAAAAAGTCATCGGTATCATAGAACTCAAAGCCCAAGATACAAAAAACCTCGACAAGATAGAAGCGCAAGCTTTTAACTACCACAACTCACACTCCAACTCAAAGTACATCATCATCTCAAACTTTGATGAGCTGCGTTTATACATAGACAAAAAAACTGTTTATGAGAAGTTTTCACTTTTTAGTCTTGATTATGAAGCATTTAAAAAACTGCACTTATTGCTCTCTTATGAGAGTATCAAAGCTGATATTCCCTTAAAACTAAAAGAAAAATCGGCTACATTTGAGTTAGATATATCTAAAAATCTTTACAGAGATTTTTCACTCTTTAGAACACACCTTTTTGAAAACCTAGTCAAGAACAACGAGATTGATAAAGCAAAACTACTGCGTTTAACACAAAAACTCTGCGACAGAGTTATCTTCATACTTTTTGCAGAAGACAGAGGGCTACTCACAGCAAATACCATCAAAGAGATACGTGAACGCCATAGTGGTGATGGGTTTGGCGATAGAAGTATGTACGACTACTACAAACTCTACTTTGACGCCATAAACGCAGGAAATGAAAAGCTAAACATTCCAAAGTATAACGGTGGACTTTTTGCACTAGACAGTGAACTAGACTCTCTCATCATAGATGACGATATACTTGACTTAGAAGCACAAGCACTGAGTGACTATGACTTTATGAGTGATGTTGGTGTAAACATTTTAGGGCATATTTTCGAGCAGTCTTTAACGGACTTAGAAGAGATAAACGCGAGTATAAACGAGACTGACTTTGACATAAAAAAGTCTAAACGCAAGAAAGATGGTGTTTTTTACACTCCTGAGTACATTACAAAGTACATCGTGCAAAACACTTTAGGAAAACTCTGTGAAGATAAACGCAGTGAGTTAAACATAGGAAGTGAGTCTTTAGTCTCACCAAAGAACCCTAAAAAACCGACAAAAAAAGAGCAGATACTTAAAGATAATTTAGAAATATACAGAAACTGGCTCCTAAACCTTAAGATTTTAGACCCAGCATGTGGAAGTGGTGCGTTTCTAAACCAAGCCCTAGATTTTCTCATACATGAGCATCAGTCACTCCAAAAAGATTTAGTCATCATGGGCGACATAACCGCCTACTACGAGATAGAAAAGAGCATCTTAGAGAACAACCTTTATGGTGTTGACATCAACGAAGATGCAGTAGAGATAGCAAAACTTTCACTTTGGCTTAGAACTGCTGTTAAGGGGAGAGAGCTTACTAAGTTAGCGGATAAAATTCTTTGTGCCAACTCACTTTTAGATATGCCTTTTGATGAAGGAAGTTTTGATGTTGTTATTGGGAACCCTCCGTATGTAGTTTTGAATCCTGAAACTCTTAAAGATTACAAATATGTTAAAGGAAATTATAATACATATGTTGCTTTTATTGAATTATCACTCAAAATATTAAAACAAAATGGAAAATTAGGATTTATTATCCCAAATACTTGGTTTTCAGGAGATAACTTTTTAGACTTTAGAACAAATTTAATTGAAGAATATAATTTAGCAGAAATTATTCAATTGCCATATAATATATTTGAAGCTTATATAGATACTTCTATTGTCTTAGTCTCAAAAAGTAGTAGAGAATTTCAAACAAAATGTTATAAATATGACATTAGAAATTATCAAAATGAGATTAATGTAGATGAATTTATTAAATTTCCAAATAGTGAGTGGTTAAAATATAAGAAGATTTTTTTAAATAAAGACTTACTAGATATTGGTGAAAAAGTTTTATTTTCAACACAAAATATTAAACTTAGAGAAATAGCATTAATTAATAGAGGTTGTTTGCCACCAAAAGATTATGAAAAATCTCCTGTTATTACAAAAATAAATAAATTAAGATGGTTTGAAGAACAGGTTTTTAGATATAAAATTGAACAAAGTAAATCAACATCATTTATTGAATACTCAAAATTAAGAGAAAATAAAGATATTACAATATATAAAACTGAAAAGTTACTTGCAAGACAATTAATGAGCAGACAATTTAGAATGAATATAACATACTTGAATGAGGAGGTAGCTTTTAAAAAAAACTTATATGCTATTTATGATTTAAAACCAGAGTATAATTATTTATATATTTTGTCAATTTTGAATAGCAAACTATTTAGTTTTATCCAAATTAATTTTAACACTTCATTGCAAAGAGATGATTTTCCTGCATTTAGTTTAAATGATTTTCGTAATTTTATGCTACCTAAGATTATAGAATCAAAGCAAGAACCATTTATTGAAAAAGCAGATTTAATGCTTTCACTAACAAAAACCCTCCAAGAAACAAAACAAAACTTCATCCAAGAGTTAGCCCTAGAAAAAATCCCTAAAAAACTCCAAAACTTTGAGCAGTTGGATTTTGATGGCTTTGTCAAAGAGTATAAAAAAGCAAAAAAACTCAAATTTGCTGATAAACTAGAAGAACGTAACTTCAAAAATGAGTGGCGTTCACTCTTTGAAAACGATGCAAAAGCAGTCCAAGAGATACAAACGCAGATAAACACAACTGATAAAGAGATAGATAAAATGGTTTATGAACTGTATGGACTTAGCGATGATGAGATTAAAATTGTTGAGGGTATTTAAATGGATAACAATTCAAGTGATGAAACTTTCAAAATAAATGAATCTTGGGAAAAGATTCTTAATCCAAGTATTTTAAAAGATAACTTAATTTCAATTTCTTTGTATATTATGACATTTGAATTGCTAAAAGATAAGATTGAAACTATGGTTGATGATTTTTATGAGGTAAAATACATAGGAAAAGATAAAAAATATAAAGAAGAATATGAAAAATCAGTTTTGTCATTAGTAAGTAAAAAAGAAAAAACTCACTATATTACAGCATCTTTAAGATGGTTGATAAGCATGAATGTTTTGAATGTTGAAGACGAAAAGACATATAATATTCTAAGAGAATACAGAAATGATTTAACACATGAATTTCAAAATTTTCTAATTGATAGTAATATTAATTTCAATGTGGAAAATATGAAATTATTGGCTGATTTATTTAGTAGGTTAGAAAAACAATGGATAATAGAATTTGAGATACCTTTAAATCCAGATTATGATAATAAAGAAATTAAGATAGAAGAGACAACAAGTATGCAAATTATTATGCTTCAATTAATATATGATATTGCATTGAATAATGAACCTGAAGAGTTATATTATTCTAAATTTTATGAATCTTTAAACAAGAAAAAAATGAATTTTAGAAAAATATAACTTTCTTCTTTGTCATCTGTTCTCACGGTATCCGTGGGAATGCAGACAAAGCAACTCACCACAAGATAAACAAGCTATATAAATATATATGCCTTACCATAGAGAGCATGGTAACGAGAGAAAATAAAAAAATATGGCAAAATGCCATATATTTAAGAAAAGAGACTTATTTACATTATGATAGGTCAAAATTTTCAAGGATTGATGAGATGAAACAAGAAAATACTATTAAAATATTTGAAGAAAAAAATGTCCGTACTGTTTGGGATGAAGATAAAGAAGATTGGTATATTTGTATTGTTGATGTTATTGAAATTTTAACTGGAACTGATAGACCTAGAAAGTATTGGAGCGATTTAAAAGCAAAGTTAAAAAAAGAAGGTAGCGAAGTGTCCGAGAATATCGGACAGTTGAAAATGAAAGCTTCTGACTCAAAGATGAGATTTACAGATGTAGCTAGTACGGAGCAACTTTTTAGACTGATTCAGTCCATACCCTCACCAAAAGCAGAGCCATTCAAGCTTTGGTTAGCAACTTTAGCCAAAGAGCGACTTGATGAGATGCAAGACCCTGAACTCACTATAGATAGAGCACTAGAACAGTACTTAGAACTTGGGTATTCTCAAAACTGGATAAACCAAAGATTAAAAAGTATAGAAATCAGAAAAGAGCTCACAGATGAATGGCGAGAAAGAGGAGTAAAAGAAGGTCTTGAGTTTGCAACCTTAACAGACATCATCACAAAAACTTGGGCAGATAAAACGACAAAAGAGTATAAAGTTCTTAAGGGACTAAAAAAAGAAAACCTACGAGACAACATGACAAATACAGAACTCATTTTAAATATGTTAGCCGAAGCTTCTACAAAAGATATATCCCAAGCTACAAATCCACAAAATCTTCAAGAAAACAAAACAGTTGCTAAACAAGGTGGAAATGTTGCTAAAATAGCAAAAGAAGAACTTGAAGCTAAAACAGGTAAGAAAGTTGTAACTAGCTTAAATGCTAAAAAGATATTAGAAGGTAAAAAATGAAGACAATAGCTATAAGTGTTGGTGACCTTAATGGTGTAGGGATAGAGATAGCTTTGAAATCTCATGCTGAGATAAGTAAACTCTGTAAACCTATCTACTGCATAAATACAGAGCTACTTGAGCAGTCTGCAAAACTTTTAAATGTAACTGTTGCTGAAGACTTTACACTTCAAAAGGTAGAAGGTTCGTTTAACATACAAGCAGGAGTAGTAAACGCCAAGTCTGGTCGTTACTCTTATGACTCTTTTATGGCAGGTATCAAACTGTGTGAAGAAAAAAAAGCAGATGGCGTTGTGACGATGCCTATTCATAAAGAAGCTTGGATGATGGCTGGATTAGAGTATAAAGGCCACACTGACCTCCTTCGCCAACACTTTGATGCAAATGCCATTATGATGCTTGGATGTCCTGAGATGTTTGTTGCTCTTGTTACTGAGCATATCCCTCTAAGAGATGTTACAAAAGTAGTAAAGTACAAGATGCTTAAGCAGTTTTTACTCAACCTTCAAAGAGAAATTCCACAAGAGAAAGTGGCAGTTCTTGGAATAAATCCTCATGCAGGAGATAATGGTGTTTTAGGGCATGAAGATATGCGCATTTTAAAAGCTATAAAAAGTGTAAATAAACAACTTGGATGGGAACAATTTTTCGGACCTATAGTTCCAGATGTTGCGTTTACACCTCACTTTCGTAAAGATTTTAACTATTTTGTAGCTATGTATCACGACCAAGGACTTGGACCGCTTAAAGCTCTGCACTTTGATGAGAGTGTAAACATCTCTTTAAATCTACCAATAGTAAGAACTTCTGTAGACCATGGCACTGCGTTTGACATAGCTTATAAGGGTCAAGCAAAGACTCTTTCTTACATAAACGCGGTAAAGAGTGCTATACTACTACATAAAAGGAAAATATAATGAGTCAAGAAAAAACATTTCAAGAAGCAATGGCATTTCGTCATGCTTGTAAAGTATTTGATGAGAGTCAAAAGATAAGTAAAGAAGATATGCTTAAAATTCTTGAAGCAGGAAGAACATCACCCTCTTCTTTTGGTATGGAGGCTTGGAAATTTCTTGTCATAACAAATGAAGATTTAAAAGCAAAACTACGACCTGCTTGTTGGGATCAAGTTCAAGTCACCTCTTGTTCACATTTAGTTATAGTTTTAGCGGGTATAGATTCTCTCAAACCTGAGAGTGGAGAAGTGAAGAAACGCTTTTCTCGTCGTGATATGCCACAAGATAAGCTTGATTTTTATCTTGGTCTTTATGCTTCTCACTTAGAAAAAGTACTTTCTAGCGATGAGAACATCTACTCTTGGAGTGCAAGACAGACTTTTATCGCTGCTGCAAATATGATGACCTGCGGTGCTACTTTAGGTATTGATTCTTGTCCTATTGAAGGTTTTGAGAAAGAAAAAGTTGAGGAAATTTTAGGGCTAGATACTACAAAGTATCAACTTTCTGTTGTTTTACCATTTGGGTATAGACTAAATGAGCAGTCAACTCAATTAAGACTGCCAGTAGAAGATGTAGTTGAGTTTATAGACTAAACGCTACTTCTTTTTGAAGATAAGAAGTGTCTTATCTTCTGTGTCATAAAGCGAGAAAGTTTGTTTCTCAACAAGTTTTAACTTCTCTAATTTTTGAAAAGTTTTAATCTTGTGAAAATATTGAATAATTGAGTCTTGATGTTTCGTAAATGAGCCATCTTTATTCTTTTCAAACAGAGTAAATTGAGTATCTAACTTTTCATTTTGAAATATTGCATCCACACATAAAAATTCATTATCCCTATCTTTACTCATAGTTCCCTCAGCAACATCAGAAAAACCATATAAAGTGTTAATATCTGCTATCAAAACGCCACCATCATTGAGTTTATCTGCCATAGCATTTAAAAAAGTAATAAGAGTTTCATTATCCATAAAATTAAGTACATCAAAGATACTTACAATAGCATCGTATTTACCCTCAACATCTACTGCATTTATACACTCAGCATCAAGACCTTGTGCTTTGCATTCTTCAACCATAACGCCACTCAGGTCAACACCCTTGCATTTCACACCATCACTTATCATACGTTGCATAAAGCCACCACGACCACAACCTACATCAAGAAGTGTTTTTACATCCTTGCCATCAAGTTCTGAACGATACAGGTCATAAAGTGCTTCTGTTGCTTCTTCTATTCCTAAAAGGTGTTCAGCTTTTGCATAGAGGTCTAAGTTAGTCATTTTCAGCTTTTATAACAGCATTAATTTTTTCATAAATATCTAAAACTTCATCTTTTTTAGCGATATAAGAATTTTTATTGGCGATTAAGTATGTCGAACTTGTCATGATATCTTGAACCACTTCAAGACCATTTTGCTTCATCGTAGCACCCGTCTCAACTACATCAACGATCATATCTGCAAGACCTATAAGAGGTGCAAGTTCAACTGAACCATTCAGTTTAATAATCTCAACACTCACAGCTCTTTCTTCAAAGTAGCGTTTAGTGATGTTTACCATTTTAGAAGCCACTTTTAATTCAGGCTTAGTAAGGTCAAGTTTTTCACCTACTTTCATACCAATAGATACTTTACAAACGCCACGTTGTAAGTCAAGTAAACGAACAACATCAAGACCTTGTTCTTCTAAAGTGTCTAGACCAACAACACCGATATCAGCTGCTTGATGAAATACATATGTCGCTACATCTTGGTTACGAACAAGCAAAAAACGAAAGTTAGGAGTCTCTAAAATGAGTTTTCTATCATCAAACTTAAAACCATCTCCAAAGAGTGTTTCAAATATTTCTAGTGTCTCTTTAGCGATACGACCTTTTGGAAGTGCAACTGTTAGCATAGTTTAGCCTTTTTTATTATCTGTTTCATACCATTAAAAATGAGTCGCTCATCTACCTTGGCATCTTTAAATATTTTTTGTAACTCTTTTGCATTACCACCAGTGAGCACAACCAGAAGTTTGTGTCTTATCACTTCAGAGTAAAGTGTTTTCAAAAAACCATAACTTATGGCGTCTTGTGAATTTTTCGGCATTATATCTAAGTCTAGGTCAAAGTTAAATGAATAATCAAGAGCAGGTGAAATATTTATATATGTTTTTTGCATCGCCTCTACACCAGGATAGATAAAACCACCAAGAAAATGAGAATTTTTTACAACATCCACAGTAATAGCACTGCCAGCGTCAACAATCACAGCATCACTTAAAGCTTCAACTGCAACAATACGGTCAATTCCCATAGTTTTATAATACTGACTTTTATCTATAAACAAAGATATATCAATCCAATTATTTAGACTTTCAAGTACTGCGTTTACTTCAGAGTTCACACAGATATAATAGACTTTTTCTACTATACTCGAAGCATCAAAAGTATCTACATCTTTTTTATAATCTCTCTCTCCATCTAAAAAGTGATAGGAAGTATTTCCAATGTCACACAAAAGCATTACTGAATCTTCCAGCCTGCTTCTTTAAATGCAGCCGCTGCTTTTGAGCATAAAGGAGCATCGATAAAGATAATCTTATGTTTAAAATTATGATCACAAAAAAGTGAAAGTTTTCCATAAATTTCTTGAAACTTATGTACATCTTTCATTAAAATTCTACTTTTTTGACTCACTGCAAAAATAGCCCAAAAGTAACCTTTTATATCTGTTGCTTTATAGATTTTTATCTTGTTTCTTATACCCAATTCTTTGGGAGCTATTTCTAGCATTTTTTTATAAATTTTTCCTTTTTTTCTCAGAGAGTCTACTACCATTTGCATATTTATGTTTTTGCCTTTAAAACTGTTTATGCTATTTTACCATCTTCTTTTTGAATTTATAGCTTCGATAACACTTTTTAAGTTTTTATCTTTAGAAAAGCAGAGTCTAATAGTACAGGCTAAGTAGTCATCATACTTCTCTTCTTTTGTAAGTACATATGGATAAGTAATTTTTTGTATCTCTATTCTATTTTTAACTAAGTTTTTCTTTTTACTTTTTAAGGTTGTTACTTTTAACTTCTGCATAAGATAAGCTTTAGCTAAAGCAGGTGCATCTGATTGTTTAAACTTAAGTGCATCTTCTTGGAGTTCAAGTGTTGCTATGGCTAGTTTTTCATAACGAAAGGAAGCCTTAAGTGATGCAATATTTATGATGTTTTGCAGCATTTTAGAGAGTGGTGAAGCATAGTACTTATCTATAAGTCCTGCTTTTATCTGTAGTGCATCATCACTTAGATACCAGATACCTTTTTATAAAACTTTGAATTTGCATGATTGAGAAGATACTCAGCAAAATCTAGTTTATTTTTATCATAGTCTATTTCATATCCAGCTATAAGTGCCCCTATAAAAAAACTATAGTCTTCTAAAAGACCTTTTTGTTTTGGCTCGATTCCTATAATAGTTTGATGGTACAGGTCATAATTTTTAAACATTAAGTCTGTTAAAGCCTTCAATGTTTTATCTGCTTTTTTCTTATACTTTTCATCAATGATGGATGCACTATAAAGTGCTTCAATCATCAAAGAGTTCCATGCAGTGTTTATCTTCTTGTCTATAAAAGGATACTCTCTTTTTGAACGTACTTTAAGAAGTGTTTTTCTCATCTTTGTAAAATTTTCAGGTCTTTGCTCTTCATAAATATTTAAATGCATTTTACCTTCAAAGTTTTCTACATACTTTACTCCACTTCCCTTTAACTCTTTTTTTGAAAATACAAAATAAGCACCCTCTTCATGGTTTGTATCGGCATCACTTGCAGAGTAATATAAGTCATCTTTAACATAGTGTGCATCGAGCATCGCGATGGTTTCATTTACTACATCTTTGTAGAGTTTTTTACCAGTTTTGAGATATGCTCTTACATAAAGAGGAATAAGTTCAGCTTGATCATAGAGCATTTTCTCATAATGAGGTATCTCCCATGCTGCATCTACTGTATAGCGAAAAAAACCACCTTCTACTTGATCGTATAGACCTCGTAATGCCATAATATCTAGCATCTCATAAGCATAATCATTTAATTCTTCATCACTGTTTATTTCAGCTAAATCCATCATCAAAGAGAGTTTCGATGCCTCTGGAAACTTTCGTCCATGTCCAAAACCACTATATATCTCATCAAAATTTTCTTTAAAAGACTCACTCAGAGTCTCTACCGAGATATCAGTATCCTCTGGCATCTCATATACAACTTCTGCATTTATAACTTTTTGGGTGGCAGCTAACTCTTCTCTAAACGCTGCATCATTTCTTTTGTACATAGTTCCTAATTTTTCTAAAAGAGTATCTAAACCCTCCGAGTAAGATTGCTTATGTGCAGGTATATATGTAGCAGCAAAAAACACTTCTTTTTTAGGTGTCATAAACATACTCAGTGGCCAACCTCCGGAGTGATGCTTCATCTTAAGGTACACTTCTTGATAGAGTGTATCGAGGTGTGGCATCTCTTCACGGTCAACTTTAATACAGACAAAATATTTATTAAATATTTTTGCGAGTTTTTCTTTGGAAAATGACTCTTCTTCCATCACATGGCACCAGTGACATGTTGAGTATCCAAGTGACAAAAATATAGCTTTATTTTCTCGTTTAGCTTTAGCAAAAGCCTTATCACCCCAAGGCATCCAATTTACTGGATTATTTTTATGTGAAAGTAGATATGGTGATGATTCAAATTGTAGGTCATTGCTAAACTCTTTAGCATTAAGACTAAAGAAAAGAATAGTTATAATAAATAATATTTTCATGCTCGGATTATACATTTTGATTGTAAAATTAGTGTTAATGTAAGCGACCATGTATCCAATATAAATTATATCTTAACATTAATTTTACAATTGGAATGTATTATATAAGAATAGAAAATATAAGTTATAATCTCATCTTAATATATTAACAAGGAATTCAAATGAAGATAGTACTCATTTTTATGCTCATACAACAATTACTTATGGCCTCAATAAATGGACCTACATTAAATGAAGCTATACAAATTCTCCAAACTAAAAACTTGGAAATAAAAGCTGCTACTCTTGATGTAGAGATAGCACAACAAGAAGAACAAAGTGTTTCAGGCAAAGCCTGGGGTAAACTAGACTTTATTCAAGATGCTGCACGCAGTAATGATGCTGGAAATGTTTTTGGTTTTAAACTCACATCGCGTGAAGCTACTTTTGGGGATTTTGGTTTTAGTGAGTTTAGTACTACTAACCCAAACATATTAAATGTACAACCAGCTGATTTAAATTATCCAAATGATAGAAACTTTTTTCAAAGTAAACTCCGTTATGAAGTTCCATTATTTACAGGTTTTGCACTTAGCTCCTACAGTGACATAATGCACTCTATGACAAGAATGAAATCACTTAAAAAACAAGAACTTATAAATGTAAAAATATTTGAACTTAGAAAATCGTATTATAACATGGCCCTACTCAACAACTCAATTACAAACTTATCTACTATACTCAATAATATCCAAACACTACAAAATACGACTCAAAGTATGATAGATGTTGGGTATGCAAAAAAAGTAGACCTTTTAGAAGTAAAATCAAAAAAAGGAAATGTTCAACGACTCCTTATCCAGATGAATTCAAATAAGGTACTTTTATATCACTATATTAGCTTTTTACTCAACCAAAAAATCTCACATATAATCGTACCAAGTTCCGAGATATCAATGCCTCTTTTAAGTGATGAAAATATTATTTCATCTAATCTTGATATTCAAAAAGCCTCCACAGGTTTACTCATCAGAAAAGATATGCTCTCAGTAGATGAAGCAGCCTACTATCCTACAGTTGGGGCATTTGGAGAAGTTGCAACGGCTGATGATACATTTTTAGAAGATGCGGCTAAACATCAAGCTTATACAGTAGGTGCACGGCTCACATGGAATATTTTTAATGGGGGAAGTGATGGCTCTAAAATCCAGAAATCAAAACTAGAACTTTTAAAAATGCGCTCACAAGTAACTCTTGCAAAAAATGGTGTTAAACTACAAGTTGCAAAAATACGAACACAAATTAAAAGTGTAGATGAAGAGATAAAATCTTTAACGCAAGAGTTAGAGCTTGCAGATGCCATCTACAAAAACTATGAAGGACGTTACAGAGAGAAACTCTCATCAATGAATGATGTTATAATCAAACAATCACAACAGATAGAAAAAATACTACAATTACAAACAGCAAAAAATAGACGAAATGAAAAAATCTTTGCTTTAAAAAAACTAGCAAATACAAAGGGATATTAAAATGAACAAAGTTTTACTTATATTAGCACTAACACTCTCACTCGTAGCCGAAACACTTACGCTCTCAGGAAGTGTTATCTCCGATAACCAAAAGATGATAACAAGCCGTTTTATGGGCTTTGTAACAAATGTATATGTTAGTGAAGGTGAACAGGTTAAGAAAAACCAAATTCTCTACACTATTGATTCACGAGAGATTGATTCAGCTACTCGTCAGAGTGAACTAAGTCTACAAATGTACCAAAATCAATATACAAACCTAAAACTCAACCTTGATAGATATAAAAGACTTTTACAAAAAGATATGGTTTCAAAGTACGAAGTAGAAAACCTTGAACTCGCAGCACTCAATCTTCAAGATATGATTAGTATTGCTAAGGCAAGACTTCAAGAAGTACAAAACCAATACAAATACTTAAATGTCAAAGCACCAAACAATGGTGTAATTGTCGCTAAAAATATAAAAGTCGGCGAGATGGCTATGCCTGGTATGCCGGCTATTGTTCTCTCCGACCTCAGTGAACTAAAAATCAGTGCAGAAATTCCAGAGAGTAACCTTGCACTTATTTCTCATGGAAAAAAAGTTATCATAGAGATACCATCGTTAAAACTCAAAGCAATTGGTAAAGTTTCTGCCATTATCCCAAACTCAAATCCTATGACACATACCTTTAAGATAAAAGTCTCATTTAAGACAAATTCTAAGTCTATATATCCTGGGATGTATGCGACTATCAGCATCAACTAAAGGAAAATTCATGAAGGATATAAACTTTATACCAACAGATTATGCTGGAAAAATTGCCAAAACATTTATACATAGTCCACTGACACTTACACTTGGGTTATTTATCTTAGCTATTGGTTATCTCTCTCTTGAAATCATGCCAAGAGAAGAGAATCCCCAAATGGTTGTGAGTGGTTCTACTGTTATTATTGCCCTACCCGGTGCTAGTGCTAAAGAGATACAAAAGATTATTGTCAATCCTTTAGAGCGAAAACTTAAAGAGGTTAAAGGGGTCGAGCATATTTACGGTCGTGCAATGGATAATGTAGGTATAGTAAACGCAGCTTTTTTCATTGGAGAAGCTAAAGAGGGAGCTAACCTCAAGATATACGATAAAATCATGCAAAATGCAGATATATTTCCAAGTGGCGCGATGAAGCCTATCATTAAACCTCTTGATATAGATGTTGATATTCCCATAGTCTCTATTGCTTTTTATGCTGATAATGAAAAGATGAGTAAGACAGAACTTTACGACAGTGTTAAAAAAATACAACATCATATAAATGGACTTGAAAATGTTGCAGTCACAGAGCTTAAAGGTGGTTCGAAACATCAGTTTAACATAGAAGTAGACCTCAATAAACTCTCAGGATATAATCTATCTATGGGTCAGATTAAAAAAGCGGTTGCATCACTTGCATATAATGTCCCTGCAACAAAAAACACAAGTAAAGATAACAAAATTGTTATTCTTGGTGTAAAAAATGCCCTTGATAGTATTAAGGATATAAATAATATTATCGTAGCACAGTATATGGGTTCTGTCATTTATCTCTCTCAAGTTGCAAAGGTTAGTGATAGTTATGACATCCAAAATTTTAAAAAAGCACTGATAAAAGTAAGAGATAAAAATGGAGAGTTTTCATCTTTTAAAGAGCAGATAACACTGAGTGTTTCAAAACTACAAGGTACAAATGCAGTTATCATTGCAGACGAAGTAAAAAAAGAACTTCTAATGTATAAAGAACTCTTAGAAAAAAATGGTATCCATTATGTAATTACTCGAAATGATGGAGAGAGAGCAGATGAAGCAGTCAACGAACTTGTCTATCACCTAGTCCTCTCAATTGTAATCATTGCGATATTACTCGCTTTTGTTTTAGGATGGAGAGAGTCTCTTATAGTTACTTTTACAGTTCCGGCCATTTTAGCTATCACTCTGTTTGTAGCGTATTTATCTGGACAAACTATCAACCGAATTACACTCTTTGCTTTTTTACTCTCTCTTGGTTTACTCGTTGATGCTGCGATTATTGTAATCGAGAATATTCACAGACATTACCACTCAAAAGAATCAGCACATGAGACGCCAACTGAGCTAATGATAAAAGCAACGGATGAGATAGGTGCACCGACTAATATAGCAACACTTGCGATTATTCTGACCATGGTTCCGATGGCGTTTGTTGGTCAAATGATGGGTCAGTTTATGAAACCTATTCCAGCTAATGTTCCCGTAGCACTTATAGCTTCACTATTTGTTGCATATATATTTACACCTTATTTAGCAGTACGCATGCTCAAGAGACCCGACCATTCAGATAAAGGAGAAGAATAATGTTTAAAAAGTTCGAGAATTTTATACATAAGGCTATACAGAGTTCTTCGCAAAGAAAGTTAATTCTGATAGTTACACTTATAGCGTTTGTCCTCTCTATTTTGATGATAGCACCTAGTAAAATGGTTTTAGCAAAAATGTTGCCTGGAAAGAATAACGATACGTTTAATATCTATGTTACACTTGCTACAGGAAGCTCAATCTCTCAAACGCAAGAAGTAACATCATGTGTAAGTGCTATCTTGACACAAGAAAAAGAGCTTCGAGACCTTGAAGTGTTCTTAGGGATGGGATCTCCTCTTGATTTTGCAGGACTTATCAAAGGAAGTCAGTTTAAAAATAGTGAAAATGTAGCCGAATTAGTCCTTAACCTCACTAAAAAGCACCACAGAGATGAACCATCATACCTCATGGTACAACGCCTCCGTCCAATAGTACAATCACAATGTCAAAGCCTTTATAAGGGAACAAAAATTTCTTTTGTAGAACCACCAGCAGGACCACCAACTATGGCTGCAATAGTTGCTGAAATTTATGGAGACAATGCAGAAGGTATTCGTAAACTCTCTTCTAGAGTTTCAGATGTTTTTCACCATACAGATGGTTTAGTAGATATAGATATTATGCAAGATGATATTTTTGATACCTTCAAAATAGTAGTTAACAATACAAAAATAGTTCGTTCAGGTGTAGATATAGAGCAGTTAAACAATATTATTTATCTTGCTTTTGAGGGGATGCAGATTGCTGTAAAAAACTCTGAGCTTTACAATGACCAAGTACCTATTTACCTCTCACTCTCCAAAGAGTCTAAAAGTTTTACAAGAAAAGATTTAAATGCCATCAAAGTAAAACTCGGTGCTCTTAAACTAATGAATACACAGGGAATTATGATTCCTTTGACTGAGTTAGTAAGTGTTATAGCTGAGAAATCACATCCTATGATACTCTCTAAAAACCTCCATATGATGAGTAATGTTATGGCTGAGACAGATATGGTTTCTCAAGTTTACCCTCTTATGGATGCTAGAGAGACTATACTTGAGAACTTTAGCGATACTTATAAGATCAAAAAAATTGGGCTTTTTAATTTACAACTCACGGATAAAGAGAGTGGTAAAGTTTATAAGCTCATTTGGGATGGAGAGATGGAAGTTACACTCGATACTTTTGTTGAACTAGGAGCTGCGTTTATTGCTGCCCTTGTGCTTATATTTTTACTTATGGTAGTCTATTATAAAAGTTATGCGATAAGTGGCATAATTCTATTAGGCTCTTTTCTCTCTATAATTGGTGTAATTGTTGGTCATTTTGTTATGGATCTGTTTACAGTAGAAACTTTCTTTTTAACGGCGACATCACTTATAGGGTTTATTGCCCTTATCGGGATTAGCTCACGTAATTCTCTACTACTTATAGACTATACAAAATCACTCATGATTAATAAAGGTATGGATCAAGCTTCTGCTATTGCACATTCAGCTGCAACTCGTGCAAAACCTATCTTCTTAACTGCTGTAGCAATTATGTTAGCTTCAACTCTTTTAGCTGGAGATGCTGTTTTTGGTGGACTTGGTGTTTCTCTGATTTTTGGTACCGTAGCAGCAGTTATAGCTTCGCTCCTAGTCGTACCTGTTTTATTAAATATAATAGATTTAGAAAAACATTTCGATATAAATTAAGTCTAAAAGAACTCATAAGGATTAGTATGAAAAAAACAGTTATCATTTGTATCTTATTTGTCTCTGTTCTACAGGTATTTGGTAATACTTATTATTACAAAAACAACAAAAAAGTAGGCTTGAGCTTAAAAAAAGTTGTATCAAGAGCCACTACAAATATAGATTACTATGTTAATGAGTATGGAATTGAATTAGGTATTACAGATAAGCTTATTGTTAAGACAAAAAATAAAAAAACATTAATCATCTATCTCGATGAATTCAATCTTAGTATTGAGAAAGAGCTTAGTAAAGATCTATATTTACTAAAGACTATGGATAAAAACCTTACAATTAACATTGCGAATAAACTCAATGAAAAAAATACTATTCTCTATGCTCATCCAGATTTTATAAAAAAAAGAATGATGAGATAAATATTGAAAAACATTTACATATAT
Organism: Sulfurimonas sp. SAG-AH-194-C21; assembly: GCF_029215985.1. Taxonomy (GTDB): domain Bacteria; phylum Campylobacterota; class Campylobacteria; order Campylobacterales; family Sulfurimonadaceae; genus Sulfurimonas. The sequence goes on from NZ_JAEMVC010000014.1 coordinate 43,664, forward strand.
CTAATATCAATCTTTTTAATTGGATGTAATAGCAAGGATAATACTTCATCCGTATCCAACATCCAAGAACCTTTGTACTACCAACAATGGTATTTAAATAAAAATGACATGTTTTATTCTCAAAATGCAATAAATGAAAATGCACACATAAATGTAAAAAACCTTTTACAAACATATACTGGAGAAGGTGTACGAGTTGCTATAATTGATGATGGACTAGACACTCAACATGAAGATTTGAAAGGTTCTATCATTCATAGTTACGATGTAACGACGAAAACTTCAGATGTATCTCATTCCGATTCTTCAGGATATCATGGAACAGCAGTTACAGGAATTATAGCAGCAAGAAAAAACTTAAAAGGTATTCAAGGTATAGCCAGTGAAGTTAAAGTTATATTTTTAAAATATAAAGAGAAAATGAGTGATAGCCAGACCATAGAACTTTTCAATAAGGCTGAAGAGTTTGGAGCAGATATAATAAATTGTAGCTGGGGCACTTATGATGTATCCGATGCTGTTAAAGACAAAATAGTAGACCTCTCAATAAATGGTAGAAATGGAAAAGGAACGATCATAGTGTTTGCATCTGGAAACGATGACATAGATATGGGCAATGATGAATCAGCAATCCCCGAAGTTATTGCAGTTGGTGCTACAGACAAGGACAACTTAAGAGCATACTATAGCAACTATGGAAAATTTCTTGATATTGTTGCTCCAGGAGGCTATTACTTGGGAATAACAACTCTCGATCCTATAGGAGAGGATGGAATCTCTTCGAAAGATATAAATTACATATTATATGATGACTCCAATTATTTTGTAGGTACATCGGCATCTGCTCCCATAGTTAGTGGTGTTATCGCTCTTATGCTTCAAGAAAATGCTGCTCTGACAAGAGTCGAGATTGAAAATATTCTTCATAAAACTAGCGATAAGGTAGGAAATGTCATGTATCTAGACGAAAGAAATGACTACTACGGGTATGGAAAAGTAAATCTTACAAATATTTTTTTAAATAAGCGTTATAGCTTTGCTCCTAGTTAGTACCTGTACTACTCAATATGATAAATTTAGAGGAAGCATTTCACATTTAATATGAAATTTTAAAATATTTAATTATAATGCCCATAGAAACTAGGATTTTAAATGGGGGGGGGATTAAATGAATGCATAATATCAATGATATGTTAGAGTACACCAAACCATTAAATATTTTGTATGTTGAAGATACTTTAGACATGCAGGAGTATATACAAGAGTTATTAAATCCATATTTTCAAAAAATTGATTTAGCTGTAGATGGTTCAGATGCTTTAGAAAAATATATACAATACAAAGATAAAACAGAAAAATATTATGATTTAGTTATTACTGATATTAATATGCCTAAACTAAATGGTATCGATATGAGTGAAGATATTATCGAAATCAACCCCACACAAAAAATAATTATTACAACTGGCTACAATGGCATTGATCATCTTCAAAGAGCAATTGACATTGGTGTTGACAGTTTTATAACCAAACCAATTAGAAAAAATCAGTTTCTTAATGTCTTATCTAAAGTATCACAAAATATTATGGAACATAAGTTCTTTTTATCCCATATTCAACAGATCGAAGAGTTAAACTTAGAACTCAACAGTATGAACCAACAACTAGAATCACAAAACTTAGAGTTATCGCAAAAAAATGATGAACTAAAAAAGTCATTTAGAATGCTTGATACTATGGTTGAAAAAGAACAAGTCTGCCATGCAAAAGATTGTAAAGAATCTGTACCGCTTGATGACACTACAGAAACATACATACAAGAACAAATCGAAATCTTAATAAATGAAGACCTATATGACCTTATAGATATTCATACATCAATAGACTTAGATATTCTTCACATATTAGATGCACCGGCTAGCATCACTCAAGATATACTCTTAAACTTGAGTGATTTGTTTAATAAATACAGTTCTATATTAGCATACTACAATTTTTTTGATGATTTAAGTGCTACAATGCTTAATTTTTCAAATGTTATTAAAGAGAACCCTCTGCCAGACAATGAAGACTCTATTCAAAATATATTTATATTAGTAGAGAGTTTTACATATATATTAGGGAAGTGGCAGACTAATTTAGTAAGTTCTGATTTGAGTAAAATCAACTCACTAGATGCATCAATGATGAGTGATATGAGTACTATTATAAATATGTGGACACAAAAAGAGATAGAAGCGACAGATGAGGAGATGGATGATATTTTTGACTTTTAAAAAGTCAAAAATTCAAATCTATACTCTCGCATAATTAACACTCAGACAAGCTTCAAGAGCCAAAAGTTCACTAAGAGATTTTTCGCACACTGCATTATCAACTAAAATAACCGCAAGTGCTTCGTTTTTATCATTTCTAGCAAGTGAGAAGTCAGCGATATTTACTTTGTTATTTGCAAGAACAGAACCGATACTTCCAATAACACCAGGAACATCAGAGTTCTTAAACATAATCATATTACCACGAAGAGCAACATCAATATCAAAACCATCAATATTTACTAAACGCTGAACATTATCATCAAAGATAGTAGCGCTGATAGTTGTAGTACCCTCACTAGTTGTAAGTTTGATAGTGATAAGGTTTTTATATACACTTGAATCAACACAAGCTTCTGATTCTATCTTGATACCTTTCTCTTTTGCTACAAACTCTGCGTTTACATAGTTTATAGTATCTCCAGAGTTTTGACTCATCGCACCTACTGCAACAAAAGTAGAAAGTGACTCAACATACTCTGCTATATCACCATGACCTGTAACTTTGATACTAATGATTTGAGACTTACTCATTTGAGACTCTAAGAAACCTATCTTTTGTCCCATTTCTAAAAATGGTTTAACAAATGAAGGGATAGTTGACTCATCAATTGGTAAATTCATCGCATGAGGATAAGCGATACCCTTAGCCGCTTCTATAGCATTAGTAGCAGCTTGTGTACCGATGTTGTACTGAGACTCAAAAGTGTTCGCACCTAAGTGAGGAGAAACAGTTACATTGTCTAAATCAAGTAAAGGGTGATCCGTTGCAGGTTCTTTGTTAAACACATCAATACCAGCGAAACGAATCTTACCATTTTGTAAATACTTAAGAAGTGCATCTTCATCATAAAGACCACCACGAGCACAGTTAATTACAACTACACCGTCTTTCATTTTAGCAAACTCTGCATCGTTAATCATACCAACAGTCTCTTCGTTTTTAGGAGTATGAATAGTAATGATGTCACATGCTAAAATATCTTCAAAGTTTTTAGTATAAGTCATGTCAAGATCAGTAACCTTAGATGGATTAATATATGGGTCAAACGCCACAATATCCATCTCAAACGCAGCTGCACGTTTAGCAACACGAGAACCAATGTTACCAAAACCGATAACACCAAGTTTTTTTCCTTTCATTTCATAGCCGTACCACTTCTCACGTTTCCAAACTCTTTGGTTTTTAAGGTGATCATGAGAGTATGGAAACATTCTCATACATGAAAGCATATGTGTCATTGTAAGCTCAACTGCTGCTATAGTGTTTGCAGTAGGAACATTCATAACAATGATACCCTGCTTTGAGCATCCTGGAATATCTACATTATCAACACCAACACCAGCACGGACTACAGCTTTAAGATTTTTAGCATTAGCTAAAAAAAGATCATCAACATCAGTTGAACTTCTTGTAATAGCTACATCAGCATGGGGAAGAATCTCAGTCTTTAGTTTATCTTTTGGCTCATCTGCTGCCATAATGAAGTTAATATTCTCATCATCCTCAAGCATTTTAAGTCCAGCTTTGTGAATATGGTCACAAACTACTACTGTATATTTTTTCATTAGTATTCCTCTTTATATGGCTTTATAAT
>NZ_JAEMVC010000015.1 GCF_029215985.1 Sulfurimonas sp. SAG-AH-194-C21
AAACCTCAATAGTCGCATCTGCTGCGATAATAGGTACTAATCTTAGTGCTGGAGAGACTCACCAACCAAGAGATGGACAAAAAATGTCAAAAATGGCATTCCCTGAAAAACGTCCAATGATTACTTATTCAGATAGACCACCACTTTTAGAATCACCACGATCAGTATTTGCTAAAGGTATAACTTCAAATGATGATTTTTTTGTGAGGTGGCACCTTCCAGATATTCCAACAAAGATTGACTTAGAATCTTTTACTATTAAAATTGATGGACTCGTTGAAAAAGAACTACAGATTACGCTTAAAGAATTAAGAAATGACTTTGAACAAGTTGAAGTTACAGCAGTTCTTCAGTGTGGTGGAAATAGCCGTTCTGCATTTACTCCTATGGCTGGTGGTATCCAGTGGGGTAGTGGTGCTATGGGTTGTGCTAAGTGGAAAGGTGTGCGTTTAAGTGACCTTTTAAATAAAGCTGGACTTAAAAAAGATGCTCACTGGATAGGCTTTAATGGAAAAGATAAGGCTGCTTATTATGAGACACCAAACTTTGTTCGTGAACTTGAACTCGAAGAGTTAGATGATCATGTTATCGTAGCTTATGAGATGAATGGTGAAGATTTACCATACTTAAATGGTTTTCCACTGCGTTTAGTTATCCCTGGATACTACTCTGATTCTTGGGTGAAGATGTTGAGTAACATTACTGTGACAAACAAGTATAAGTCCCTTTTCTTTATGGATGTTGCGTACCGTATACCTGATAACGCAACTGAGAGTGAAACGCACGATCATAGAGCGAAGAAAACAAAGCCTATTACTAACATGAATGTTAAGTCTATTATTGGTTATCCTGAAAATGGAATGAAACTCTATCATAATGCACATGTTGTTATTCGTGGTGTTGCTTTTGATGATGGACATGGTATTGCTCAAGTTATGATTTCGACTGATGCAGGTAAAACATGGAGCGAAGCACTTCTCAAACAAGAAAATGGACGTTATGCCTTTACTGAGTTTAGATTTACTTATAAACCAACTCAATATGGAAAGTTGAGTATTATGGTAAAAGCGATTAATCGTTTAGGTGATGAACAACCTTTATCTAAAGATATATTATGGAACCATGGTGGTTACAAGTATAACGGTATAGATGTTGTTGAAGTTGAAGTGGTATAAGGAGAAAATATGAAAAAAATATTATTATTAAGTTTATTGGCGTTTAGTTCACTATTTGCACAAGTTCAAGAAGATGTTGAAGTTCCTTATATCTCTTATGAGATTAAAATGGGAAAAGGATTTGATGCGGTTCAGTCAAACTGCTTGATGTGTCACTCTTTTGGTTACATTATAAACCAAGGTCCTCAGTCTCGTGAGTTTTGGGCTAAAAAAACAGATAAAATGATTACACACTTTAAAGCACCAATGACAAAAGAAGATATTGATACTGTTGTTGCATATCTTTTTGAACATTACGGGAATGGTAAACTTAGATAAAGATTAAATTATTTAGGCAGTCTGTTTAATAACATTATTAACAAAAAATAATAGTAGAATTGCAGATTACTTAAAAAAAGAAGGTACCCCCCCCAATGTTTGATATAAATAACATGTCCATAAGCAAGAAAATTCATATTCCATTAATTCTATCCATCGTGATAGGATTTATGGTTATACTCACTAACTATTATTTTTCTATTAAAGAGATGAAAGCTAATGTTTACAAGCAAGAGTCTGAATCACTCAGTAGTACTTATACTGAGTTAATGAGTGGAAAAGAAAATATTGCTATAACTAATGCTATAAATATTTCTAAAAACTACTCTGTAGTGCGTGCCCTTAAAGAAGACAGTAGACAAATAGCAATAGATGGTTTAGGCTCAATTTCAAGAGAATTTAAAAGCTATACAAACTATAAAAATATTAAAATCCATATTCACAATGCTAATATACATAGTTTTTTGAGAGCCTGGAAACCAGAAAAATATGGTGATGATTTAAGTGGTTTTAGAAAAACTATAGTAAATGTAAAAGCTACCAAACAACCTATTGTTGCTGTAGAACTTGGTCGTGCTGGACTTATTCTTCGTGGTGTTGCTCCAATTATTGAAGATAATGAGTACTTGGGTTCTGTAGAGTTTATGCAAGGGCTTAACTCTATTGTTAAAAATGCTCGAAAAATAAATGACTATGATATAGTAATTGTAATCGACAACACGTATCTTTCTATAGCATCAGGACTAAAAGGTTCTCTTAGAATTAGCAACTATACATTAGCAGTTAAAGAGAGCGTTATAAATAGAGATTTTTATAATGATTTAAAAAATATTGATGTTTCTCAAACAGATGGTTTTCAGATGACGGATAAATATTTGGTTAAATCAGTGCCTATTTTAGATTTTTCTAAAAATATTGTTGGGTATGCGTTGATAGGAAATCAATTAACAGATGTTGATGCTGTGATTTCTCAATCAGAAGATGCCTTAGTTCGACAGGTGTATGTTATGCTAGCACTTGATATTTTTATTCTTGGATTTTTAATGTTTATCATTAAAAGAAGTATATCAACTCCTATTATAAACCTAAAAAATGTTGCAAATGAATTAGCACAAGGTGATGCGGATATGAGTAAACGCTTACCAATTCAGTCTTGTGATGAACTAGGACAGGCAAGTAAAAGTTTTAATACCTTCCTTGATAAAGTAGAAGTAATCGCTCTAAATGCTCAAGAAGAAGCGAATAAGGCTGCTGAATTAACAAAAGTAGCACATGAAGAAGTAGAGAAAAATAGACTTACATTATCTTTATCTGCAGAGATGATAAAGGGTGCTGTAGGTAATGCAAACAACCTCAGAGAAAGCATGAGTAATAATGTTGAGAAAGTAAATGAAGTAAATGAGCTCAACACTAAAACAAGTGAAATAATTGAAAACGTGACAGCCTCAACACAAAACATGAGAGAGAGTATAGGTTCGATTACTGAAATGGTTGGTGAGTCACGACAGTCATCAAGCGACTTAAATACTAATGTTCAAGAGATTTACAGTGTTATAGCACTGATTAAAGACATTAGTGATCAAACAAACCTCTTGGCTTTAAATGCAGCGATAGAAGCTGCTCGTGCTGGAGAGCATGGTCGTGGTTTTGCTGTTGTTGCTGATGAAGTTCGTAAACTTGCTGAGCGTACGCAAAAAGCGACAAGTGAAGTTGAAGCTAATATTAGTGTACTTAAACAAAACTCTATGAGTATGAGTGAAAATAGTGAAAAGATAGAAGAGTTCTCTATCTCTACACAAGAGACACTTGATGAGTTCGTAAGTGTACTTGAAACATTGATTTCTAATGCACAACTTATTACAGTAGATAATGAAATTATTGGGAAAGACCTTTTCTTAAATATGTCTAAACTTGACCATATGGTGTATAAGAACTATAGTTATGCATCAATGTTAGATGGTAAAGTTGACACAGAATTAAATGCACATACATCATGTAATTTTACACAGTGGTATGAAAATGACGGGAAGAAAGAATTTGGAAAGAAGTCAGACTTTCACGCTATATCTCCAGCACATCAAAGGATTCATGACAATATAAATAAGACAATAGGTCTTATAAACAGTGGTGAAATTGATGAAATAATCGCACTCTTTAAAGATACAGAGTTAGCTTCATCTGATCTGTTTAGATATTTAGATAGTATAAATAAAGAGTTTTAAAACTCTTTATTTTTTCTTACTCTTTAATACAAAGAAAAATACCCCTGCAATTACTAAAAAAATAACGATTCTTATACTAAGTGTCGTTATATCTGTCGTTTCATTCATTTAAATCTCTCTCTTCTTTTAAATTTTTATAAGCATAACATAATTAATATAATCAACAAAGATTTCTTTTATATAACTTGACGTATGATATAACAAGAAAGATTATTTATTAAGGTTTTATATGTTTCAAACAATCAAAGCAAAGTTTATTATAAACTTGAGTGTGTCTATTATAGCTCTTATCATTACATTAGTAGTATCATACTTTTTAGCTGTAAGTAATATAAAAACGATTATGGTGAATGATGTATCTACGGTTGCAAAAACACTTGACAGTGTAATTAAGTATATTTCTCTTAATAATAAAGATGCATATAAAGAAGAAGCATTTAGAAATATTATTCACAAAATGAAAGTTGGAAAAACTGGTTATGTTTATGTAATCGCAAGTGATGGTACATTACTCATTCATCCAAAAAAAGAGGGAAAAAATCTCAAAAATACAGACTATGGTGCTTATATAACTTCTCATAAACAAGGAGGAACCTTTGAATATGTTTCTGTTACAACAGGGCAAGAGAAGTTTGCAGCCTTTGAGTATATACCTCTATGGGATGCTTATGTCGTTCCTGGAGTTAATAAAGCAGATTATTTTGATGATGTTAATGAGCACTTTATTCAATACTTTTCTATTCTAATATTTATTTTTACTGCACTTTTAATTCTTCTAAATTATTTTACAGGTAAAACAGTCTTAGATAATGCAAGAGTTATTCAAAAAGTTTCACATAGCTTAGGAAAAGGAGATGGTGATTTAACGCAGAGCCTTCCTATTCCCAAAGCAAAAGATGAGTTTCGTAGCATTAGTATAGATATAAATACTTTTCTAGATAAGATGCATGGCGTTATAGTTAATATAAAGAGTAGTAGTCACTATCAGTCTATTTTAGCAAATGAACTCACAAGCTTAACACACCTCTTAAGAGAGAAAACTTCTGACTCTGGTGATACAGCAAAATCAACAATGGTTGATTTAAATAAGATAAGAGAACTTTTAGAAATAAGTGTGGCAGGTTCAAAAGAGATACTTACTATAAATGTAGATAGTTCAAGTGTACTCGAAGAGACAACTATAAAGATTGAAAATATAATACATAGTATATCTTCCACCCAAGAGAGTGCAGATACGATAAGTGATGAGTTCGGGAAACTTATAGGGGATATTGAGGGTTTACGTGAAATAACTACAGTGATTAGGGATATTTCAGAGCAGACAAATCTTTTAGCTTTAAACGCAGCGATAGAAGCTGCTCGTGCAGGTGAGCATGGTCGAGGCTTTGCCGTTGTTGCAGAAGAGGTGAGGAAGCTCTCTGAACGCACCAATAAAGCTATTAGTGAGATTGATTCTTCTATTTCAATTTTAATTCAGTCAGTTGGTGATGCAACACAACAAATAAATAATAATAAAGATGTTGTTAAGACTCTCGTTGTCTCTGGAGGAGAGATAAAAGAAAACTTTTCAACTATGGGTATAAGTATAGAAAATAGTGTAGGGATTGCAGAAGAATCTCAAGAAGGCATGGAAATTATGCAGTCTCAAATCATCTCTATCATAGAAAAGATACAGTTTATGGCAGCCTTATCATTTGAAAATGATGAATTTGCTAATGATGTTGATGAAGTGGCTGAAGAGGTCAAAAAAATAGATATAGAAATAGACAACTATTTGAATTTCTTTAAAACAAGAGAAGCAGATAAAAGTAGAACTTATAAAAAAGTAGGTAAAGTAGTTGAGATAGATGATGATATGTTTTTTTAGGAGTTAATAAATGATGGATGGGGTGGAGGGACTCGAACCCCCGAATACCAGTACCAAAAACTAGTGCCTTACCACTTGGCGACACCCCATCATTTGTATAAAATTAAATTGTGGTTGCGGAAGCAAGATTTGAACTTGCGACCTTCGGGTTATGAGCCCGACGAGCTACCGAACTGCTCTATTCCGCGACATTTAAACTATATCTTTCTAAGAAGCATAACTTATTAGATGGCGAAATTATAACAGTAAAAAGTTAGAAAAAGCTTAAAAAGTAAGGAGCTTATTACTTTTTAGCTAAATTCTTTTTTTTAGTCGATTTTAATGCCTGATGCAACTATGTACATAGGTGAATTCTGTATGTTTGACATTGCAGTACAGCTTCCTACAGCAAAGCCAATGAGATCATTTTCTTCTATAAGTGTTATCCCGCTGAATGTATCAAGATAAGCGAGTGTATCTCTATTGAGTATTTTAGAAGACTTTATACCAGTAAATGTAATCTTGACTAGATATATGTCTTGTTCGTCTTCATCTTGTTCTGCAAGAGTGATAACCTTTGAATCCTCCGTTATGTTTATAACAGAACGAATCTGGGTACCTTTGAAATTATTGTACTTTTCTAATAGTGTGTCTATCTCTTTCATTTTTTTCCTTTTTATTATGTGTTAATCGTCATCGTCATCATCGTTTAAACCAAGGTTCTCTATAAACTGCTCAGCTATTATGTCTGCTTTTTTGTAAAACTTATCAGCGATACTTGGTATAAAGTACTTGTTTGTAGTCTCTTTAAAGAGTTTTAACCACTGCTCAAATGTTTCTTTATATATAGGTCCAAGAAAGGCATGTGGAGGAAAAGGATCGCCTTTATAACCAGGTTTACCAATCATCATTAGAAGCCAGAAGTCATCTAGTGTATGAAGGTGTTCATGCCATTTACCATTTTCAAGGTCACTACCAAGTGAATTTATAAAGTAAGGCCCAAGTACATCATCTTTGAGTACAATCGCGTAGAACTCATGAACTAAGTGATGTACACTATCTCTAGTTACTGTGTCATATAGCATTATATATCCTAATTTTAATTTGTTTACAGTGAAACATCACAGTCATTATCAGTTATTAAGTCATTTAACCAATTCATGTGGTTCTGTGTAAACTCTATTTTATTGTAAAGGCAGTCAAACACTCGAAGTTTTTTAAGATTAACAATCTCATCTTCTAGTTGTGTGAGCCTATTCTTCCAAATTGTCAGTACTTCTAAGTTTTTTAATAAACCTATCTCTTTTGGAAGAGATGTTATCTGGTTCTTGCCTAGTTCTAATGTTTTTAGCTTCTTTAAATTTCCTATCTCTTTTGGTAGTTGAGTTAGATTGTTTTCTTGAACTAAAAGAAGTTTTAGGTTTCTTAAGTCTCCAATTTCTTTGGGTAATACCTTTAGAGCATTACCTGAGACATAGAGTTCTTCTAGGTTTGAAAGTTGACCTATCTCAGAGGGTAAACTTACAAGCTTATTATCAAGAAGATAGAGTTTCTTTAGTTTTGTTAGGTGTGCTATCTCTTTAGGTAACTCAGAAATTTGAGAACCTAAGAGGTTTAACTCTACTAAATTTTCTAACTTGACTTTATCTCTTGGTAAACCACGGTAGTAGCCTGCATTTAAGTAAGAATCATGTTCAATCCACTCTAACTCAGAAATACTATTTTCATCTGCCCACTGATAGATAGTATCACTCCAGTGAGTGTCTATATCTTTACTTGTGGAATCCAAGCATAATTCCAAATAATTTATCCTCAATAAGTCCCATTTTTGCAGAAGTCATTAAGTTGTTCTCTTGGTAGTACTTGAGTAGCTCTTGTGCATCTTGACCTGCCATCATAGCTTGGTAACCAAGGGCAGCATGTACTTCGTTATCAGGAACTTCTACTCCTTCTTTTGCTGCTAAAGCTTCAACTATAAGAGCTATCTTTATACTGTCACATGCAGCTTCACGTACAGACTCTCGTAGTGCCATAAACTTACCCTTATCTTCCATAAATTCTTTATGTTGCTCCTCGGTATAGCCTCTAGTTTTTTCACGAACTTTTGCATCTATCTCTTGTTCTACTATGTTGTTAGGAAGTGTAAAGTCATACTTAGACAGTAATGCCTCAATCATCTTAGGTTTGATCTCGTTCATATAAACACGTGAAAGCTCTTCTGATGTAACTTGGTCAGCAAATTTTTCTTTTAGTGTATCGAGTGTTGCATTTTCATCACTAAGTATTTGTTTGGCAAAAGCATCATCTGGAGTAACAGGATGTTGTTCTTGAATCTCATGAAGAGTAACGACAAACTTAGCCTCTTTACCTGCTAAATCTTCAGCTTGATAATCATCTGGGAAACTTAGTAATACATCTTTTGTTTGGCCATACTCCATACCAATTATTTGTTCTTCAAATCCAGGAATAAATGAATCAGAACCGATTTTAAGGTTAAACTTTTGGGCACTACCACCTTCAAAAGCTTTCCCGTCGATAAAACCTTCAAAGTCAATTACTACTATGTCGTCATTTTCAACTGCTTTAGGAGTTTTAATAGCTGTAAAAGGAGCTTGTTTAAGAGCAAATTCTGTAAGTTTCTTTTCTATGTCCTCAGGTGATGCAACTGGTTTAGTAAATACAGGTGTTATATCTTTATAATCTACATCAGTATGAACTTTAGGACTAATTGAGAGTTCTACTTCAAAAAAAACTTCATCTTTTCTCTGCTCATATTTTTTCAGACTTGGCTGACCTAAGATACTTTCAACAGCAATACTTGCTTCTACTACACCAGCTGATATAAAGTCTTTAAAAACTTCTCCTGCTGCATCTTGCTCTATTGTTTCATCACTTGGAGTTTCGTCTGTCTTTTCTTCTTTAGCTATAGCTGCTTTTCGTTTCTCTACTTTTTCTTTTATAAGAGAGTTCTCAACTGTACCACTTAAAATAAAATTTATATCGTCTATTTTTTCTACTGTTACTTTCACTAGAATCCTTTTTAGTTTTAATTATGCAATTTTAACATTATTGTCTAAAAATAACTTTTTAATTGAGATAAGTTTGATTATATTGATTTTTTGTAAGTTTTTATAAGGGATTTAAAATTAGAGGAGGGTGTTTAATAAATAAACGGTGATGAAATATACTCACCCAAAAGGGTGAGAAATATTGAAAGTGACTACTCTTCGTGACCAGCCATTTCCATTGTGATACAGTTACGATCAAGCATATCAGTACAAACGTATACACAAAGTGCACACCCTTTACATCTATCTTCATCAACCCAAGATGTATTACCATCTTTGTTGAACATAAGCGTATTTGCTTCTGGACAATATAAAGTACAAGTGTTACACTTGTACTCAGCACACATATCTGAATTAACTTTTGCTACATAATACATTTATAAATTCCTTATACTTTAAGTCTAACGATTAACTCGCTACCAGTGATATCAATAGTATCAGCCATTTTGAATGTTTCATTAATAACATTCATGTTAGCTTCAAGTAGTTGCTCTTTTTTCTTAAACTTTTTCTCAATAGCAGAGTCAAGTGCAGCAGTACCACCAGATGCAACGAAAGAGTTTCCAAGGAATCTCTCACGAACAGCAGCTTCGATATGAGCTGTGTTAACAAGCTTAGTAAGACCAAGAACCATACCCATCATTGCCATGTTTGTTGCAAGTTCTGTACCAGCAATTTTCATTGCTAGTTTAGTTGCGTCAAACTGAACAACAGTTGCGTTTAAGTCTTCAAGTACTTTTGTATCATCTTCAGTAAGAACATCAAAGTCAGTATTGATGATGATAAGAGCATTCGGCTTAAGACCAGTATAAAATGGCATTGTATAAGACTTACCATGTGTTACAACTTGTGAGTGGTAAATCATGATAATATCTGGGTAAATTACTTCACCAACTTCATAAATAGGCTCAGTTGATGCTCTTACATAAGCTTCAACTGGTGCCATTCTTTTCTCAGAACCAAAAAATGGAACTAGAGATGCATAGTTACCTGCATTATCAAGACATGAACCAAGGATGTGTGCAGTTGTTACAACACCTTGACCACCTAAACCGGAAATACGTATATTATATCTTTTCTTTTCAGCCATTTTAGTTAACCGCCTCTGCTTTTGCTGCTTTTCTTGCTTTTCTTGCTATCTTTTCTTCGCCTTCAACACGCTCGATTACTATTTTAGCTTCATCAGTCATATACTCATCAAATTTGAATCTACCTTTACCAAGTTCAATTGCATCAGCAAAAACATCTTCAGTAGGGATAGAATACTCAATATTACATGAAGTATATGCATGGATAAATGTTGGACCAACTTCACGAGCTACGAAGATCGCTCTTCTAATAACTTTTGCAGCAGCTTTGATGTTAGTTGGTGACATTCTTACAATGTAAACACAACCAGCAGCCTTAGCTAAATCAGTCGCAGGCATTTTCTCGAAGTCTTTACCCATTGGAGCCATCTTAAGAACAGCACCTTTTGGAGACATACCAGATGATTGACCACCAGTATTTCCATAAACTTCATTGTCAAGCATGATTGTAGTAAATCTCTCACCACGAATCCATGAGTGCATAGTCATAGAAAAACCGATATCCATAGTACCACCGTCACCGGCAATAGTAATAACATCTTTAGTTTTATCAGGAAAACGTAATCTAAATGCACGAGTAAGACCAGAAGCCATCGCATTTTGATCACCATAGTTACCATAGATAAATGGAACAGCAGCTTGAGAAATCGCAAGACGACCACAACCAGCAGTACCAATTGTTACAGTCTCTTCCGGACATGGAAGTGAAGCAAAAATTAATCTAATATAGTAAGCCATCCAGCAACCTGAACACATAGGGTGCTCTTCCATTAACTCTTTAAACTGACCCATGTTACCTGGACCAGCTTCTTCTTGTGATTTTCCAAAAGGACCGAAGTCGATTAACTCAACATAGTCCTTTGGTAAATATTTCTTAAATCTCTCTGATGGAGTAATATATGCTAAACTCATAAATATTTCCTTATAATTTTATATTGTGCTCAATACCAAGAGCTTCGTAGATTTCAAACATGATAAGTTCAACTGGAAGTGTCATACCACCGAAAACTCTTGGACCTTCAAGAACGATACCACCATTTGGGATAGCTGCTTTAACTTCAGTACATAACCAACCAACGATGTTGTGCTCAGGAACGATAACTTTCTTTGCCGATTTTAATGCTTCACGAATCTCATTTTTAGGGAATGGTCTAATTGCTTTAACTTTAACAAAACCAACACTTAGTCCCTCTTCTTGAGCATATCTATGTGCTTCTCTAGCTTGTGCAGCAGCACAACCAGAAGCAAGAATCATAATGTCAGAACCTGGATTTTGAACCTCAATTGGTCCACCAAGATACTCATAGATATATTTCATTGCACGAGAGTTAGAATCCCAAATCTCTTGCTGCCATACTGAGTGAATCAGGTAAGACATAAAGTTTGATTTCTGAACAGGAGCATCACGTTGAATTCTCGCTGGAGGAGTTTCATTGTCCATTGCTGGAACTGGTGAAGCTACTGGGTCAAATTCTTTGTAAACTAAGTCTTCAGACATCATGTTAACATAACCCTTAGCATGTGTTACGAAGAAACCTTCTGTAGCAACTGCAACTGGAATATAAACATCAACTTTTTCAGCAATAGCGAATGCTGCAAGTGTGAAGTCAAATGTATCTTGCTGATTTTCAGCATGTAGCATAACGGCACCAGAATACAGCATATAAGCCATTTCTAGATTATCAGGTTGAATTGATAATGGAGCATTAATTACACGAGTAAGGATACCAAGTACCGCTGGAACTCTGTGTCCTGGCCATGAAGCGATTGCTTCTAGTCCACGAATAAGTCCTGGTCCTGAAGTAGCTGTAAATAGACGAACACCAGCTCTTGATGCACCAGCGATTGCTGACATTGTACCAAGCTCTTCTTCCGCTCTATAATACTCTTTAATGTGACCTTGAGCAAAAACATCACCAACAAGGTGCATAACCTCTGATTGTGGTGTAATTGGGTAAGCAATAGCCATATCGACATTTGCTCTTTTAACAGCTTCAGACATTGCTTGCGCACCTGTGATGAAGTGTTTCTCTCTTGGAGCCTCATGTAGAAGATAGTTCATCTCTACTTGTTTTTTATTTAATACTGGTCTTGTCATTGCACTCATTTAATTTCTCCTTTATTCCGAATCAGTTATATGCTCACCCTTCTTAGTCATGATGAGGCTTCTATACTCTCCATAATCTGCAGGTGATAATGTACTATTGTCTTCTTTTGGTAAAGACGGATTTTCAGGTGGTAAAGTAGTTTCCCACTTAATTCCTAGTTTATTTCTTTCTTCAATTACTATTTCTTTGAACTTAGCGATATCTGAAGCATGTAAATCTCTAATAGATGCCATAGCTTCTTCATGTCCCATATAAGCACATAATGCTACTGTATAACAGTTAGTACCAGCACGAATCATTCTAAGTGTAAGGTTAGCATAGTGACAATGCACACCAACAAAAATACAAGCTTCGATTCTATTATCAAGGATTGTTAAGTTCGGGTGATTTGGATTAATTTCAGCTTTAACATCAATCTTAGGATATTTAGGTCTGTAATCTGGCATTGGAATTATTTTACAATTAGGAATTTCAGATGCTAAATCTAAAATAGCCGCTGATTTTTCTGCAACATCTTCTTTCCAGTCCCATAAAACTTGAGGCCCAGGGAAAATCGTTGGGTTTTTTCTTGTAAGTAATGCAATAGCTGCATCTCTCATAGCCTCTTCTGGTGTTACAGTATTACCATAAAGTAAAGCTGAACCTTCTGGTGCTAGTTCAACTCCCATAGATGGTGCTGACTGAGGCATATAGCCTGCGGGGCCTACTTCTACTATTTTCGACATATTAACTCCTTATATTTAATGAAAAAGTTCTGTAAATACACTTTAATAAGTATATAAAACATTTTAAATTCCATATCTAATTGTAAATTGTACAACTAGATATAAAGTCCTACAAAAGAGTATAGCATCAGCTACTCTCTTGAAAAACTTGAATTTGTGCCTTATTGTATCGAAATAATCTTTAAATAGATTAAAATAATGCTTTAAATTTACTGCTTAGTGCATAAATGGAGTGTGTTAACACACAGTATTACATATAAAGAGGGAGTATTCTCTTGGAGTTATGTCTTTGATTAAAGGGCTTCAAACATAGTAGAATAGGGATTTTAAAAGGAATGTTACTTATCTAATATAAGAATAAGGTGTAATTCTAAATAATAGAGGAGGGCGCAATGATATTGGAACTGAAAATTGTCTTATTTGAGTAAAATAGTTACACTATTGTAAAGAAAAATAGTGTAATTTATCTTATTTGAGTATATTGGTTACACACTCAAAAGATAAATATAGTATCAAAATCTATTAACAACCACAAGAACCACAGCTATCTGTACTACAACTATCAGCAGAACCATTATTAGCAGCTACTCTGATTATATATTCATTATCGTTTGACTTTTCAGCATAAAACATATGAGTTTGACAAAACTCTTCATTCATTAACTCCATTACTTCAGTAGTATATTGATATGCTTGATTTTGAAATTGAAATGATGTTTCTTTTTGATATTCACTTTTTATAAAACAAGCGCATTCTTTCTCCATTGTAACTGTATACATAAATTGTCCTTTTATTAATTATTTGCAGAAGTATAGTTACTATAGCTGAAAGAGAAGGGTTTTTAATATAAAGTTGTTTGTGGTAAAGATTTATTTTATTTTTTTGAAGGAAGTAAGTCTAGAAATTAAGTATAAAGACTGAGTATATCTCAGTCTTTAAAATGGTGAAATCTAATTAGTTTCCACCAGCATCTTTTGGTGGTTTCTCACCAGCATCAAATCCGATTACAACACCACTTCTTCTAACAAGTTCACTAGAAGTTTCAACATCGTCATCATCCTCATCAGTCGGTCTAACAGTACTATGAATAACAATCTTATCTTGATAGTCAACAGCTTGAAAATAATGTGTCATACAAAAGTTTTGATTCATAAGACACTCAATTACACGTGCTTTATTTATCATATCCTCACGTGTCTCAAATTCCATATTATTTTTTATGTCACTTTTTAAAAAACAAGCACATTCTTTTTCAATTTCTATTGTATACATTTATTCTCCTTGAATACTTTTTGGAATTATATCTCTTTTATAACAATAAACTCACCATTTTCGTAAGAATAGACTTTTTTAGCCTCTCTATCTATGATAATGGGGCGTATCCACTCATTTAAAATAAACTCTTTTGCGATAGAGTTTTCTACTGCTTTACCAACCATTTCTAAAGGTGCCTCAATAAATGAGATGAGTCTAACTGGTTCATGGTATGCTTCCCCTTCTAAAAATACAGACTGAATTGGTAGTCCTATTTTTAAGTCACTGTAGTTACCACTAAATACACCTACTTTTGAGACAATGTTATGATAAACCTTTGATCCGGCTCCATACACATGGTTGTCTACGGTAGAGAAGTAATGCTCTAAGTTAATCCACTCACCAACTACTAATGGACCATCAAAAATAGCTCTTAGAATATCAGCATTATCATTATCAACTTTGTAGTCATAGGAGTGCATAAAAAACCTATTGTTTAATTCAAGGTGTTTAGTATAAGCACGAGGCCCTGCAAAAACACCCATATTCCTCGCTAGTCCCCATTCTGGTCTAGTCTCAGACCAGTCCATAGATTTTATAAGCATCTCTTCTTTGGTTTTACTAAAAGGTAAAGTTTGTGAGCGCTCAACTCGTGATAGTTGTGATGCTTCATTAAAGTCATCTCCAATTTTTGAAAACTTCTTTGATTGTTCATCGTTTAAAATATCAGTATCATAAAACTTAATCTCATCTGTTGATGTGATATGTAACCCTGGTATAAACCTTGTATTTTCTGGAAGGTTGATCCCTTTTTCTTTCATTTTTTCTCTTACATCGGGAGTATTCGCAATCATACAAAGAGCACGTGTATTTGGTAAAGAAATATTTCCACCACATGCACCACAATCAAGAGCTGACTCAAAAGGATTATTGTCAGAAACACTACCATGACCAATAATAGCAATAAATTCTGGAAAATTATCTACCTGTCCAATCATTGTTAAATATTTATACAGATAAGACACTTTTTCTTCTAAGGTAAAACCAACCATAGCAAGTTTTTTCTTTTGATACTCATAATCTTCTGGTGTAATCTGGTAAGATGTTTTTAGTCCTTCTATAAGACTTTGAGGTAAATCATGTTGTAATTCATTATTAAAAAGAAGATGTTTACGAAGATTTTCTACATTATCTTCACTACAATTTCTCTTGTCATATTCATCTAATACAGTATGGATTATTTTTGTATGCAATTTTTTCACATAAAATTCAATTTCATCTGCCGAAAGTTTATCAAGTGTATACGTAGTCTTTGGTTTATTTGGTTTCATCTTGGAAAAGAACTTATTTGTTTTTATAGGTGAAAATGTTTTACCAAATAGCGTAATACCAAAAATCCAACCAATAGCCTCGACCATGATATAAGGTGTATAAGGATTGTTTTTTAAGTCACTTAAAACTTTTTTTGTAGTTTTATTCATCCCTTTTTTGGAACTGTACTCTTCATGTGCTTCAATAGGCAACTCAAACACAACATTTTGGGGTTTGATAATAGCCGGTGCTAAAAAGAGTTCATGTGCCTTATCAAACTCAACAAACGCGATAGGAAGACCAAGAAAGCCTCCTGCACCATAAGTTTCATAAGCACCAAGACTCTCAATTGAGCGGCGCATAACTTCTGAGCGTACATCCAAACAAAAAGTTGCTGAGGCGATTGCTTTTTCTTCAACTGGAACTACATTTATAACTTCATCAACATAATGACTTATATATGAATCTTCAAGAGATTTTAGCCAAATATATCCTTCTTCTTCTCTTAGTTTATCCAAGATTATAGAGAGTTCTGTTAGCGGAAGTTGACTTTGCAGTACTTCATTTGAATGTTGAATTTGTAATGCATCTAAATGCAGTTCATTTGTAACATGGTCAGCTAAGACCTTACTAGTTTCTTCATTGTCTTCTAGCTCATCTAGGGCTATTCCAAAGAGCATATTTTTATGCTTAAGTAGTTGTAAAATAACATCACTTAAGTTTGCATCAGCATATGCTTCAAAAATCTTAAAAGTACTTATTTTATTACTTTTTACTGCTTTGAGCTCATAATAGAGTCTAATAGCCATATAGTCTATAAGCTGGGATGGATACTCTTGTTGAGATACATTATCTGGATCTTCTGATCGATACTTAATAAATCCCGCCCAACCATGAAGTTTAAGGAGGTGAGTTAAAAAGTAAGACTCTATATCTTGAACTTGAAGCTCTTTAAATGCCTCTTCTACAAAACTCTCAGCATCTTTAGTATAGTTTACATCTTCAAAGAGTTTAAAAACTTCAAACATGCCCAAGTCTCTGTTTGGCATGTGCATTGTTGTCTGGTCTTCATCTAAAAAACGGGAGATAAATTCAATAATACTTTTTTCAATTCCATCTTTATTGTCAAGTCCAAAGAGTGCATCATTTATTTCATAGAGTGTCATATGTTTAATGAGCTCAGCTAACCAAGCTTTTTCATCACTGTATAATGAGTGCTCTTGTAAAAAGGCATACAGTCCATTATCAATTTTTTCTTGTTTAGAAAGTAACTCAACTCTGAGACTAGACCATTGAGGACTTACTTCCATTAAAAACTTTTTAGCAAACTCTAAAGGAATGTTAAAACCTCTGTCTGCAAGAACTTTTTCTATATTTTTTTCAAAGATACTATCGTTAATCTTTCCCTCTTTATACAGGTCTTTATAGTAAGAAGAGTCCATATATGCTTTACCACCAAAAATACTCTGTGCCTTAACGAGAGCATCTTTAAAGTGCATGTCCTCAAAACCTTTTAAAGGGTTGTGATGAATAAATGATCCAATAGGCCAGTAGTGAGGCACTGTACTCTTTACAGCATTGAGTTTTTCTATAATACTCATAGTAGTATCTCCTTTAGTCCAAAAACACTAAAAAGCAGTAACATGCCTATAATAAGTATATGTGGCATTTTTTCTCGTGCTGTCATATGTACATAATGAATATGAGAATTTGGTCTTCCAAAGAGTGTTTTTTTCATAACATTCATAGCTAGGAAAAAGTTTCCAAAGAATAGTGTTATAACAACGCCAAACCAAAGAAGGTTAGACTCACTTCCTAAAATATACTTTAGAAAAAAGAGTGAATTTGGGAAGGGTGGGTACAGAGCAATAGCAATAAGGTAAAAAGTTAAATAAGTACCTATATAAGGTCTCACTAATGTAATCCCTGTAATGTAGCGATAATTTGCACTTCCATAGTTTCTTTCATAAAATCTTCCAATCCAGTAGAGACCCAAAAGAGATAAAAGAAGTGAGAGACTATATAAAGCACTTTCACCTTCGTAAAGAACAAAGAATGGAGCATTTACAAACAAGAAATAATATGCTAGTTTGTAAAAGTTTGTCGTTTTTGTCGCTTTATATATAGTAAATAGAGAACTTACAAGGGAAACTATCACAAGTGATGTTTTATGTTCATTAGGTACATATGCAGAGAGTATTATTGTAGATAAAAGCAAAAATGCACTCAATAAGAATATATGCTTACTCTTAATAGCTGGAATTTTTTCTAAAATTAGATAATAGGGTATTCCTCCAACTAATGTTAAAAATAGGATATTGTATATCATTTTTTGTTCCCCTTTAAGGTTTCAATCACATTAAAGAAGTAACCTTCTTTTGCTAAAAATTTATAGAATGACCATTTAAGACTATCTTGTTTCTTATCACTTTTAAGGACTTTTACAAAGTGCTGTGTATACATAAATAACCATCCAACAGCCATAATAGCTGCTAACATAACAAGTGACATAATTGTAGTTACATTAAATGTTGCTGCTTTATAAAATAGTGCTGCATTTTCTCCGTAAATAAAATGTTCTAATGCTAAACCGATAAATTCATAAGTAAATAAAATAATAACAAACGAACTTACAAGTGCAAATATAACCTTGAGTGAATCTGCTTTTGAGACTTTAAAAAATGAAAGGAAAAGTTGTGTACCAGTAAGCCAAGCAAAGGCTAATATAATAATAGAAGCATTCAACTCAAAAAAGTCATCAGTTAAAACCATTTTGATTCCAACAAAAGCAACAACAGGTAAAATAGCGAAAAAAGCTAAATAATTAAATAGTTTTTTACCCTTAGGTTTTATTTTTTCTTCCCAAAAAAGCTCATATGTTAAACGCTTTGGAAGATTTGAATCATGACGTGCGAGCTTAATAAGTGCACCTGATTCTAAAAAGAGTGTAGCTTTAAAGATACCATGTACAATTAAGTGATAAATAGCGAGAGAGAAAGCACCAAGTCCTATCTCCATAATCATATAACCCATCTGACCAACTGTAGAGTAACCTAGTGAGCGTTTAATATCAGAAACAGTTAGCATAATTAAAGATGCCATGATAGCAGTAACTAAACCAACTACAAAGGCGATGTTTAAAACAGCTGGTGCTAGTATGAGTAAAAAAGCAAGCTTATTGAGTAAGATACCTCCTACATTTACAACACCTGCATGCATAACAGCAGATACTGGAGTAGGTGCTTCTGAAGTATATGGTAGCCAGATATGAAAAGGCATAATAGCAGACTTCATCATTGCGGCTATTAAAAACAGTAATCCAATTACGAAAATCATAGGATTGTCTACTGGTGTATGGGCCATTGATAACCATTTGGCACTGAGCTCAGTTAAATCAAAACTACCAAATGTTTGATATGTTAAGATAATAGCGATTATAAAGACTAAATCGGCTGCTTTGTGAATTATCATCACCCACTTAGCATTTTTAACGGCAGTATTTGAACCTACATTAAATGAAACAAGAAGGTATAAGCTAATACTTAGTAGTTGCCAAGCGAGAGCAAGAACGATAAGGTTGTTACTCATTACAAATAGATAGATAGAAGCGAAAATAAAGTTTAGAAGAATAAAAAATCTTCTATAACCAGCCTCATCCCACATATACTTCGTTGCATATTTACGGATAACTAAACCAAGTATCGCAACATAGGGAACTAATATAGCTGAGAGTTCATTATATACAAGTAGGCCATCAAAACCAACAATCTGTGTATCATTACTTATAACATAGTATGTACCATATAAAGCGAGTAAGGCTATCATACTTGAAAGCATAATGCTTACTTTTGGTATAAGCTCTTTCTTCCTGATAAAAAACAACAAAAATGCTATTATTATTGGTATACCCGGAATGAGTAATATTATTTTTTCCACTATAACTCCTGCAGTTAATTAAATAGTATGAGACTTTTAGCATTTATACTTTTAAGCTAAGTTAAATATATAAATTAAATCTTGATAGTAAAGCTAAAATTTAGTGATTTAATCACATTCGTCAATATCTAATAGATAGTGACAGACTAGTGTAAAGGTATAAATACTAATGCAAAATAAAAGATAAAAGAGAAATTCTCTATCACTTGTTACACATTGTAGCACAAGAAACATGAAGCCAAAAACATGATTCATTGTATTTTGTTGAATAGCCCATAAAGTAGTGATTTTATTAGGTAAAATCTCTACTTAATAGATAAAATACGATTTTTATCTAGTAAATTAAAGAGAAATAAAAGGTTATTTGAGTAAAGTGCTATTCGAGAAACATAAATTATAGTTTATAAACTATTGTTAGCTCTTATTTTATATAAGAACTGATACCAATGTTTAAGTCATCATTAAGGAGTAAATAAATGTATTATGTAGCAAAAGTTAATTCTGACATGTGTGCTGAATATAAATGTAACACTTGTACTTTGTATTGTCCAGAGGCTAATACGCTAATGTTCAATAAAGATGGTAACACATCATGGGTCGATGAAGATAGATGTAAAGGTTGTGCACTATGTGTGTACGTATGTACTGATATGCTTGATCGTAACTGTATTACGATGGAAATGGCTGGTCACGAAGAGTAGATCAGTAGAGTTGTACACATTGTGTATATGTAATTGAGTTATTCATAGCTTAGTATAAGCTGTGATTTGAAAACTAAAGTACAAAGAAACAGACATATAGTTAATATTTAATTATAATGTAAAAAATTTATAGGAGAACTTATGGCAAATCAAGGCCCCGCGTATTATTCACCGTATCCTACGGCATTATATGAAGGTGTATTAACACCACCAGAAGGAAAAGCACTTTTATTAGAAGAAGTGGTAGAAGAAGAAATTGCAATGAGAGAAATCGCAAAGCAAATGTTAACTAAAGAAAATGCAACAATTTTCCCTGGACCACAAGTATTATATGGTTACAACGAAGAAGCGAAGAAAAAAGCTACTCTAATTAAAGAGATGGCAGAAGTTCTTAATGCTAAAATGATTCCAATGTATGACTACAGACCAAAGTATCCTAAGATTGATGCTGAAGTTGAAATCAATCCAAATCACCCCAACTTAACAATTTGGCATAACAACATTAAAGCAGCAATTTTTATTGGTGTTCACTGTCACTATGCTAATGTTGCATTAAAAATGGTTAGATGTGAAACAGATTGTTACACTATCGCTATTTGTGGTTTGTCAGGGCACGAAGATGCAATGGCTACATTAAGAGATCAGCATTCTTCAGAGCTTGAGAAATTTATCAAGATAGCTAGAGAAGTAAAAGCAGAACTAAAATTATAAGAAAAGGAGAACTAAATGGCATCAATTAAAGATATGACAGATACACATAACTGGTCTGGACAGAAATTAGTTACAGCAGATCACATGCTTTTCGAAGCACCACGTGAAAAGCACTTCATGACTGGTTCTGAAGTTTTAAAAGAAGCGGTAAAAAGATGTACAGTAGATGCATCAGTATCTTACCCAATTACACCACAATCAGAAGCAGCTCACCTTATCGGTGAACTATGGGCTGAAGGTTATGTTGGTACATACTTCCGTGGGGAAAATGAGTTCGGTGTTATGTCAGAAGTTGCAGGTTGTGCAATGGCTGGAGCTAGAACTATTACTACGACTTCAGGTCCTGGTACACTTAGAGCAATGGAAAACTTTCCACAATGGTCTGGTACAAGAATTCCTTGTCAACTAATCCTTATGGCTCGTGGTATTAACTCACCACTTACTATTCAACCGGATAATCTTGAAGTAACATTTATGTTAGAAACTGGATGTCAAATCTGGTATGCTGAAAATGTTCAAGAATTATTTGACATGACAATTGCTGCATTTATCGTTGCTGAAAAGCCTGATGTGCATGTGCCTATTGTTACTGTTGTTGATGGTTTCTTTGTTTCTCACACTCGTGAGTCTGTAATGTTACCAGCTGATGATATCGCTCTTTTCCCTTATGAGCCATACAAATCTCCATTACCTCCGATTGATTCTGAAACTCCTCCAGGACGTTTTTTAAGAGATCCATTTGTAATGAAGTCTAACTATATTTCTTATGCAACTCATGCTTCATGGCAGTGGGAAGTAAGATCTGCAGTTGAGCGTTCACGTAGATATGCAGAGCACTTTCTTAAAGGTCTTGTTCATATTACAGGTGATTTAGATGCTGATATTGCATTTGTTACTTGTGGTACTGCAGCACACCAAGCAAAAGAGGGACAAAGAGAACTAGCAAAACTAGGTGTTAAGTCTAAAGTTATTAAACTTAGAACTATCAGACCTTTTCCAACAAAAGAATTACTTGCAGCACTTGAAGGTGTTAAACATGCTTTCGTACCTGAGTTTAATGTTGTTGGTTGGTTAGAAAAAGAAGTTAGAACTGCACTTTATGGTAAATCTGATACTGAGATTATTGGTGGACCTAGAGTTGCTGGTGGTATGAGTTTACCTGCTGAAGCAATTCTTAAAGAAGTATTTGAACACATTAACGTAGAAGGAAAATAAGATGGCAATTGATATATATAAAATCAACCCTGAATTCCGTGACATTATGCCTAAAGAGATCATTGATCTTGAGGAAAATGCAACATGGGCTCAAAACCAAACTAAACCTCGTGGTATCAAAGAGATGCCAGACACTAAAGAGATTCTAGAAGAACACTCTTTATGTGCTGGTTGTCCAGAAGCTGCTGCTCTTAGATATGTACTTGCTGCATTACCTAAGCCAGAAGAGACTATCATTGTTAACTCAACTGGTTGTACTTCTTTGATGTTCCCACACATCGCTCTTCATACTGTTCACTCACTTTTTGGTAACCAAAATGCTGTTGCAACTGGTATCAAAAGAGTTCTTGACTGGAGATTTCCAGATATTGAGAAAGATGTTGTTGTTTTAGCTGGAGACGGTGCTACTGTTGATATCGGTCTTGACTATACACTTCAGTCTTTCTTTAGACAAGAAAATATCACTACAATTTGTTTTGATAATGAAGTTTATGCAAATACTGGTGGACAAGAGTCAGGTGCAACTCCAAAAGGTCAAGTTTTTAAAATGGCACCTTTAGGTAAGAAATTTGAAAAAGTAAAAATGTGGGAACTTGCTACTACTGCTGGTTGTCACTATACTATGAACATGACTGCATCTGCTCCTAAAGCGGTTGCTAAAGCTGTTCGTGAAGCTATTTTAGTTGCAAGAGAAATCGGACCAACATTCCTTAACATTTATACTCCTTGTATTCTTGAGATTGGACTTAGTGCTAACGAAGGTCTTGGCGAAATGAAAGATCAAGATAAAGATAGATTTGCATCTTACAAGTTTGTTTCTCCAGAAGCAGAAGAGTTCTTGAAAAAATGTAAAGCAGAAGGAAAGTTATAATGGCTAAAGATTCAATCAAAGTAAGACTTCCAGGTCTTGGTGGACAAGGTGCAGTTACAGCTGCACATATCGCTGCAACTGCAGCTGATACTGATGGTTACTTCGCAGTTTCTAACCCATTTTTTGGTGCAGAAAAGCGTATGGCTCCATCTGAGTCTTATGCAAGAATAGGTACTGTGCCTATTTACGATAGAGGGGAAGTAATTTATCCTGATATCGTTATGATTTTTCACCCACAAGTTATTACTATGGGTAAATCATATACTATGCCTTTTTATGCTGGTATCAAAGAAAATGGTCTTGTAATCATTAACTCTGATATAGATCTTTTAACAGATGTTGACAAGAAAATTCTTGATGACTTAAATGTTAAAGTTCTTACTCGTGACTTTACTAAGTTTGCAATTGAGCAAGCTGGTACTGAACTTGCAACTAATATGGCTATGCTAGGTGCACTATTTGGTGCTCTTGGTACAGTTTCTAAGAAAGCTATTGAAGAAGGAATCAAAGATAGATTCCTTAAGAAATATACAGCTTCTGGTGGTACTGCTACACTAGATTCAGTTATTGAAAAGAAATTTAAGAAGAAGCAAGAGCTTATTGATAAGAATCTTGCAACTGCATCAGCTGCTTACGATTTAACAGCTGCATGGGCAAAAGAAGTTGGTCTTGAGCCAATTCTTGAACCTTCAAAGCATAATAACGGTAACATCAAAAAGTAATCTTATAACTGTGCCTTGGCACAGTTATTTTTCTCCTCTACGACAAACAAAACTCACTAACTTTTTTTATAAACACTTAAAGCCGAGCGCTTATTAAATAAGTTGATTAGCAAGGAATACATATGATACAGTCATTTATAATTACAGGATTTTTAGGCGTTGGTAAAACAACTATGCTTACAAACACAGTTAAAGAGCATTTTTCAGATAAAAAAGTAGCAATTGTTGTTAATGAGTTTGGTGATATCGGAATTGATGGTGACATCTTAAGTAATGTTTATAGTGAAGTCCTTGAAATATCTGAGGGTTGTATCTGTTGTCAACTTTCAGAAGAGTTTGAAAGTGGTGTAATGGAAATCATTCAAAAGTATGAACCAGAAATCATCTTCGTTGAGACTTCAGGTGTATCTGAGCCTTTTCCTATTTTTATGTCTATGCAAAACCTTGGTGTTACAGTTGAGGGTATTATTTGTGTTATTGACTCTAAAAACTTAGACTCTTACAAAGACAACTCTACTGCTAAGTATCAGGTAGGTGGATCAAACATAATCGTTTTAAACAAAACTGACCTTGTAGATGATGCAGAGTTAGCTGTAGTCAAACAAATAGTAATAGAGATGAAAGAGTCTCATAATATAAAGAATAACCTTACAGGTGAAACAGTCTTTAGTTCTTATGTTATTACTGAGGCTAATCAAGGACTTGTTAAAAAAGAAGTTTTTGAAGGTGTTTATAAAGTTGATGAGATTATTGGACTTGCTAAAGATTACCAACATCCAGATCACACACATGATGATTCTATTACTCAGCAAGTAGCATACCTCAAAGAAGATATTAAATTTGAAGATGTAGATAGAATTTTAAATAATATTCCAAAGAGTATTTACAGAGTAAAAGGTGTAGTTAAAGTGTCAGATGTTGCTAACCCAATAGTTATAAACTACTCTTTTGGTAATGTTTCATTTGAAGAACTTGATGAGTATGCACACCCCTCTATTATGATATTTATCGGTGAATCTATACTTGATGATGTTGATGCTTTATGTGAGCAGTACTCTTATATAAATATACCGAAGTTCAAACTGACTTCATTTTAATTAAAAGGAAATTTATGACACCTATCCAAAGAGTACTTCAAGCAATAGATGAGATAAAAAAAGGTAATATGGTCATCATGATTGATGATGAGGATAGAGAGAACGAGGGAGACTTAGTCTATGCTGCTGCGTTTAGTACTCCTAAACATGTTAACTTTATGGCAACACATGCAAGAGGTTTAATCTGCGTTGCTCTTTCTAAGACAATAGCAACTCGTCTGGAGTTAAACCCTATGGTTAGCTCAAACACATCTTCTTATGAGACAGCGTTTACTGTCTCTGTTGATGCTAAGGATGCGCTTACTGGTATATCTGCAGGCGAGAGAGATGATACTATTCGTATACTCGCGAATCCTATAGCAAAACCTACCCAACTTGTTAAACCTGGACATATATTTCCTCTCATCGCTAAAGATGGTGGAACTCTTGTTCGAACTGGTCACACTGAGGGTTCAGTTGATATTTGTCGTTTAGCAGGGCTTAGTGAAGCGGGGGTGATTTGTGAGATTATTAAAGAAGATGGAGAGATGGCTCGTCGTGATGATTTAGATATTTTTGGTGATAAACACAATCTTAAAACTGTTTTTATCTCAGATATAGTTGAGTACAGACTTGCAAACGAGTCTTTGGTAAATGAGACATCAGTTGAGGAAATAGAGTTCTTTGGTGTTAAAGTTAAAAAACATATATTTACAGACCATGATGGTATTGAGCATACGGCAATTGAGTTTTATGCTACGGGTAGTGTTGCAAATGTTCGTGTGCATAATGTTGTACCAGATATGGAACTTCTCTTACATCAAGAAAAATATAATAATCTAATAAAATCAATTGAGTACCTCAAAATAAATAGCGGTATTTTAGTTTTTATAAATAAAACACACCATCAAGATAACTCTGCACCCAAAGAGCTTGGGATTGGTGCGCAGATAATCAAATCTTTTGGAATTGATAAAATGAATCTTATCACACCACTTAAGTCTACAGAGTTTGGTGGATTAAGTGGGTTTGGTTTAGAGGTAAATGAAACAATAGACATCTAATAGATGAAACTCTTCTTTTTATCTCTTATATTCCTCTCTTTAACTGCTGAAGAAGCCTTACAAACTAGAACAAAGGTACTTATGGGTACTTTTGCTAGTATAAGCCTTAGTGAGTCTAATAAAGGACTCTATAAAGGTGCATATGCTGTTTTACTAAGAGTAGATAATGCACTCTCTTCTTATAAGAAAAATTCCCCAATTTATAAACTTAACCGAGATAAAAAAGCTGATATAAATTTCTATACATATGAGGCACTACTTTTAAGTCAGAAGTACTACAAAAAGAGTGGAGCTTACTTTAATGTGGCTATAGGAAGTGTTACAAAAGACCTCTATCATTTTGGAGAGGATGAGCGTATTCCTCAGAGTTGGGAGTTAAACGTGAGTGATACTTCGTTTAATACATTAGTTTTTGATAAAAAAAGAGCAAAACTAGGACAAGGGGTGAAGATAGACTTAGGTGGTTTTGGAAAAGGCTATGGTGTGGATAGGGCGATAGAGTATCTCAAAATAAATACAGTACAAGAAGCGAGAGTTTCTTTAAGTGGAGATATTCGCTGTCTTGGAATATGCGAGATAAATATAAACAATCCTTTTTCAGATGAAGCACTTTTACATTTTTTTACAAAAGAAGAAGAGATGGGAATATCTACGAGTGGAAACTACAACCGTTTTGTAGGGACTAAGGAAAATAACCATCTGATAAATCCAAAAACAAAAGAGTCTCAACAGAACTTTATCTCGCTTACTCTTATCTCAACTCTACCTAATGCTGATATAGATGCTTATGCAACAGCTGCTAGTGTGATGCCAAAAGAGCTGGCGTATAAGTTTTTAGACTCTTTAGACCTAGCCTATGTAGTGCTAGAGACTGATAAAAAGCTAGTGATAAGTGAAAATATTGCGTTATTTGTTAATGTTGATAAATAGAAGAGAGTAAAAGCCATAGCGTGTAGAGCAGAAGTAGTTCTAATGATATAAATGAGACTAGTTTTACATATGCAAAAAACTCCAAGCCCATTATGATAAAGTAGGGACTAAAAAGTTCTAAAAAGCCCATGATAAATATTGCATATGTAAGTTTGATAAAGAGTTGTGTTGTTCTATGTTTTGTAAAGAGTAAAAAGTGAAGTACGACCATAAAGAAAAGTCCAAAGGCAAATATATGTGGCAGTATTATTTTTAAAATTGTTCCCCATGACTTTTCTACTAAAAATTTATCTTCATTTCCAAGATAGTATTCTAAAACACCATGCACAGATAAACCAATTTTATCATCAAATAGCAATAATGAACTTACGAGAAGAAGCAGACTAAATGCTAAAAAATAAAGGACTGCGTATCTATATGCTTGTTGCAAAGTTTAGATTCCATAAAGAGTGTAATGCCATAATAAACGCGAGGATATGCCAGATAAAAAATGAGACAACATAAAGGTTTAGTAGGTTTGGAGTATAAAAGTAGCTTAAAAATAGGCTTATAAGTGTAAGTAGAGCACTTAGCATTAAAGTATTTATAACTATAATTGAGTAGCGTTTAATGGAACAGAGTCGTACATATACTGTAGAAAGTGTTAAAAGAATCATCATGATAAAAAATATTTGTCCATGGATATACTCTAGAAATACTGACTTATCCATAGGGTCTACAAACTCATCAGCATTTCCAAAAAGAGTCATTTTTATGTCTTCATGTAAGAGACCAAGACTTGCATTCACTACAAAAAAATCAGCTATAAAGTACAAAAGTATAAAGAGTAATAAACCATTGAGTAAAGGTTTCATAGCCATGTCTTCTTTGAGGTCTTTTATAAGAGTAAAACGCAAGACTAGTTTCCTTTTAGAAGTTCATTATATATAGCAAAAGCGATGCGAGAGGCATCTGTTATACTACGAGCACTCATTGTAGCTCCTGAAATACTAGGTATTTCTTTTTTAAGGCGCAGTAACTTATCTGTTGGTCTGTTTTGAAACTGTACATTCCATTTTTTTGATGGAAGGTATTCATGTGTTTCATTAAACGCAATGATTTCTATATCTTTTAAAATATTATCTGCGATAACATAGAGTACAACAGCATTTTGCGATCGAACTTTTCTATTGATTAAAATTCCATAACCTAAAATTTTTGTACCTTGTTTGGCTGTAAATATTCTGTATATTTTTGTATCAAGTTTTGTTTGTGCATTCGTTTGTATTTTTGTATGTTTTGTTCTAGAGAGAAGAATATTCTTCTTACTAATAGTAGCTGTTTGACCATAATGTTCGTGCATAGCATCTAGTGGCGATATAAGTACTTGCGCATGAAGCGAATTAAAAAGTATAAAGATAAGGGGTAATAATATTTTTTGCATGTTAAAATCTTTGAATAAGTTGTGGAATTATAGCAAAATTCCACAACATGAGAGAATATATAATGGTTTTAGAAAATAAAACCAAGAGAAACACTAGCTATGTTAAGATCAACATCACCTTTGTTTGAGAGAACATAGTCCGCTTTGAGTACAACTTGTTCAAGTGGAAAATAGTTTGCACCAAATGTTATATCAGTAGTATCATCGCCATTTGTTCCATTTGCACGTGTTGCTTGTGGGTTATAGTTTTCATACTGTGTGAAAAGAGAAACCTCTTGTTCCATACCAAGAAGTGAAGCAAAGTCATAACTTGCATTTAAGAACCCACCATATGACTCAGTTACTTGTGTGCTATTAGCTATAGTACCTGAACGACTTACTTTTGCATAAGCACCATAAAATCTAGCACCAGCTATTTTATACTCACCATGGATGTCTGTCATTAAAATTCTTTCATCAGCATAAACACCTGCTCCTATAAAAAGTCCATCTAAACCAGTATAGTCGATTCTCGCAACACCAGCACTACGAGGATTTTCAATCTTATAACTACCGCCACGACCATTTCTTAACCATTTATCTCCAGCTGTATCATCAAGCTGTAATGCAGTTAAAAAACCTGCCTTATATGATATGTCTTCATTAATATCACCAAAAGCTAAGAGACCAGTTTCACCCCATGTTGATGGAATAATAAAACGTGAAGTTTTTGGACGTTGTGTTGTTTTAAGAATTGTTGGTTCATGTTGCTGATTTGTGTAACCCATAGGTACAAGGAAGTTACCTGCTCTAAGATTAAAATGTTCATTTATAAGAAAATCTAAATAAAAGAACTCTAAAACGACAGCATCACCCGTGCCGTTTACTCTTGCCCCACCACCCTCATACTCAACTTCTGTATTCATAATAATAGAGTCTGAAAGTTTATAACCAAAGTATGTAACAAATCTTTTCACCTGTGTCTCTGAAGAGATAGCATTTGTATTTTCATTAGTCGTTGTTGAGTAATACATCTGACCATATCCACCTATACTTAATGGTGATTTAGAATAGTATACTTTAGATGCAGCAGGCCCAAGCCCTGTATGTGATTTATTTGGATCTACTTTTGTATAGTTAAAACCTGTTTTAAGATCACTAGTCTCATCTATAAGTGTCTGACTCATCTCTTGAAGCTCTTTTACTTGTTGTTTAAGTTCCTTGATATCAGATGCATCATCTGCAAAAGAAGAACTGCTGAGTGCTAGCATACTTGCTAATACGAAAGATAATTTTGTGCTTTTCATTTTATTTCCTAAGTTATTATTTTTTGTTTATGATATTTATTATCATAATCAAGTTGTAGCGGAATTATAAACAAAAAGTTAATGAATGTCAACAGTAATGAGAATAATTATCAATGAATTTTAAAATTTGTTTAGAAGAGCCTTGAAATAGGGAGTTAATAAGGGAATAAAAGTTTAGTCTTGAGACACAACTCTGTTCTTCCCACTCTGTTTAGCTTCGTACATATATTTATCTGCAGTTTCTAACATCTGATCAACAGCTACTATTTTTGAAGTAACACCGATAGAAATAGTAACAGTAATCTCTGTATTGTCTCCTATATTACAAGGTGACTTTGCAACATAATCACATACTTTTTGCATGACTTTCATTGCTTGCTTATGTGGACAATTTGGAAGGAGTATGACAAATTCTTCTCCACCAAAACGTACAAGAACATCCGAACGACGTAGTGCTTTTTTTATAGTGTTGGCTACATGAATAAGAGCTCTGTCTCCAGCTTCGTGACCATAAGTGTCATTTACACTTTTGAAATTATCTATATCTATCATTGCAATAGCTGACTCTTGCTTGGCTCTGTTAGCATTTTCTAGTATCTTTATCCCTGCCTCATAAAAGTATACACGATTGTGTATACCGGTGAGATGATCAGTCATTGCCATACTTTTAATTTTATCAAACATCTCTACAATTAATAGTGCATTGGTTATGCGACCCATAAATTCTTCGTTTATAAAAGGTTTGGTGATATAGTCATTGGCACCAACTTTTAAAAACCTGCTAATCATATAAGTGTCTTCACTACCTGAAACTACTAGAACGGGAAGTTCTTCAAAAGAGAACGTGGTGCGAATATTTTTTACAAGTTCATACCCATTCATATTTGGCATTTCATAATCAGTAATCACTAAGTCTATTTTTTTTGAATTTGTATTTTGTAAATATTCCCATGCTTCAGCACCATCAGAACATTGCACATAATGAATATTTTGAGAACTTAAAAGAATGGCCATTTGTGTTAAAACTAACTTAGAGTCATCTACCGTTAAAATTGTTTTGCGTGTATTTGACTCTAGTCTTTGAACTATTTTATATACAAAACCTACTGATGCTGATGAGTTTGTTACAACATAATCTGATACATGATAAGAGAGAATCTTTTCTCTTATG
This sequence comes from Sulfurimonas sp. SAG-AH-194-C21, assembly GCF_029215985.1. Classification (GTDB taxonomy): domain Bacteria; phylum Campylobacterota; class Campylobacteria; order Campylobacterales; family Sulfurimonadaceae; genus Sulfurimonas. The sequence continues at coordinate 30,223 of NZ_JAEMVC010000015.1, forward strand.
TCTTTGTTGTCATGTTGTGTTATGAGTATGACAAATTTATCTTTATCAGTTAACTCTTTAATAATATCATCAGTTTTATCATCAAGACGAATAATATAAAGTTCATAGTCAAATAAAGCTTCTATATTTGTGTCTAAATCTTCAATAGCAGTAACACTAAAATGGAGAGAATTTTGAAGTTTCTCTTGAATTTTACGATTAAAGAGTACGTCATTGTCAATAATAAGTATTTTTTTAAACATGAGTTCTTCTTAGTTTTTTTATATTATAGTCATATAAAGATTAATTTAATTTTAATCGATATAGTATTTCAGTATTGAGCATATAATTTGATATAATGTAATTAAAATTTAAGTTATAGAGAGATTATGAGAGAATATTTTACAAGAATAGAAGATAATTGCACAATACACATAGAGATAGACTTAAATGCTTTTGGTTTTAGTAGTAACAACCCTTGGTTATTTAGTGTCTTTATAAAGTTTGATGGCTTAGATGAAAGTTTAAATGGTTTTGAAGAGTTTTTAGAGACAAAAGAGTCACTTATTATAGCATTAGAGCATCAAGAAAAAGCGAAGTATGTAGCGACTCGGAATGTAGATGGGTGGAGTGAGCTTTATTTTTATGCAAAGGACTCTAAAGAGTTAGATAGCATAGCACAGCATATACTTAAGGCGAGTACTTATGTGTATGAAAGTAGTGTAGTTCGTGATACAAAGTGGGATTTCCATCATAAAAATCTTATACCTTCAGAGCTTGAACAGTGTCATATTCAAAGTGAGAAAATTATTTTTATGCTCAAAGAAGAAGAGGATGACTTAAGTGTAGTTCGTAGTGTTGAGCATTACATATCTTTTGAACTTCCTACACAAAAAAATAGATTTTTAAATACATTAGATATAAAAGGCTACCGACTCAAAGATGAGATAAGTACTGAGGAGTTTGAACACGGTATAGCCCTTGTTAAAGAACATGATGTTCAAAGCCAAACACTTAAAATAGAGATTGATATACTCTTTAAAGAGATTAAAAAATGTCAAGGCTTTTATGAAGGTTGGAGTACTACTTTAGCAAAAGAAATAGAAGAATAAAATGTATAAAATAGTAGGTGTTATAAACTATATTGTAGTAATCTTTTTAAATGCCTTTACAGACCTAGGTCATAAAATCATCATTCAAAATACTATTTTTAAAGTATATGATGGTGATATGCTAGTCGTTCTTACCGCTGTTGTAAACGCACTTATACTTTTGCCTTTTATTTTAGTGTTTTCTCCTTCTGGATTTTTAGCTGATAAATTTCCTAAAAACAAGATTATGGAGTACTCCTCTATCTTCGCCATCATTATCACACTCGCTATTACATACACTTACTATAATGGTCATTTTATAATGGCATTTGTAATGACATTTATGCTGGCACTTCAAAGTGCAATTTATGGACCTGCAAAATACGGTTATATTAAAGAACTCGTAGGTGAAAAGTACATAAGTGCGGGAAATGCTGCTATTCAAGCAACAACAACTGTTGCTATCCTTGGTGGAATTATCTTTTATACAGTTCTTTTTGAAGGTATGTATAGTGACTCACTCAAAACGGAAGGTGAAATACTCCATGCAATTGCTCCTATAGGATGGCTTTTAGTTGCTGGTTCTGTTATAGAATGGTTTTATGCATCTAAGCTTCCAAATAAGATGAAAGAAGCGAGTAAACGCAAGTTTAAACTAAAACGCTATTTGTCTGGAGCATATCTTAGAAAAAATATGAAAACAATTACAAGAAAGCGCGAGATTTTTGATGCAATTATTGCATTGAGCCTTTTTTGGTCTATTTCTCAAGTTGTTTTAGCAATTTTCGGAGAGTATGCTAAGAGTAATTTAGGCATTACAAATACTATCTATGTGCAAGGTGTCATGGCACTAGCGGGTATAGGTATAGTTGTGGGTTCAATACTGGCTTCAAAATACTCTAAATATTATATAAATATGGGTCTAGTAGGTTTAGGTGCTAGTGGTATTACTATAGTGGTGTTACTTATCCCTTTTGTCCATTCAATTACTTTAATGGCACCTCTATTTATGCTTTTTGGTGTCTTCTCTGGATTTTTAATGGTACCTTTAAATGCTCGTATACAGTTACTTGCTTCGCGTGTTCATTTGGGAATTATTCTCGCTGGAAATAACTTTATTCAAAATATTTTCATGTTTACATTTTTAGCACTTACAACCGTTTTTGCCTATAACGGTATGAATACTGAAATTCTTTTTTATCTTATGGGAATGGTTGGAATCTATTTAAGTATGATGACACTAAGACACTATTTTGTAGACACTTTTTGGGCAAAGATGTTTATTATAGGGTCTTTAAGACATAAGTATATCTATCATGGTTTAGAAAATGTACCAAAAGAGGGTAGTGCACTTCTTTTAAGTAATCATGTGAGTTGGTTGGATTGGATTGTTTTACAGTTACCATTTAAACGCTACCTTAACTATATGATGGAAAAAGATATATATAACTGGCCTATAATGCATGCATTTTTTAAAAAAGGTGAAACTATTCCTATTTCAAGTAAGGCAAGCAAAGACGCTTTTAAAGAAGCGCATCAAAGACTTATGGATGGAAAACTTGTCGCAATTTTTCCAGAAGGAAGAATCAGTGAAGATGGAAAGCTCTCGACATTTCACAGAGGATATGAACTTATACCAAATGATTATGAGGGGTTTATCATTCCTGTATTTATAGATGGTGTTTTTGGAAGTCTCTTTTCTCGTTATAAAAAGAGTACTAAAAAGTATTTTTGGCAACGTCGTGTTATAAATGTTTACTATGGAGAACCTATAAGTACAAGTACAAGTGCTCAAGAAGTAAAAGAGATTATCCAAAGAATGAAGGAAAGATATGAAGCTAAATAAGCCTAAGCATAATCTTTTTAGAAATACTGGGTATGCGATAGAAGGTTTAATAGATATAATTAAAAATGAAACCTCTTTTAAATGGCAACTTTTAATGCTTTTTATTATGGGTACTATATCTTGGATTTTACCAATAGAATTTGGCTACTCTGCGATACTGTTTATCTCTCTTTTTATCTCTATTCTAGCAGAAGTGATAAACTCTGCTATAGAGCGAGTTGTAGATCTTGTTACACAAGATTATCATATACTTGCAAAACAGGCAAAGGATGTAGGAGCTACTATTGTATTGCTCTCTTTTGTAGTCACTACTCTGATCTGGTTAAGTGTTTTAGCATTAGCATTTAAAATAGTATAAGGACATTTATGAAGCTTTTTCTACTTGTATTCGTGTTACTCACATCTCTAGCATATGCACAGGATAGATCAAAGATAGCACTTGTGCTTTCTGGTGGGGGAGCCCGTGGTGGTGCTCATGTGGGTATTTTAAAAGAGTTAGAGAAAAACCGTATTCCTATTGACATGATTATAGGAACAAGTATGGGTTCTTTTATTGGAGGGCTCTATGCAAGTGGCGCATCACCCCAAGAGATGGAAGAGATGCTGACATCAACTGACTGGAAAAAGTATATAAGAACTGACTACAATCGTCAAGATATGCCAATGCGTAGAAAAGCTGTAGATTATCAGTACCAAGGAAGACTTGGTTTGGGAATAAACGCAGACGGTGAGCTTGTTTTACCAACAGGAGTGCTTAAACGCCAACCTATGCTTTTAAAGTTTGATGAATTAACTCAAAATGTACAAGACATTACAGACTTTGATAAATTCAGCATACCCTTTAGAGCAGTTGCCACTGATATTAAAAATGGTAATGCAATCATCTTAAAGTCTGGTTCTTTGGCAGAATCCATTTATGCTTCAAGCTCTATTCCTGGTGGATTTCAGCCTATAAATATCAATGGTATTGATTTAGTTGATGGTGGAGTAAGTGATAATTTCCCAATAAAGGTCGCACGAGATATGGGGGGCAGATATTATCATTGCAGTAGATGTAAGTGAAAACTTTTCAGATGAACTTGATGTAAACTCTTATTTAGTTGTAATGGGACAACTCATTAACATACTTATGCGAAAAAATGCAAATGAGTCTATAAGTAGCTTAAGTGAAGCAGATATACTTTTAACGCCAGACTTGAAAAGTTTTAGTGGTTTGGATGCAGATAAATATAAAGAAATTATTAGTCGTGGTGTTGATGGTGCACAAAAACAAAAAGTAAGTTTACAAGTGCTGTCTGTGAGTGAAAAAGAGTATAAAAAGTATCAAAAAAAGCATCGAAGAAAGCATGTGTTTAACTCGCCTATCGTAGATGAAATTCAGATTGATAATCCAACATATATTTCAGATCAGTCTATAAAAAGACGAATCTCACAAAGTGTAGGAAGTAGTTTAAACCTCTCAGTTTTACGAGCGGATTTACTTCATCTTTACAATATGACTATTTTTGATAGTGTCTCGTATGAACTAAAAGATGAGAAGGGTAAAAAAGTATTGATTATTCATACACTTCCAAGTTGGGATAACCATGGAGAAGTTCGTTTTGCAATTGGACTTGAAGATGATTTTAAAGGACACTCTAGCTACTCTTTGAAGTTTGGCTATACTATGTTTGGACTAAACTCTCTAGGTGGTGAGTGGAAAAGTGACTTCGAAATTGGACGTTATGAAAGAGCTAAAACTGAGTGGTTTCAGCCCCTAGACATAAAACAAAGGTACTATATAAGACCTTCACTGAGTTATGAGAGTATTACAGATGTGTTCCCCCTAGACGGTTTTGCAAATCAAGAGTTACACTCAAGTCGAGTAGGGGGTGGTTTTGCATTTGGAGCACATATAACAACAGACTATGAGTTTGAGATAGGTGTATCACTGTTTAAAGATACAGTACGAGTTGATTCTGTGAGTTTTAGTGAAGACTATACTGCAAAACCTATTTATGCTCGAGTAAATATTGATAACCTTGATAATGTCAACTTTCCAAAAGTAGGAATTAAAACAACACTTACATGGACCAAAGAGATGTCTGAGTGGGGAAGTGACTATAGTTATGAGCAGATTTATTTTGATATTGAAAAACCATTCCGTTTTTATGCAAACAATATAACTTTTTATGGACAGTATGGAAATACTTATAAACCAGATGATGTTTCGAGGTTATCAGGAACATTTAGCTTAGGTGGTCTATTTAAGCTCTCAGGATATGCACCATACTCTTTTAATGGAGATAATGTTGCATTAGCTGTTTTAAGATACTCGTATGAAATAAAAGATGGTGGTTTCTTTGGTACACTCAATGCCCCTTTATATGCAGGTTTTTCTGTAGAAATGGGAAATACATGGAGTGGCGGTACTGATGTAAATTATGAAATGATGAAAAAGTCTGCTACAATTTATGTAGCAGCAGATACATTGCTTGGTCCATTGTATCTAGCATTCGGTTCTTCTTTAAATGGGAATACGAGTGTATATTTATACTTAGGTGAGAAATTTTAAATGAATAAAAATAAAACAACATTAATAATTGGTGCAGGTGGAGTAGGTCGTGTAGTAGTACATAAATGTGTACAAAACGCAGCAGTATTTGGTCGAATCGTGCTAGCAAGTAGAAACATAGAATCTTGTGTAAACATCAAAAAAGAACTTCCAGATGCAGAGATATTTGTAACGGCTCTTGATGCTGACATCACAGAAGATGTCATTACACTCATAGAGAAGATAAACGCAGATATAGTTATCAATGTAGCACTTCCTTATCAGGATTTAACTATTATGGATGCCTGTATAGCAACTTGTACTCCTTATCTTGATACTGCTAACTATGAACATCCTGATGAGGCTAAGTTTGAGTATAAACTCCAATGGGCTAGAGATGAGAAGTTTAAAGAAGCTGGAATTATGGGACTGCTTGGAAGTGGTTTTGACCCAGGTGTGACAAATGTATTTTGTGCCTTCGCTCAAAAACATTACTTTGATACAATAGATACAATAGACATTTATGACTGTAATGATGGTAACAATGGTTATATCTTTGCAACTAACTTTAACCCAGAGATAAACCTGCGTGAAGTCTCAGCAAAGGGGCGATACTGGGATGCTGGTAGATGGTATGAGACAGAACCACTTCAGATGAGAAAAACTTGGGACTATCCTGAGATAGGGGAGCGAGACTCATACTTGATGTACCACGAAGAGATGGAGTCACTTACTAAAAACATTAAAGGACTTAAGCAGATTAAGTTTTATATGACTTTTACAAAAGCGTACCTTGATCATATGCATGTTCTTAAAAATGTTGGAATGCTTGGTATCAAAGAGATAGAGCACAAGGGGCAAAAGATTATTCCTATAGAGTTACTCAAAACTCTTCTTCCTGACCCCTCAACACTTGGTAAAAGGACTAAAGGTAAGACAAACATCGGTGTTGTTGTAACTGGGATAAAAAATGCTAAACGCAAGCGCATATATATCTACCAAGTAAGTGATCATCAAAAATGCTATAAAGAAGTAAACTCTCAAGCTATATCGTATACAACAGGTGTACCCGCAATGATAGGTGCGAAACTTATGCTTGAGGGTGAGTGGAGTGGTTCTGGTGTTTTTAATATGGAAGAGTTTGATCCTGATCCATTTATGCAAGAGTTAGTAGAGCAGGGCTTACCTTGGAAAGTAAAAGAGTTAGAGGTTTAAAATGAACTTTAGAAGTATTGTACATCATATTGAATCACTTCCACCGCTCTCAGATACAACACAGGTAGTAAGAAAAATCTACCAAGATGGTGCTGAGAATGTTGATATAAGTAAGTTAGTTCGAGCTATTGAAACAGATGTTGCACTTACGGTTAATATTCTTAAAATGATTAACTCTCCATTATATGGTTTTTCTAAACAAATAACTTCTGTTTCTCAGGCAGTTACTCTCTTTGGAACACAAGTCGTGTATGGCCTAGTAGTGCGCTACTCCATTGAGTCTGCGATAATAGCAAACCTACGACCGTATGGACTCTCAAATAGTAAGTTTAATGATATCTGTCATATGCAGAGTGCACTTATGAGTCAGTGGTATTCAAAAGTTAATTTAAAAGATGCACAGTTTTTAGCTCCTCTGGCTTTAGTTATGGAGTCTGGAAAGCTAGTTGTTGCTCAAGAAGTGACACAACATACTAATATAAAAGAGTTTATAAATGGACTCAGAAATGCACCAAATCTTTCAGAGTATGAGAATTCTCTTTTTGGTACATCTTCATACTATATTAGTGGTCTTTTATTTGAGCACTGGAACTTGGACACACTCTATGTTGATATGCTCAAAGGTTTGGACTTTGAACATGATGGGGCATTAAAGTTGGGTTACTATATAGACATACTTGACATAGTGAGAACAGCAGTAAATGTAGTAAATATTTTTACTAAAGAATCCATTAGAGAAGCAAGCGAAATCGTTGCTGATATGGGATTGGATGTAGAGTATTTTAAGAGTGTTTGCATAAGCATAAAAGAAACCTACATAAAGAATGATTCTTAAACATGTATAAGATAGGAACTCCTTACTATCTATGTGACGAAACATTATTAGAAAACAATCTTAAAATCCTCCAAGATATTCAAAAACGCAGTGGTGCTAAAATCCTTGTAGCACTAAAGGGTTTTGCAATGTTCTCTACCTTTCCTCTAGTCTCTGAGTATCTTTATGGTTGTTGTGCAAGTGGACTTTATGAAGCACGACTTGCAAAAGAAGAGTTTGTAAAGTATAATAGTGAAGCAGAAGTACATACTTACTCACCAGCATTTAAAGAATCAGAGATAGTAGAGATAGCGAAACTCTCAAATCATATAGTATTTAACTCACCAAATCAATTAGACAAATTTCTTTTAAAAACCAAAGAAATTAATCCAAAAATTCATGTTTCTCTGCGTATAAATCCTGAAATATCAGCATCTCCAAAAGATATTTACAACCCTTGTGGAGTCTATTCTCGATTAGGTACAACTCTCTCAAATGTCGATGGAAGTACTTTAAATAGGGTGGATGGGCTAAATTTTCATGCCTTGTGCGAGCAAAATGTAGAAGCACTTGAAGAGGTTTTAGTCGCGTTTGAGAGAGATTTTTCTAAATATTTTAAAAATTTAAAATATATCAATTTTGGTGGTGGTCATCATATCACTAAACAAGGCTATGATATTGAGAGATTAGTTTGTATAATCAAAGAGTTTCGTTTGAAATACCAAATAGATGTCTATTTAGAACCTGGTGAGGCAGTTGGATGGCAAACTGGTTATTTAGTGAGTACAGTTTTAGATGTTTTCCAAAATGGTATGAATATCGCCATCTTAGATACTTCAGCAGAAGCACATATGCCAGACACTTTAGCTATGCCTTATAGAGCAGAGGTACGAGGTGCAGGTCTTGCCAATGAGAAAAAATATACATATCGCTTGGGTGGTAACACTTGTCTTGCTGGTGACATTATGGGTGACTACTCTTTTGATAAACCTTTGAGAGTAGGGGATAAGATCATTTTTGAAGATCAGATTCATTATACTTTTGTAAAAAACACTACCTTTAATGGCATAAAACTTCCATCTTTAGTGCTAAAAAAGTTAGATGGAACCATAGAACTTGTTAAAGAGTTTGGTTATGAAGAGTATAAAAGTAGGCTGAGTTAACTCTTTTTTAAAAGAGTTCCTAGTTCATACTTGAGTTGTAGGTGTAGTAGTTGTAGCTCAAAATAGTAGTGAAGTTGTTTCTGTTTTGCTTTAAGTGTTAAAATCTCGCGTTGATTTACAAAAAGAAGTGAACCCAGACCCTCTTGATACCTTCGCCTCTCAGCAGACTCAAGCTGTTTTACTAAGTCTATCTCTTCATCTGCAAGTTTTATATTCTTCTCTTCTAAGCTTATCTTCTGTCTTATATTTCTAATATTTGTCTCGATGTCATTTTTGATGGTTTCTTTAGTGTTTTTAAGTAATACCATCTCTTTTTTATAAGTCTCATTCCTACCCTTAAAATCACTCCTCTCAAGTGGAAAGTTAAACTCCATAGCAATCTTATAACCATCTTTTTTATACTCTAAGTCATATACACCATCGAGTTTCATATTAAACTTTGGATACTTGCTAATGTCATTGTATTGTGTTTGGAGGTTTAGTTTGTCGAGTTGATACTCTATCCTTTGAAACTCAGGTCGATTTTTTATAGCTATCTCTTGAGCTCCCTCAGAAAAGCCCTTATCACTTTCACTTTCTATTTTTATACTTGGCAGGGTGTATTGAGTGTCAAATGTCTCTTCTTGGATGTTTATATACTTTAAAAAGGTGTTTTTAGAGTTTTGATATTGATTTTTTGAAGATAAAAGTCTCTGTTTTCTATTTATGATTTGACTTTTTACATCTATGATAGCAATTTTGGCAAGTTTTCCGCTTTTTACCTCTTTAGAAATAAAGTCATAGTTTAACTCTGCTTTATGTAACAAGTCTGTTTCTGTTTGGTAGATACTCTTGTACAAAAGCAATTCAAAATAGACCTTTGAACTTATAAAATACAGAGATAAAATATTTTTTCTACTTCCTTGACTTAACTCTTGTGTTTTAAGTTGTGCTACTTTATAATCTAACTCATTTTTACTTGTGTTATTTAAAAGAGAAAGTACTGGAATATTTATACTTGTATATACTTCTCCCTCTTTTCCAGTTTTGATGTTGTTATACTCTTGTGTACCTTGGGCATTACGATAAGCAACTCTAAACTCCATACCATTACCAATAGACTTTGTGACATCTACTTGTTGGTACTCCCCTTGTGTAGTAGGATAGCGTTTATTGTCATACTTCATATTAAACTGTGTATCAAACGCAGACTGGTAGACTTTTTCATTTTCTCTACTTATCGACTCTTTGGCGATAGTGGCATAATAGTAAGGATTTTTTTCATTTAAGTACTCTTGAATTGTCTCTTGGACAAAGACTACTTTAGAAAAAGCAAGTAAGGGTAAAGCGAGTAAACAAAGTATTTTTCTCATTATTTCTCATTTAATTTTTCTAAAGTCATGTTCGGCGGTAGGGCAAACATAAGTCTCCATATCTCATACCAGATAGGAACTGTTGCAAGCCTAACCCATAAACTCGATTGTGTTCCTATCTTGAGGTGCTTATTTGATGGCCACTTTGACCTATTGACATCTTCTGTAATGATGGCATAGTAAGCACCTTTCTCATAAGTAGAACGCTCTATCGCTGTAACTATACCAGGATAGGTTCCATGCTTTATTTTTGGCCAACCTGATATTTGGAGGGCGGGCCATCCATAAAATATTATTCGAGTTCTTAGACCAACTTTCATAAGGGGCATGTGAAAGTCTGAGATTTTTAGACGGATGGCTCTTGTTGTCACTATAGGTGAAAAGTATAGAATTTCCTCCCCTTTTTTTGTGAGTCTATTTGTATCATTTTGATAAATTCTTACTACATAACCATCGGTTTTTGCGATTATCTCGCGTTTTTCATAACGGGAGATATTGATACTATTTGTTTTGATGTTTTGTCCAATAGTTTGGATGCTACTTTGTGTTAATAATATATCATTTTTAAAAGCATTTACTTTTACACTATTTTCATTTTTAAAATTTTCTTTTTTCTGTCGAGTAATTGCGAGTTCATTTTTATTGTTTGCTATATCTGCATCAATCTTTTTAAACTTTGCTTTTGTTTGGAGATAAAGAGAATACTTTAGCTCTAAGTCCCTTTGTGATTCTATACCATCATCGTAAAGGGACTTACTTCTTTTGTAGTTAATGAACTCTATCTCAAGTGTGTTGTGTATCGCTACTTTTTGCTCTTGTAAAGCATGAAGAGTATTTTGTATTTGTATGATTTTTTTATCGTATATCTCTAGTGTTATGGTGTTTATCTGTTTAATACTTTGAAGATTTTCTTTGAGGTTTTGTAGTTTTAAAGTCTCATTATCATACTTCTGAACACTTTTTTCTTTTATTGCATAGAGACTACTTTGATACTGTGAGTCTAAGTCTATCATTTTAAAGAGCCTATCACCTTTTTTGACAAACTGGTTCTCTTTGACATAGAACTTCTCTATAAAACCATCGATAGTAGCGGATATTTGGTAGTCTCTTTGTACGGGGTTAAGCGCTGTGAGTGTTCCCGTTCCATAGACCGTTTGTTGCCATGGTAAAAAGAGAAGGAGGATCAAAACAGTAAATATAACTAAAGTAATCAGACCAAACCTTTTAACAATAGGGTGTTGTTGTACTAAATCTAAAGATTTAAAATTATCCATTATCTTTAGCCTCCAAGGTTTTAGAAAGTTTATCTATCTTGTAAAAACCTTCTATCATGTCATATATATAGTCAATCTGTTTCATAAAATCTCGAAGTGTATACACAACAGAGATAATGATAATCTCAATAGCAACAAACTCACCGATAGGTAACATACCCTCAAAAACAAGGTATCCACCGAGTATAAAGAAAGAGGCTAAAATCAAACCTTCAATAAAAAAACTAAGAGAGAGTTGTTTAGCAACAACTTTAAACATACTGTTTCTCGCTTGGATGAAGTCGATAAGTAACAAGTCTAAGTCTTTTAATGCCTTATCCTTAGAGCTTTTGTGAAGTAAAAGGTTTTGTATGAAGAATATTGTTTCATGTTTGGCATTTGAGCGTTCAATGGCAAGGTTTGGACCACTTTTACCAAGATAAATGACGGTGACTGAAAAGAGTACTATAAACACAAGACCTAAAATAAAAAAGTTGATATCAAAGATAAGGAGTAAAATTAAACTAACAATTACTTTAATGATAAGACTCGAGCCCGTCATCAGGAGTACAGGAAAAAGCTTCTGAATCGAGATAACATCAAAGAAGTAGTTCATATACTTATGGATAAATCTATTTTCTTTTTCAGTATGAACATCAAGTGCTAGCTGTGAGGTTTTGATGGCATTTTTAAGAAATATCTTTTGCTCAAATTTTTCAATCATATACTCTTTTAAAATTTGTAATATTGCAATCATTAGAAATACTACAACGACAATAATACTTAAAACAGTGATAGAAATTGTGGCATGTGCGAGAACACTGTTAATGATAAACGCAGAGGTTAAGGGACTTACCATTAAAAGGACAGCTTCAACGGTGGAGTAGTATAAAAGGTATAAAATATTTTTTTTATCATCAACAATGATGTCTTTTAAATTCTCATAAATTAAATTTGTAATGTTCATAAGATATTCTAGCCAAAAAGCATTAATTATATGAAAAATGCAAGGAACTTAGAGAGATTGTTATATAGTTCTAAAATAAACTAAGCATTATGTAACTAAAAGAGCAGGATAAAAGTATGACTTCAGATAAAGAACGGTGGAACAAACGCCATGTAGAAAAACCAATGCGACACAATGTTGAGCCACTTTTAGAGAAGTATATTAAAGAGGCACAAGTAGGTGAAGCACTTGATATCGCATGCGGAACAGGAAGAAATACTCACTTTATAGAGGAAAATGGCTTTATTATTGATGCTGTAGATATTAGTGATTATGCACTCTCACAGATTAAAGATATAAAAAATATTAAGAAGTTTGAGGTTGATTTAGATACTTATAATTTAGAGATAAGTAAGTATGACCTCATAGTCAACATTAACTATCTTTCTCGGCGTTTACTGCCACAGATAAAGGAGGCTCTTCGTGATGGTGGTCTTGTGATATTTGAGACATTTATAATTGCACATGGAGATTTTACACAACCTGTAAACCCTGAATTTCTTTTACGTAAAAATGAGCTACTCCATGCCTTTATAGGGCTTGATATTATCTACTATGAAGAACGAAGAGATACGAACTTAAGGGGCGAGGACACAATGGTTGCCTCACTCGTGGCTCGAAAATCTTCTTAGCCTTTTCATAGGAGTCTCAACTACTCAGGTTTACCACCAATGCTTTAAAAGTATCCTTGTAGACTTTCATCATGACTATACAAAACTTGATACTCCAAACTCCTTATCTTACACTCGATGAGGCATTTTACAATCCAACTGAGAGTGACCCACTCGAAGAACCTTACCTTATTAGCTTTAATCCTGAAGCTGCAAAGCTTATAGACCTTGATGAGCAGAGTGGAACTGACCCTCTCTTAATTTCTCTTCTTAATGGAACTTTTATCCCTAAAGGTGCATCTCCTTTTTCAATGGCATATGCTGGACATCAATTTGGACACTATAACCCATGGTTAGGTGACGGAAGAGCAATTAACTTGGGTACACTTAATGGTTGGAACTTACAGACTAAAGGTTCAGGGGAAACTCTTTACTCCCGTTCAGCAGACGGAAGAGCGGCTATTCGCTCTTCTATACGTGAGTACCTTATGAGTGAGTCTATGTTTCACCTTGGCATCGCTACAACACGAGCACTAGGTATCATCGGTTCAAAAACAAAAATCATCCGTAACAACATAGAAAACGCAGCTATTGTAATGCGTATGTCATCATCTTGGGTGCGTTTTGGAACATTTGAGTATTTTTACTATAACCGTGAGTATGATAAGTTAAATACTCTCGCTGAGTATGTAATAGAAGAGTCTTTTCCTCACCTACAAAATGAAGAAGACCGTTTACTAATGATGTTCTGTGAGGTAGTGGATAAAACTGCCTTACTCATAGCACAGTGGCAGGGAATTGGCTTTAACCACGGTGTTATGAACACAGATAACATGTCTATAGCTGGTCTTACAATCGACTATGGTCCATTTGCTATGATGGATGACTTTAACTTTGGTTATATCTGTAACTGCTCAGACACAGTAGGGCGATATAGTTACGCAGAACAGCCTAATGTTGCCTACTGGAATCTTACTATGCTCGCTAAAGCACTCTCACCAATCATCTCAAAAGATAAAATGGATAAAAAGCTAGAAGAGTACGGTGCTTTTTTATACCCAGATGCTTATGTAGCTGTAATATGCAAGAAAATAGGCCTTACTCAAAAACTAGATAGTGATGCACAGCTTGTTGAAGACCTTATTATAGCCCTGCATGATGCTTTTGTTGACTATACACTTTTCTTTAGAACTTTGAGTCATTACGATGGAAACAGAGAAGATTTATATGACATCGCTATGGATCCTGTTGTGATAGATAAATGGTTAGCACTGTATGATAAGAGGCTTGTGTTTGAAGAGTCTACTCATGCGGAGCGTATACAAAGAATGTTACAAGAAAATCCAAAGTATGTTTTAAAAAATCATATGCTTCAAGAGGCTATTACCTTAGCTGAAAAGGGAGATTTTTCTAAGGTAGAAGAACTGCTCTTCATCGCAGCACACCCTTATGATGAACTACCAGAGTACGAACACTTTGCAGGGGATACACCTGAAGAGTATAAAAACATAGGGCTTTCTTGTTCGTCGTAACTAAAGAAGAGTAAATGTAACTTCTTTAAAAACTACACCATTTATAAGGATAGAGAGTTTTTGCTCTCCCTTGTAGTAAACGCGAGTGCTTATAGGTCTAAATGAGTAAGTCTTAGAGACTGTTTTAAGCTTTTTTACATAAACACCTTCGGAAATTTTAAATACTTTTTTATTGTGTTTGTTGTTTTTTCGTAAAAAATCCATAACAAATTCTATACGGAGTTTACCAAGAGTATCTGGACTTTTTATATCAAAAGAAAATTCTAATTCTTCTTCCATTTTCACACTTGTAGTATGTGTGAAGTGTTCCAAAGTGATGTTTGTAGGTTTTGTAAAACCAAAGAGGGCTAAAACCTCACTATCACTCGCTTTAAGTAGTGTCCTGCATCCATGCTTTAAAAGAGCATCTCTATCTTTAGAAAATCCTATCCACTCGTTGGTAAGTTTTTTAACTAACTCAGGATTGTCTTTTGAAATGTCATTAAGATTATTGGCAACACTTTTACGGACATAAGCGCTACTATCATCTTTTAAAAGTTCTAAGATTTTTACAACAGGAATAGGGTCACTTTTAAAAGCAGGAAGAGCGATGGCCCATGGTAAACGAGAACGACATCCCTCAGAAGCTAATCGCCTGATATGTTCATTCTTATGAGCTGTCCATATGTGTAACTGTGACATAGTTTTATCTTGGTACTTAAGTATAAACTGTCGAATGGCAAACTCTGAAGAAGAGTTAATAGTAAAGACTTCAAGTGCGCTCATTGATGTGTCAAAGGAGTCTAAACCATATATCTCAACAAAGTCTTGAAATATCATATTTTCAAGTCCATAAGCATAGCTCATATTATTAAATATTAAAGTGAGAATATCAATAGCTTTTGTATATTCTTCAGGTAGGAAAACCCCTAAAGTAAAGGCTATATGATGCATTCTCTCTTTTAGTTCATAGCTTTTATAGTGAGAATTGAAAATTGATTTTTTAAATGCAGTACTTTTAAAGTTTGGGTACTCTTTGCGAATATTTTCACTCAAAAGTTCTATATATTCGATGTTATATAAGTCTTTTAAAAGAGGAACCACTACAGACCCTCGAGGAGAACATTCCATAGTCTATCGACCTCTTTATCACTTAAAAAAAGGCTAGATTTATTGTTGTAGAGTTCATCCAATGCACTGCGTTTGATACCTAATGTATGTGTACAGTTAAAGTGTGTAGGTAAAAATGCTCGTATAAGTGAAATATCATCCTGAATCTCTTTAGAACATAAAAAACAGTAGTGCTCTTTATGTAAACGTCCCTCATGTTCTAGAAGTTTTGCATAAAGTTCTATAGCTACTCTTTTAGGGTTTTGTTTATTCCACTGCGTTTGAGCATTCTCAAAAAGCTCAAAGTAAAAAGAACCAAGTTCCTCAGCATCTTTGAGGTGTTTATAAAAAAGTCCAGTAAAGTCTTGCCAAAAACGCAGGAGTTTATAGTCATTTATCCAAGGGTAACCGATGTGAATCACATCTTTTAGACGCCCAATAGTACTCTTGGCAGATGGCTCAATCTCATAGTCAATCTTAAAACCGATGTTAATAGTCCCATGACGAGCCCCATAAAACCTATAAAGAGTCTCCAACCTACCATCAGAAAGGATTGAAACGATAAGGTCTTCTTCTTTAACTTTGTTAAGATTTATTATATAGCCTTGCATGGTGGTATTATAGCGTTATTGGAGTAGTGTAGATACTTTTATAAAATAGACAGACAGAGTGTCCTTTTTAAGTGAATAATCTTTAATAGAAGGACATTC
>NZ_JAEMVC010000016.1 GCF_029215985.1 Sulfurimonas sp. SAG-AH-194-C21
CTCCCATCTCTTTTTAAAAAGAAAACTTCACAACTCATTTCATTTGATACAGTTTTAATAAAGCGGCTAAAAAGTCTCTCACTTCGAAGCAACTTACTCGTTTTTAAAGATGTTAAAATTTATCATCATGCATCAGTGCATACAATAGGGCTAATTGTACTCGATAGCCTCCGAGGGCTTTATCTCTTTGAGTCAAAAGAGTGGACTTATGATGAGTTAAAAAATGCAGATATTCAAAAAGCTCAAAAACAGGAGAACTCAAACGATACTTTAGCTTATGAGAACACACAAAATATTATTAAACAGAAGTTTAATGAGCTTACGCATAGTGATGGTGTCCCTATTTTCAACTATCTTATGATGGAAAATTTAAATGCTGATGAATATGAGCACTTAAATGATTCATTTAAATCTTTACTTCCAGAAGAAAAAATTATCTTTAGTGATTCTAATGAAGCGGACATCTTAAAAAAGCTCCAGAGCTCTTGTGAAGAAAGAAATGACTTACCGAGTGTAGATGATATAATAGGTGCTCTTTTTATTCAATATACAATAGTAAACTCTAGTGATAAAGCGCACCTATGTAATGATGAACAAAGGGCTTTTATAGATATGCCTTTAAAGCCTCTAACACATTTAACAGGCTTACATGGAAGTGGGAAAAGTAGTCTTATCCTACTCAAATCAATAACAGAGATACTAGATAAAAAAGCTAAAAAGATTTTTATCATAAAACCTACTGTTTTAGCTTGTGATATTTTCAAGAAGAAGCTTCTAAACATTATCGAGCATGCTATAGTTGAGATAGATTTAACAAGTATAGAGATAATCACCCCTGTAGAGCTACTCAACAAGCATCTTTTCAAATTAGGCAAAGAATCTGTTTCACATATTGAAATTCACCCTAAACTTATGAAAAAAACCTACCATTTTGCTGATGCTATTATGTGTGATGACTCTGATTATCTTCCACATGAATTTATAGAGTACTTGAATTATATACAAAAAAAATCGACTTTAGTTCTCATCACTACTGCACATTATAATTCCAATCTAAGTAAAAATTTCAGGACATTAAACACAAAGATTAACTTTCATAAGACAAATCCACATGCAAAAGCACTCCAACTGGTGTCAAAGCTTATTGCAGAAAATGCGACTCATATCATTTTAGTGAGTAATGCGATGAGTAGAGATAAACTCAAAGAAGACCTAACTTCATTTATACAAGAAGAACCTGAAACTATCAATAGTGCTATCCCTTTAATAAATCAAAGTTTCAACAACTTACTCTTTTGCAATTACTCAGATATAAATGAGTTAAATGCGAATCATATTATTCTTATGGATTTATGTTTTACAAGCGAAAATGAGATAGAATATGCCTTTAATTTAGCAGAGTCATCCATTGATGTACTGTATGAAGAAGAGTGTGAAGAGATTACCGAATTAAGGAACAGATATGAGCAAAGTAGAGAAGAGTAATGAAGAGTGGAGAGTACAACTAAGTCCTCAGGCTTATTCAGTATGTAGAGAGCACGGAACAGAAGCCCCTTTTTCTGGTGAGTTTAACGATAATAAAGCTGATGGTACTTACAAATGTGTATGTTGTGGCACCCCTCTTTTTGAGTCAGATACTAAGTTTGATTCTGGTACAGGTTGGCCTAGTTACTTTGAGACAATAGAAAATGCTGTTACTGAGATAAGAGATGGTACATTGGGGATGATGCGAGTTGAAGTTGTTTGTAGCACATGTGATGCACACTTAGGACATGTTTTTCCTGATGGCCCTGCTCCAACCGGTCAGAGATACTGTATTAACTCCGTCTGTTTAACATTCCAAGAGGAAGAATAATATGTTAAAATTTCATTCACTATTATTTGTATTTCTTTTAAGTTTTAGTTTTATTTCATGTTCTGCAGAATCTACAGTAACTAAAGAATCTACACCCTCTACAGTAAAGGCACTGAGTTCTACCCATCCTCTAATAGTATTAAATACAACTGCCGGTGATTTAGAGATTGAACTATTTTCTGATATTGCACCGTTAGCTGTTGAAAACTTCATGACTCATATAAAAAATGGTTACTATGATGGTATCGCTTTTCACAGAATCATTAAAGACTTTATGATTCAAGGTGGTGATCCTACCGAGAGTGGTGCTGGTGGCGAGTCTATCTGGCATAAAGACTTTAAAGATGAGTTTAAAAACAAAACATTTGACAAAGCGGGTATTTTGGCCATGGCAAACCGTGGTCCAGCAACGAATGGCAGCCAGTTTTTCATCACAACAGCTCCAACACCTTGGTTAAATGGCCACCATACAATTTTTGGTCAAATCACACCTGCATCTTTTGCAACTTTAACAAAACTCAATAACATTGCTGTAAATGGAAGTAAACCTATTCAAAGAGTACAAATAGATAAAGCATCTATAAAAAGTGAAGGGAAATAATGGAAATCCAAACGATGAAAAAGCTCGAAGAAGAAGCTTTAAAAAAAAGCGGTACTGATTTCACACGCTTAGGTTTTGCTCTGTTTTTTATGATTGGTGTTCTTACTTATAGTTTTTTGAGTAATGGCGGGATTCCTAACAATATGTTTCTAGCAGTAGCAGCTCTTATCGGTGCATATATGGCTATGAATATCGGTGCAAACGATGTTGCAAATAATGTAGGTCCTGCTGTTGGAAGTAAAGCAATGACAATGACTATGGCTATTGTAATTGCAGCTATTTTTGAAGCTGCTGGTGCCCTCATCGCGGGTGGGGAAGTAGTTAAGACTATCAAAAAAGGTATTATTGACATCTCTGCGTTTGGTGGAAATGCTGATCCTTTTATCTGGGCAATGATGGCAGCACTACTAGCCGCTGCTCTATGGCTTAACTTCGCTACTATGATGCGAGCTCCAGTTTCAACAACACACTCTATTGTTGGTGGAGTTATGGGTGCAGGTATTGCTGCTGCGGGATTTAGTATAGTTGATTGGGGTACCATGGCAAAGATTGCTGCTTCATGGGTTATTTCTCCTGTACTTGGTGGTGTTATCGCTGCAGCATTTTTGTATTCTATTAAAAAGTCCATCGTATTTCAAGATGACAAGGTTGCTGCTGCCAAAAAATGGGTTCCCGTTTTTGTATCCATCATGGCATGGGCTTTTGTAACATATCTTACACTCAAAGGTCTTAAAAAGATATGGCCTCAGATTGTTGAGATACTTAACTATTTACCCCTTGTAAGTATTGAAATGAGCAAGAAACCATCTTTACTTACTGCTTTTGTTATGGGTGGGGTAGTCGCTCTCATTGTTTTTCTTTCAGTAAAGATGAAATTAGCATCCAACACTACAGCTATAGAAAACTCTAAAGCATCAGTAAACACTCTTTTTACTATTCCTCTTGTATTTGCAGCTGCACTTTTAAGTTTTGCACACGGTGCGAATGATGTTGCAAACGCCATCGGACCATTAGCCGCTATCAACGATGCTGTAGTAAATGGTGGAATCTCTTCTAAAGCGAGTATTCCTCTTTGGGTTATGGGTGTCGGTGCCTTAGGTATAGCGCTGGGTCTTGGGCTCTATGGTCCTAAACTTATAAAAACAGTAGGAACTGAGATAACAGAACTTGACCAGATAAGAGCTTTCTCTATCGCAATGGCTGCTTCTATTACAGTTATTATCGCTTCTCAACTAGGTCTTCCGGTTAGCTCAACACATATCGCGATTGGTGGTGTTTTTGGTGTTGGTTTTTTACGTGAATACTTGCATTTAAGTGATACCACTACTATTGAAGAAGATAAAACTATCATAAAAGATGAAAAGTCAACTCTCCATGCTTACAGAGCAGAACTTTCTAAGTTAGAGAAACAAGATGAAAAGAGTACAACACAATACGAAAGAGTAGTTGAACTTTACAAATTTATCGCAGATGAAGAAAAATTAATAAAATCTACGAAAAAGCATATAAAACAGACAAAAAAAGTGGAGTATGTTAAACGCGATGCTGTTAAAAAAATAATTGCAGCATGGTTAATAACTGTACCGGCTGCTGCAACATTAGCCGCAATATTATTTTTTATGATTAAAGGCATAATGCTTTAGAGTTAAACCTTGTTAAGAGCCTCTTGAAGTTTTATAGCTTGAGAGTGTTCTTTTACATCATGTACTCTGAGTATTGAAGCCCCATTTTTCAAAGCTTCAAGGTGAAGTGCGAGTGTACCACCTAGTCTATCTTTTACTTCTGCATCATTATCAATCTTTTCTATCAGAGACTTTCTAGAAGCACCGACTAAAAGAGGTTTTCCTAAACTCATAAAATGTTCTAAATGTTTTATAAGTTTCAAGTTATCATTTAAAGTTTTTCCAAAACCTATACCTACATCTAATATAATATTTTCTATACCAAAGGATTCTGCTTTATGTATTCTCTCTTGAAAGAAAGTATACACATCATCTAAAACATTAGTATACTTTGGGTTATTCTGCATTGTTTGAGGTGTTCCTTGCATATGCATTATCACAACAGTAGCACTATACTTAGCACAGAGTTTACACACCTCATCATCCACTAAACCTGTTATATCATTGACAATTTTAAAACCTACATTTAATGCGGACTTTATCACTAAAGGTGAATAACTATCTATACTCAAATCTACTTTCTCATATAGTTTTTGCTCTTTAATCATTTTTAAAAGAGGCTCAATACGAGTAAGTTCTTCTCTAATACTTACTTTTTGTGCATTAGGTGCTGACGAGACGGCACCTATATCTATAATACTTGCACCATCTTCTATCATAAGCTCTATTTTTCTAATTGCATCCCTTGGATTAAAACGGCTACTTGCATAAAAGCTATTATCATTTGCATTTATAACACCCATCACTTGTACTACTTTAGGCATTTTTACAGAGACAATTTCTTTGAGTTTATGTGCTAAGTCTTTAAGTCCAAATGGCTGTGCTAACTCTTTTCGTGCTAAAGTTTTTAGTTGCGCGGTTGTTGCGATAAGTAAACAATCTACCCTAGGAGTTTTTGCTAAAACAGTTCCACGAGGTACAGCTAAATCCGCCCCAATTGAGAGTGCATCTTGTTTTAAGATATTAGCACCACCCACATTAAGATCTTTAATTCTTATGATGTGTGTTTTAGCCTTAGCACTTAAGATACTTATGCCACCAGAGTCTACATTTATATCTTTTAAATACTGTTTGATATCTAGTGTATTACTTAAATGTTCAACTATCATTACTTATCTCTCGCAAAACTCATAAGTAGCATTGCTAACACACTTTGTGGTCGTGAGTTTAAACTTAGAAGTCTATATGCCTTATCAAAGTTATCTAACTGCAGTGGTGATAAGATCAGCATATCTACCACAGTAGCTCTATGAAAAAGTGCTTGGACTAAGTCTTTAGCTTCTTCTTTTTTTACTCTAGCATTCTCTTTTAAAAAACTAAACACATCCTTATAATCAAGTCGTGCAAGATTTAACTCTAAGTCATGGACTATATGATGATTATTTATTTTAAGTATTGGAAGACGTGAACGGACAGTTGGAAGAAGATTTGATTTTGTAGGGCTTATAATGATAAATTCTATATTTCGAGGGGGCTCTTCGAGTAATTTGAGTAAAGAGTTTTGTGCAACATCTGAGAGATCACTTGAACCTAAGATAATATACTTAGTATTGGACTCACTGATATATGCTTCAGCTAAAACAGCTTTAGCATGTTCTAGTTTAAAGACCTCGTCCATAACAACAAACTTCACAACACGAAAAGGTTTTAACTCATCTTCGAGTCTTGTTACTTCTGACTCAATATCGTCTGAGATAATAATATGACCTTTGATGTTAGGAGCTTGCATCTACCTCTCCAAACATTGTAGCGTTAAGCGAGGCATCAAAAAGACGATATAACTGTAACAGTTTTATATCAAGGTCTTTATCATAAGACTTCAGTGTAAATGCATTATTAAAATCTTCATCAAATATCCAGTAATAACTATTATCTCTACGTTTTGCAATATCAGAACGCTTGTCATCACCTTTACCAATATACCAAAAGAAATAGTCCTCTTTATAAGAGAGTGCTATCATGTCATCAAGAATGTCTATCATCTCACCGCCATTTATATTATTGTAATGGACACATATATTGTCTATACTGATTATGGGAATCATAGGGCGCTCTAAAAGTGCAGTATTAAGAGATGAGAGTATATAAGTCTCAAGCCATTTATGTTTCTCATCTGTGATAAGAATAATAGTTTTACCACTAAGAATTTGCTCTAACGCATAAGCCGTAGTCTTTGACCACTCAAAACGCTGCTCTTCGAGCCATGAAAGGATAGCACCCTCTTCACGAATAGCATCTAAAGTCCACTGAGCAAAATCAGGTGCATAAGAATTTGACATAAGACTACTTGTCTAACTCGTAAGCACTATGAAGTCCGCGAACAGCAAGTTCTGCATACTTCTCATCGATTACCATACTTACTTTTATCTCAGATGTAGAAATCATATTTATATTTATATTATTATCAGCCATAGTTGAAAAAGCCTTTGCAGCAACACCAGCATGACTTCTCATACCAACACCAACAACAGATACCTTACAAATTTCTTCATTGTAAGAGTCTGCACTTATTTCACCATCTTGTACAAAAACATCTACTATAGCTTTTGCATCATGTAAATCATTTACAGGAACAGTAAAATCAATATTTGTAGCACCATCATGTGCTTTGTTTTGGATAATCATATCAACATTTACCTCAGCAGTTGCAAGGCGGTTAAAGATGTCAGAGGCAATCCCTGGTCTATCTTTTACACCCATAAGTGAGATACGTGCTTGGTTTCTGTCTAATGCTATTCCGCTTACTAATGGTGCTTCCATGATGTTTTCCTCTTTTGTTATTAAAGTACCCTCTTCATTTGAAAAGCTTGTACGTGTTACTAAGTTTACATTTAATTTTTTTGCCATCTCTACTGAACGGTTTTGTAGAACTTTTGCACCAAGTGACGCTAGTTCTAACATCTCATCGTAAGAGATTTGATCGAGTTTCTTTGCTTTTGGTTCTATTCGTGGGTCTGTAGTATATATCCCGCTTACATCAGTATATATCTCACAAAGGTCAGCTCCAAGAGCTCCTGCTATTGCAACGGCAGAGAGGTCACTTCCACCACGACCTAGAGTTGTCACATCACCCTCTTCATTTACACCTTGAAAACCAGCTACAACAATTATTTTACCACTTTTTATAGCACTTTTCATCACTGCCGTATCGATTCGTTCAATCCGAGCTTTTGTATGATGTACATCTGTGACTATTCCAGCCTTACGACCTGTCATTGCTGTTGAATCATGACCCATCTCTTGAAGAGCTATAGCTAGAAGTGAAGCTGTCACTCGCTCACCCGCACTTAAAAGCATATCCATCTCAGCCGCTGCTGGATGCGAAGAAAAATGTTCTGCATATCCGACAAGTTTATTTGTCTCTCCACTCATAGCAGAAACAACAACGACAACATTATTACCATCTTTTACAGTAGTACTCACACGAGAGGCAACATTACCTATGCGATCTAAATCGCCAACACTCGTACCACCAAATTTTTGAACTATTAACATTTACAACAGTCCCTCACTTTTAAAATAATTTATCACTTTCTCGTATACAGCTTTTTTAAAGTGTGCCGTATGATTTAAAATCTCTGCAACACTCACAAATTTATATGCACAAAATTCTGGATGCTCTGTCTCTAGATTTATCTTTGCATCTGCACTCAGTTTCATTAAAAAATACCTCTGAGTTTGACCCTTGTAAGGTTTCATCTTATTTGCAATTTTTGTTGGAAAGTCGTAAGAAATCCATTCTGGATACTCTGCAACAATCTCGGCATCTTTTGTTCCAATCTCCTCTTCCATCTCACGAAAGAGTGCTTCTTTAACTTCTTCACCCTTGTCAATTCCACCTTGAGGGAACTGCCAGACATCAGCTAAATCATTACGTTCTGCAATAAAAATCTCTTTTATCTCTGGATAGTTACTAGAAACGATAATCATCGCCACATTTGGACGATACTCATTTTTTATACTCATATATGTACCTGTATTATAATTACCGCGATTATACAAAAGAAGTGATTAAAATAAGATAATTTATATCTTTTAAGATACAATAAATTAAAACAAGGAAGCACCTATGCCCGAAGAAGGAAGTAAAGAATATACTAATGCAATGATTGAAGCATTTATAGATACACCTGAAAAAACACTTTGGTATCAGATGTCTTTTAGTAAGTTTAATGTTAATGGTGTTGATAACATGGCTTGGAACTGGTCTTGGTGGGCTTTTTTCAGTGGTTTTTTATTTTTACTGTATCGTAAAGCTTATATTCCTGCATTTATACTTTTATTTCTCTCTTTAAGTGTTGGCATGATACCTTTTGTCGGTCTCTTATTGATGATTCTTTCAGGTGGTTACTCTTCATATTTTATTTATAAAATTTATAAAACAAAACTACATGAAACTCAAAACATAGTCAAAGATGAACAGACACAATTAGATACTATGAGACAACTCGGTGGATTTAACCAGTGGGTTATTTGGGTATATGCTGCTCTAGTAAGTATCGTTTTTTTGCTTATTCTTATTCCTCTTTTAGCCATATTATAAATTAGTTTGTTATACTTCGCATTATGTTACTATATATTCACATCCCATTTTGCGACTCTAAATGCTCTTACTGTGCTTTTAACTCTTATGTTGACAAGTTTCACCTCAAAGAGAAGTACATGGTCTCTCTTTTTATCCAACTCAAGCATGAGCTTAAACGTTTTAATGCACAAAAAGAATCGATTGAAACTATTTTTATAGGTGGGGGGACTCCCTCTACTGTTGCACCCGAATTGTATAAAGATATATTTACCTTTTTAAAACCTTACCTTCAAAAAAATATTGAAATCACCAGTGAAGCAAACCCAAATAGTGCAAGTTATGAGTGGCTTGAGGGAATGTATGAACTTGGTGTGAACCGAATAAGTTTTGGTGTGCAGAGTTTTGATGAAACGAAGCTCAAAGTACTCAACCGTGCACACTCACCTCAAATGGCAAAAGATGCTATCAAAAATGCAAAAGAGATAGGTTTTAAAAACCTATCTCTGGATTTGATTTATGCAACCTTAGGTGATACAAAAGAACTTATACTTCACGATATAAACATTGCATTTACATTGCCAATAAACCATATAAGTGCCTATGCCTTAACTATCGGAGAGGGTACTGCGTTTGAGCATAAACCTCAGATGAGTTCTGAACAGTTAGAGATAACGAGCTGGATATTTGACACTATAAAAGACAAAGGACTTCCTCAGTACGAGATAAGTAACTTTGGAGAGTATCAATCTTCGCATAACTTAGGGTACTGGAAATATACAGACTATATGGGAGTTGGTGCCGGTGCAGTTGGGAAACTAGACTTGACACGCTTTTACCCAAATCCAGATATTGAAGAGTATATACTAAATCCATGTGTTATGAGAGAAGAGTCCTTAACGTCAGAAGATAAAAAAATAGAGCAGTATTTCTTAGGTATGCGTTCATGTGTTGGTATTTATGCTGACTTATTTACATCACAAGAGAGAAAACAAGCAGATATACTAGTTCAAGAGAACAAGCTAGACTTCATAGATAATACATTTTATAACAAAGACTTTCTCCTAGCAGATGAAATAACTCTGTTTTTAACTGCATAATCACTCTTTAATCATTCTTTTGCTAAAATCCCAATAATTAAATAACTAAAGGTTTCATATGTTTGGTATGGGTTTCACCGAAATACTTATAATAGCTGTCATTGCCATACTCTTTTTAGGTCCAGATAAACTGCCTAGTGCTATGGTTGATATCGCTAAATTTTTTAGATCTGCTAAAGATGCGATAGGTAATGTTAAAGATACTCTCGAAGAAGAGATGAATGTTAGTGACATTAAAAAAGAGGCACTCGCTTATAAATCACAACTTAATGATGCAACAGCAAGACTGAGTGAAGCAACTGATGTAAAAGCACAAGTTAACTCACAAATAAGTTCTATACTTGATGATAAAGAAGAAATACCTTCAGCTCCAGAAAATGCAGCACCAAAAGAGTCTCAAGAAGTAACCTTTAAAAAGAAACCTAAAAAAGAAGAGAATATAGATGTTTGATGAACTCCGCCCTCACCTAGTAGAACTTAGAAAAAGACTTGGAATTTCTGCTGGAAGTCTCATAGTTATGTTTTTTGTGATGTTTTACTTCCATGAACCAATACTTAACTGGATGGTAGAGCCATTAAATACGGCCCTTATTGAAGTCGGTAAAAAGTCTGTACATGCAGCAGATGGAATGATAACAACCTCTCAGGTTGGTGGTGCATTTTTTGTAGCACTTAAGGTTGCTTTTTTCGCAGCTATAATGGGAGCTTTACCTATTATACTTTCACAAATTTGGATGTTTATAGCACCTGGTCTTTATGCAAATGAAAAAAAGATGATTATTCCTTTTGTAGTTGGTGGAACTATTATGTTTGCCAGTGGTGTGCTCTTTGCTTATTATGTTGTTACTCCTTTTGGATTTGATTTTCTCATTAGTTTTGGTAGTTTTAAATTTACTCCGCTTATCAACATTGAAGATTATGTTGGCTTTTTTACTAAGATTATGTTTGGTTTTGGAGTTGCCTTTGAGCTTCCTGTATTTGCTTACTTTTTAGCACTCTTAGGACTTGTTAATGATAAACAGATGATCGCATTTTTTAAGTATGCCGTCGTTATTATCTTTATAGTTGCAGCACTTTTAACGCCTCCTGATGTTCTTACTCAGATGCTTATGGCTGGTCCATTAATCATCCTTTATGGTATCTCTATTCTTATAGTAAGAGTGGTAAATCCTGCTGAAGATGAGGATGAAGACGAAGATGAGGACGACGACGAAGAGAGCGAAACACCAACAGCTCAAATAGAAGAGTCTAAATAAATTACTATGTCTGTGGATAAAGAGTACCTCACAGCAAGTTATGACTTCTCACTTCCGGAGGAGCTCATAGCAACACACCCAGCTTCACCTCGTGACCATGCTAAACTTTTAGTTTATAATGCAACGACAGACACCATCACCCATACCTACTTTTATGATTTTGAAAAGTTTATACCTAAGGAGTGTGCTCTAATATTTAACGATACTAAAGTCATCAAAGCAAGACTTTTTGGTTTTAAACCAAGCGGTGGAAAAATTGAACTTCTTATAAATCGTGCCCTCAATGCACATGATATAAATGTATACATACGCGGAAAAGTGAAAGTAGATACAGAAATATCCTTTGAAGAGAACTTAAACGCAAGGGTAATAAAACGCAACGAAGATGGTAGCCGTGAAGTAAATTTTTACAAAAATGGCACACTCCTGCGTTTTGAAGACATACTCCCTATTATCGATATCATAGGTCATATTCCCCTCCCTCCATATATACAAAGAGAAGATAATGAAGATGATGAAAGCGAGTATCAAACTGTT
Organism: Sulfurimonas sp. SAG-AH-194-C21; assembly: GCF_029215985.1. Classification (GTDB taxonomy): domain Bacteria; phylum Campylobacterota; class Campylobacteria; order Campylobacterales; family Sulfurimonadaceae; genus Sulfurimonas. Next base: position 11,554 of record NZ_JAEMVC010000016.1, read on the forward strand.
TTCGCTAAAGAGGAAGGTGCTGTTGCTGCACCTACTGCATCCCTTCACTTTACAGAGGAACAACATGCAAGAATCTGTAAAAATTTCAAACATGCTTATGTAACACTTCATGTTGGAAGTGGCACTTTTAAACCTGTAGATGCCGAGATAATAACTGATCACCCTATGCACTCTGAGTACTATGACATCTCAAACACAGCTAAAGAGATACTAGATGCAACAACTCCAATACTTAGCATTGGAACAACATCCACAAGAACTATAGAGTTTTATGATAAACACGGAAAAGTACAACGGGGTGAAGCAAATTTATTTTTACACCCAAACAACAAACCATCTCGTGTAAACCATCTACTCACAAACTTTCACCTGCCAAAATCAACACTACTAATGCTAGTTTCTTCTTTTATAGGACTAGAAAAAACACAAGAGTTATATGCTGAAGCTATAAAAGAGAAGTACCGTTTTTACTCGTATGGTGATGCCATGTTACTCATCAACTAATACATAGTTATAATAATACTTTACAAAATCCATTTTTAATTTCTATCTGTCCACTGAGTTCAGCTTCAAAAACACGAGAAGGGTATTTTTCTAAGGCCTCATCATACGTTGGGCTCGATTTACAAAACTCTAAAAAGTCATCATCATTTTTTTTATCTACAGGCTCTGTTCCTGCAAACTCATTTACAAAAACATCTATGTCATAAATAGCTTTTGCCTTTCCCTCTTGGAGAAGTCTATTAGTAGCTTCACTCTCCCCTATTCTATGAGAAAGAACATATATCTCTTTTCCCATCGCCAAAGCATACTCAACACTTCTCATACTTCCAGAGTTTAAATCTGCATAAGTAACTACCAGCACATCACCAAGGGCTACTACTAGTTCATTTCTTAGTACAAAGTTGTAGCGTGTAGAGGGGGAACCTTTTTCAAACTGACTTAAAACTAAACCTTCTACTTCTATATCAGCGATTATATTTTTATTTATAGCGGGATAGCGTTTATCTAGTCCAGTAGCGGCTACCATTATAGTATTGCCTGCACCTGCCGATTTATGTGCGATTGCATCCACACCTATAGCACCACCACTGACTACACAAACACCTCTATTTGAGAGTTTTTTAGCTAACTCATATGTTTTGTCTCGTGCATATAAATTAGGTTTACGACTGCCGATAATAGATATTTTTTTCTTCTCTAACAACTCTCGTCTACCAATAAAAAAAAGATTCTTTGGATACTTCTTCATAGACTCTAGTTCTGCTATATGAAAATCAGCTGTTTGTATCATAGAAATTAAAGTCTATTAATATAGACTAACTCCACATCTTTTAGTAACTCTTTAGATTCATACAGTGCTTGAAGAGTATTTTTATGAGGATGCCCAATTGCGATGGCAGTGCCATGACTTTTTGCAACCTGTATAGCTTTTTTAATCTGCTCTAAAACATAAGGTTTATCCATATGATGGTCTAAAAAAACATCTCGTGATACATACTTTAAGCCAAAGTTTTTTAAAACCTTAGGTGCTTTTGTTTGAGCCGTAGTTCTACTGTCTATAAAATGAATTTTATTTGCATTAAGCGCGAATATAAGTCTGTTCATAGCCACTTCGTTTGAAGTAAACTTACTCCCTGTGTGGTTATTGATATACTTTACTTTAGGAAAAAGTTGTTTTATCTCTTTTATTCTCGCAGAAATTCTATTTTGTTTATCATGTATACGAAGTGTATTTGGTTCTTCTGCACTCCAGTTTTGTGCTTCCATAGGTAAGTGCACCATATATAAGTTTTCAAGTTTTGCAAGTTTTGCACTATTTGGTCGTGCCTTGCTTGGAGGTAAAAAAGACATCGTAAGCGGCAGTCTTAAACTCTTTATAGCTTCCACTTGCGACTTTGTACCTACATCATCTATTATGATTGCAAGACGTGCTTTATGTGGAGTAATCACTTTTTTTCTCTTAGCCATTTTAGGTACACTTGCTAAAGAGCTTCCATCAATTTCATGTGATGCAGAGATATACTGTTTAGTCTCTTTTTTAAGTACACTTTTAAGTCTTTTACTCACACTTATAGGTTTTTTATTAAGACTATTTTCCAACTTTTTTAAGAGTGCTTTTTGTTTGTTATTTTGCGCACTGTATATTTTTTCTGTTTTATCTTTTCCATCAGAAAAGCCTATATAGTAGCCAGAGAGAAGAGCACTTAGGACTAAGGCTATAAGGGCTAAGAACCATGCTAAGTAGGTAAGTAGTTTAGTATTGGTTTGAGTTTTTTTACTTTTTTTTCGTTTAGGCATTTATATTTATTCTTTATCTTGATTTACGAAACTATACCCTCTTAAGCATTAATACGAAATTTTTATTGCAAATTGCCATACAATACTAACTCAAATAATAATAAACCTTTAAGCCATATTTATGTACAATCCCGGTTCCTTTCTCTTTGTAATCTCTTAATTTAAGACATTATAGACAAAGCAATTGTGCTTCGATCCGAGGGGGAAACAAACGCCATAACGGCAAATACCAAGAGGAGATCATATTATATGAGAAACTACGAAAACTTAGTAATCGTAAAACCTACATTAACAGCAGAAGAAATTCAAGCAAGCGTTAAAGCTATCGAAGAAGTTATTACTTCAAACGGTGGAGAAATCCTTGCTACAAACCCAATGGGAATGAGAAAATTAGCTTACCCTATTGAAAAAAACGAGCGTGGTTTTTACCATGTTATCTATTCTACAATTGCTCCATCAGCAATTACTGAAATTGAAAGACGTTTCCGTATTAACGAAGAACTACTTCGTTTTGTAACTATTAAGTACGATACAAATCGTGAAATAGCTGCATTTAACGGTATGGTTACAAAAGCTAAAAAAGCGGCAGAAGCTCCAGCTAAAGTTGAAACTCCAGTAGTTGAAACTCCAGCAGTAGAAGAAGCTCCAACTGAAGCACCAGTAGTAGAAGCAGAAGCAGTAAAAGCTCCTGAAGCAGCAGCTGAGTAATACTCGTAAGAGTAGAAAATTGAAGGAAAGCACATGTTCAATAAACTAATTTTAGTTGGTAACCTTACACGTGATATCGAACTTAGATATGCACAAAGCGGAACGGCTATAGCAAAAACTGCTATCGCTACTTCTAGAAAATTCACTAGTAATGGTGAGAAGAAAGAAGAAGTATGTTTTGTAGATGTTACATTTTTTGGTAGAAGCGGTGAAATTGCTAACCAGTATCTTCGTAAAGGTAGTAAAATACTTGTTGAAGGTAGATTGAATTTTGAACAATGGGTAGACCAAAATGGACAAAAACGTTCTAAGCACTCTGTGATAGCAGAGACTATGCAAATGCTTGACTCTAAAGGGGACAACCAAGGTAGCGGCGGATTCAATGCTCCTTCAAATGCTCCAATGGATGATGCAAATCAAGGTGGCGGATACAATGCTCCTACGCAAGGTCAAGGTCAAAATTACCAACAACCTAAGCAACAACAGCAATCGTATCAAAAACCTGCACAGCAACAAAGTTATAACAATAACAATCAAGCAGCGCAGCAGCAAAGTCGTCAAATGCCTAGTCCAGATACTGTACCATCTTACGATATTAACGAAGATGAAATTCCATTTTAATAGATAACAAATAAAGGAAATACCATGGCAGAAAAAAGAAAATATAAAAAAAGATATTGTAAATACTGTGAAGCTAAAGTAGACTTCATGGATTATAAGGATGCAGGTGCATTACGTTTCTCACTTTCAGAGAGATACAAAATTATGCCTAGACGTTTAACTGGTAACTGTAAACGTCACCAAGATATGATAAGTATCGTAATTAAACGTGCTCGTGCAGCTGCACTAGTACCATATACTGTAACTCGTAAACAAGTTGTAGTAGCTCCATTCGAAAACCTTAAGTAGGTTAATTTAAGCCCCATTTCTATGGGGTTTTTATATAAAATTGTAATAGTTTCACTATTGATTTTACTGTTTAGAGTTACACTTTTAGATAACATTTATATAGTCTATTCTTCATTATCCTAGCTCTTCAATAAGAACAAAATCTGAATTTACAGAAATATATTTATAATACCCTTTATGCGAATCCTTTGACTTTTATTTAAGATTATCATCTCTCCTTATATGCTATAATTCTCTTCATAAATTAAAGAAGGAACTCTCGTGAAACATATAAATATTAAAGTACTTTTATCTCTCGCTCTGTTTTCCCTCATAAAACTTAACCTAGTAGCTGACAGTTTTAATAATAATGAGGCACTTACTTACTTAAACACCTTACGTAATAGTGCTGGACTACCCTCATTTACGAGAAATATAAGCTTAGAAAATGCCTCTATAAACCATTCAAACTACTTAAATGAAGATGGGTCTATTAGTCATTACGAACCAAATACAGCTAATAGTTTTTATACTGGAAATACACCAAATGACAGAGGAATAGCGGCGGGGTATCAAGCTCTCTACTACTCTGAGAACATCTCTTCTGGACAAGCAGGAGTAAGAGCATCCCTAGATGATCTTATGTCCGCTATTTATCATAGGTTTGGTTTTTTGGATTTAAACATAGATGAAATTGGTATTGGGGTAAATGTCAATTCAATCTTTACTTATAATATGGGGAATTCCCTTCTTAATGCACTCTGTAATTCTAGTAGCTATTCAGGCACTGGTTCTTACTACTACAATGTTTGTGCTGACTCTAGTTTAAAAATTGAAGTCAGTAACTATGATAATAATTTATATGCATTGGCAGATGCTGCGCAAGACTATACACTCTGGCCACCTAGCGGATCAATAGATATTCCACCCGTTTTCTTTGAAGAAATTCCAGATCCACTTCCAAATCGTTCAGTTTCTGGGTATCCAATCTCCATAGAATTTAATGATAGAAAATATGAAGGAAGTAATATTGATATTAATTCTTTTAAAATTTATGATGAATCTAATACTGAGGTGACCAATACACTCCTAATGGATAGTCTAAATGACCCAAATGGACATCATACTGCCCTCCAATTCACACTTTTTCCTCTTGATAGACTCAAATGGAATCATACATATACAATAGAGCTAAGTTATACAATAGATGGAATTTCAACTAGTAAAACCTGGTTATTTACAACTAGAAACTTAAACTACGACATCTTTGAAATCACTTCAAATACAGAAACTATTAGAGTCACTTCAGGTGATACATATGCTTTTTACTTCCCTCCAGTTGATGGAAGTGATATTTTTAATAGTGTTTCATATAGTTATTCAACCGCATCTAGTCCGACAGTTGATATTTATGATGGAAATACACTTATTATTACAATGAATGGATTAGACTCTCAAAAAGCAATATTTAATCTAACAAACGGAAAAACACTGACACTTCAGATAGGTTCACTTGCAAATAATGCCTTCTTTGGAACCGATATTACTGCTAATTCAGAAATTGCCACTAACGGTGATAATGGATCTATATCTGTAAAAACATCATTAAGTGTAACCGGTTCAGCAATCACTCACTATAAAGTTAAAATAGATTCAAATACATATAGTTCCCAAAATTCTGTTTCAACACTTATAGACTTAACACTCTTAAGCGAAGGTCTACATAGTATTTATATAGTTGGTTATAATGGTCTAGAATGGCAGAGTGAAGCCACAGCAACAAAACTCTCATTTACAGTTGATAATACAGCGCCAAATAGTGTCCTATTCTCAATGCCAGATGGAAGTAGTATAGAAGACAACACTTCCATTAGTATGAGTTCTAATAGCCAAAATATTTACTATACTACAGATTCTTCACTTCCAACAACAAATAGCACTCGTAGCTCCTCTTTTTCAATTACAAGCAAGAATAATGGTTCGGTCACCATAAAAGCAATAGCAGTTGATAGTGCAGGTAATAAAAGCACAGTTTCACAAGCCACTTATATTGTAAATATCTCTAAAGTGATTTTGGTATCAGATTCTGAGAAGCCACAAACACTACAGGAAGATCCTGAGAAGCCACAAATACTACAGGAAGATCCTGAGAAGCCAACGATTCAAGATTCTACTCCTGTAAATAACGAAATTGTAGAAGAGAATACAGGAATTTTTTATATAGGATTAGATACTATTTTCACTACAAATATAGAGGGAATTTCTCCTCTTTATACTGGTGAAACAGCACTACTTTCAACACCTATTTTTCGAACATTTTTAGAAAACAATATCTTTGTTGAACTTTTTTCTAATGCAAAAGGAGTAGTTGAAGTAAGACTTAACATAAATGCCCAAGAATTTAAGCTTCCAGAGTTTAGATCGGGATCAATAGTAGATGTCCAATACATCAATGGAAAAGTAAAAGTAACAATAAAAACAAAACTTAACAAAACAATAACATTTAATAGGAGATAAAATATGAAAACTAAGAATTTTACATACCCGCTGCTTTTTTCACTTCTCTTTTCATGTACAGCCTGTGTTAATAGTACTGAAGATAATAAAGCTACAAATAGCAACCCTATAGTTGAGGAAGTGAACCTTATAATAACTTTAGGAGCAACTCAGTCAATTACATGTAATGATAAAACTACTTTTAATGTTATACCTAGTACTATAGAACCAGCTGTGACATTTATACAAGATGTTGAAAGTGGTGATGTTACTATTTTAGTTGATAAACAGAGCAAAGGGACCATCAAAATAGAGAACTGTACTAAAATATGAAAGTGTAAAATAAACTGTATAAACCTTAAAAATTAGATTCATTTGATAAACTACGAAGTTTTCTACTCCTTTTCTCAGGAGTAAACTTTTCCCATCATTTAGGAATATTTTTTGCTTTAAGTAACTAAAAAGCGAAGCAATGAAAAGAACTCTACTATTTCTACTATTATTAACATCACTTTATGCAACTCCATCTAACTACTCTATAATTGTAAATAAATCCTTTAACTCAGCACTATTTGACATCACACAAGATTATGATAGGACACTCAGTGCAGTTGGATTCTCAAAAAATTATAAAAACAACTCAAATACTGCTCTTTCTTATACAAATGCCTTTGATTACCTAGCAAGTACCTCACAAAAATTTGGCTCTCAAATGCATATTATGAAAGTTGATAAGACTGCTAAAGTTATTCTTTCTAAAGTCTCTAATCTTCCAAAATTTAATGAAGCGATTGCCGTGGTAAAAACTCCTGCTAATGGCTACTTCATAGGTGGTTATACACTCGATGGATCACTTCTTGTGCTCAAGTTAGATGCTGCAGGAAATCTTCTCTACTCTAAAACTTTTGGAACTAAGAACTATGATAGGATGAATAATCTCATTTTAATGAGTGATGGTGGTGTTTTAGCTGTTGGATCTTCTATTACATCACGTTCAACTAACGATGATATGTTTAACTCTGGACTTGGAAACAATGATATTTTTATCACTCGTTTTAGTAAAGATGGTCAAAAGCTCTGGAGTAAAAAATACGGCACGATGTATGATGACAGAGGGATTGATGCAGTTGAAGCAAGAGATGGTTCTATCGTAGTTGTAAGCACTACTTCTTATGAGAAAAATAGAGATGTAAGTATCATGCGTTTAACGGAAAATGGAAATCGTGTCTGGTTAAAACATTATCAAGAAAAAGCGAATGATGACAACACTGTTATACCCAAGAAAATCATTCGCCTCAAAGACAATAATTTTGTTCTTGCACTTACACAGTATAACCATATGCAAAAAGAGCATATTCGTATTATAAAGTTTGATCTGTATCAAAACATACTTATAGATAAAGAGATATTCACTACTTATCCTAGTGAAATAAATGATATAAAAGAGTACTCAGATGGTAAATTTATCGCAGTTGGATATGTCAAAGATACTTATAATACAGATGGTTTAGCAATGATTTTAGACTCGAACTTTATACTCTTAACCCAAGAGCACTATGGCCAAGACAACTACGATCTGTTTAACGCTGTAACAATTATGCACAATTCTCAAGCAGCTATTGCAGGTGTCCATACCAACAATGACTCGCAAGAGACAAATATGTGGATAACGAAACTAAACCGTGATGCGACAATGGCTCAAATATCAAGTAGTGTCGATAGCTTTTATGAAAGACTTCGCGAGATTTTTAAAAAAGAGTTAAAAGCCAAAAAGATAGAGATTAAAAAAGATTTGAGTCTTAAGATTATTGATTCATTGCTCTATTTTGATGTAGGACAATATAAACTCACAAAAAAGCAAAAGTCATTTTTAAGTCTTGTTTCTTCTAAACTTATGCCATTTATATATGCCAACAAAGAGAGTATTCAAACCTTAGAAATTAATGGACATACTTCAAGTGAATGGGGAAAGTCAAACTTTACTGATACATACCTCAACAATGAAAAACTCTCATTAAATCGTTCGTATGAAACAATGAGTCATCTCTTTAGAGCACAAAACAAGGCTACCCAGCTTTGGTTAGCTCAAGTACTCAAAGGCAGTGGTTACAGTTCATCTAAACGCATAGAGTATAGCAATATTGAGTCTAAGAAAAAGTCGAGAAGAGTAAGTTTTAAAGTGATTTTGAAATAAGTTAAAGAGGGTTTAGTGAAGAAGTAAACCTAACTCATAAAGAGTTTAGGTTTAAAGGTTAGAGATTAACCACAAGAAGGCACTTCACCATCTGATGCATATTTCCAAACAAAGTCATAAAGGTTATTAATATCTTTTTCTTTCATTTTGTTAATTTTCTTCACACCATGAGAACAAATAGTTTTCCATTCGTCTGTAAGCTTACCAGATTCTTTGATTGAAGCCCATTCTTGACGTGAGTGCTTAGTTGCAAAAACTGCACCATTTTTAAGACCATCTTTTTTACAAACTTTTAGTTTTTTAAGATAGTATTTTTGACCTTTTTTTGCATCAGCCATCGCACTTGTAGTGAAAACTGACCCAGCTACCATAGCAGCTAGTAATAATGAAGTTGTTTTTTTCATTTACTTTCCTTTTTGTTTTAATATGTCTGTTGATATACTACACATTATTATATAAATAATAGATTAATCTTATGCAGAGAGACTAGAAATTCAAGTTTCTCGTTTCTTTTGTTACGCCTGTCTATCTCTTGATGATTCTTTAAAATCAAGTCGCGTTTTATCTTGTTTTAGTTTTTTATAAAGTTTAAATTTTGCCTGTTCTAATGCTTTAGCATCATAAGAAAATTCTGCTTCTTGTTTTTCATCTGAAATTTTAGCACTGTCCATTGCAAAAAGTTTTAACTCTTTTTTTGTAAGTTTCGCTTTTAAAATGCCATAAAGCTCTTTATCTTCAAGGATTAAGTCCATAGAATCTAAAACGCAGCATTCTGCAAGTCTTTCTCTAAAAGTATTTTCTTTGTGGTATTGTCTCCACACTGTGTTATCTAACATTTATATTTTCTCCAATATTAAAGTAAGGTCTTTCTTTTTTATAATGATATTTGCTTCTGCTTCTAAAACAGGTCGAGCACAAAACGCGACACGAGTTCCAGCATACTTGAACATACTCAAGTCATTTGCACCATCACCACACACTAATGTTTCTTCTGCGTTTACACCTAAAATATTTTGTAGGCGTTCTAACATATCACCTTTTGAGTGAGAAAACATCATATCTCCACCTACTAAACCAGTAAGTTTTCCATTCTTTTCATGAAGTACATTTGAAAAATCCGCATCATACCCGAGTATATCTTTTGCATGTCCAGTAGCCGTTCTAAAACCGCCAGAGAAACATACAACAGTCATGCCTTTATCTTTAAGTGCCTTTATCGTTTCTTTAGCACCTGGCATAAATGGAAGGTTTTGACTTATCTTCTCTACTACAGAGAAATCAAGTCCTTTTAAAAGTCCGACACGCTGTTGTAGTGACTCAAAAAAATCAAGTCTTCCACTCATCGCTTCTTCAGTAATCACGGCTACTTTTTCACCAATTCCAAGCTCTTGTGCAAAGAAATCAATAGTCTCTCCGTCCATAAGTGTAGAATCAAAATCAAATACAGCTAGTTTTAGCATTAAATCTTCTCTCTTTTATTTTAATACTGCAATTATACCCATTTAGCAATCTTTTTGTTTAGATAATTACGATATATGCTATAATATTTTTACAAATTATCAAAGGTTTTATTTGCGTTTATGCTATTTATATTCTCAAGACTGTTCATATCCATATATTGACACTCTCCTCAATGCTTTTGATTGCACCCCAATTGATATCAATACCACTGATTTAATTGATGATTATGAAATATATATAATAGACTTACAGGATGTTGATAAAAATATTTCTAAAAAACTCATAGATCTCTTTTCACAAAAAGGTCATGTATTAGTCTACTTTATCATCCCTAAAAAGTATACATTGATACTATTTCAACTTGCATTTCGTCTTAATGCAAAATCGATTATCACACAGAGTCAAAATATCGATAAATTGATAAGTAAAATTCAAGCAGATGAAAAAGTATTTGTACATACTAATCTTGAAAAATGGTTAGGTAATATCAAGATAAATACTCAAAACTTTTTTATTTATAAATATGAAAAGCTTATTTATATAAATGAAAGGCTACTTGCTATGTTTAACTGCAAGAGTGAAGAAATACTAAAAGAGAAAATACTTTCACAAGTCGATATGCAAGTACTTCTATCTAAAGATACAAAACTTCTTATTGACTTGTCTGATGCACAGCAAAAAAGTAGTACATACGAGGTGCAAAGTTTAACTATTTCAGATTCTGACAAGCTTATATATATCAATAAAACTGATAAAAGACAAGAGCCGAATAGTTTTTTATCAAGTAGATTTTTATTTGTAGAAATTTTAAAAGAAAAAATATTAGAAAAAGACATCTCAGAATCACATATCTCTCTTCTTACAATTGGTATTGAAAATTCTCAACAATTAACTCAAAAGTACGGTATTATAGATTTTGAAAACCAGCTTTGCGATCTTGTCTCTTATATAAATACTCTTTTAAATGACACATTAGTCTTCGCCCAATTCCAGTATGATTTTTATGTCATACTTTTTGATAATACAACACTTGAAGGTATCCATCTATTGGGAGACACCTTTTATACAAAAGTACTCAGTTATATTAACTCTAAAGATTCAGAAGTACTCTTAAATCTTTTCACTTTTAATCTTGATAATAAAGAACTAAACAATATCCTTTCTATACTCCATGAGATTCAAAGTAAAACTTTTTTACTTACTCAAGAGCACCAATATATTAGGAACATCACAAGTAAAACTGTTAAAAACACTGTGCAAGATGTTTTAGCAAGTGCATTTGAAAATAAGACTAAACTTACAATACTCAATATTTACCATGGTCTAGTAATACATACATCCTCTAAAATTCTCAAAGTTACACAAGACAGTATATACATTTCATTTGAATCACTCCAGGGTATAGTCCTAAAGGATGAGCTCAAAACAGTACTTCAATCTGACTACTTTTCAAATGACATCTATGCTGATGTAAAACAGATAAATTTAAGTAAAAAGATTGCTGTACTTGAAAACTTTAAGTTTTTAAAAACAAATGCGAATGCAAGAGAATATGCACGGGTCACACCTTCCATTAAAATCCCAATTACAGTCAATACAAAGAAAAATGTTTTTAATGGGGTAATCTTAGATTTATCAATCAAGTCAATTGCAATACGGACTAAACACCAACTACCTTCAAGCTTAGATAAACTTTCAATTGTCACTCTTGTTTTTAATTTACTCGACCAATCTTCTGAGAATGGTTATATACAACTGCGCATTGATGCGAAGATAATTTTAGTAACGAATGTGGATCAAGAAGGGTACTATAAAGTTATTTGTGATTTAGAACAAGACACTCATGATGTTGATATCATTTTAAAGTATGTTTATGAAAGACAGAAAGAATTGATCATCGAACTTAAAAAAATGTCAAAGTTAAACTAAAATAGACTCTCTTTTGTTATAATTACATCATTATAATTAAAGAGGACTTTTATTTGTTTGATACTTTACTAGAAAAACTAAATAATGGCACATATATTACCTTAGAGACAACTCCGGGGCACTCCCCTCTTTTTGCTCCTACCATAGAAAAAATTGCAGAGTTAGAACTTGATAACTATGTAGATGGATTTTCAACAACTGACAATCCCCTAGCAAAACTAAAATACAATGCACTTTTTGCAGCTAAAATGTTACAAGATAGATTTAACAAACCCGTAATAGCAACAATGGCAATGCGCGATAGAAATAAGATAGCCCTTCAGTCTGACCTGCTCGGTGCAAACGAAGTAGATATCCGTGCTATCTTAGCACTCACCGGTGATCCCGCAACTATGAGTGATCAGCCTCATACTAAAGGTGTTTTTGAGGGTGATAGTACACTTCTTCTCGACATTATCTCTGCGTTTAATGCAGGAATGGATCATGCAGGAAAACCTTTAACACATCAACCCAAGCATATCTCCGCGTTTGCAGTAGTGAACTCTTATGCTAAAAATCCTAAAACACTGCAAAAAAAGATACAAAAGAAGATAAAACACGGAGCTATAGGAATCATAACGCAACCCGTTTATGACTTAGAAAGTGCAAAACTTCTTTTAGAGCTTCGTGATAATGCAAATGCAGAATGTTGTCCCGACAAGAAAAAAGCCGAACTAATTTTTGGAGTTTTTCCTATCACTAAACTAAGAACAGCACAGTTTCTCTCAGCCCATGTTCCAGGTATAAATGTTCCTGACATCTGGTTAGAAAAACTCCGTATTGCACATGGGCATGGAGTAGAAGAAGAGTACAAAGTAGGATTTGAGTTGAGTAAAACTCTTTTTGATGACTTAAAAGCACTTCACCCAAAAATACACTTAATGACAGCGAACCAGTTCCAAGTAGCTAAAGATATACTATGTTAAGTGCTAAAATGAGCAAAGCCCATTTTAACAGCAGGGACTAAAGTCCCTACAACCCCCTAAAGCTTCAAAAAGTATACTTTTTGAGAGAAATATAAAAGAAGGAAATAAACAACTATGATAGATTTAAAATTATTACAAAAAGATTTTGAAGGTTTAAGTACTTCACTTATGCGCAAAGGTGTAAGTGAAACACTTTTAAATGACTTAAAAGAAAAAAATGAAACACTCAAAATAGCGAAAGCTGCATTTGAAGAGTTACAAGCGATCCGTAATGCTATGAGTAAAGAGTTTGGTGTTTATAAACGAGAGGGTAAAGATATCAACGAACTTAAGGCAAGAATCGAAGCAAACAATGTCAAAGTAGATGCTGCCCTAGAAGTACAACGCGAAGCTCAAATAGACTTAGAAACACTTGCCATGACTGTGCCGAATATGCCAGATGATTCTGTGCCTGATGGAGCGGATGAAAACGAAAACATTGAGATGAAAAAGGTTCTTACCCCTAAAGCATTTGATTTTAAACCGAAAGAGCACTGGGAACTTGCAGAAGAAAATGGTTGGATAGACTTTGAACGTGGAGCAAAACTCTCAGGAAGCCGTTTTAGTGTTTCATACGATATGGGAGCGAAACTTGAACGTGCACTCATCAACTTTATGCTTGATTTTAATGCTAAACGCGGGTACCATGAAGTTAGTGTTCCACACATGGTCAACAGAACAGCACTAGAGGGTACAGGTCAACTTCCAAAGTTTGAAAACGACCTTTACAAGATAGAGGGTCAAGATATGTTTATGATTCCAACCGGTGAAGTTCCATTAACAAACCTTTTTCAAGGCGAGATCATTCCTTATGAGCAACTCCCTATTAAAATGACAGGATATACATCTTGTTACAGAAAAGAAGCAGGAGCAGCAGGGCGAGACACTCGTGGTATGATACGTCAGCACCAGTTTCATAAGGTAGAGCTTGTCTGTATAACAAAGTCTGAAACAAGTGACACAATCTTTAACGAGATGATAGAGTGTGCCTCAGATATATTAACAGCATTAGAACTTCCTCACCGTTTAATGCAACTATGTACCGGTGACTTAGGTTTTGGTGCCGCTAAAACTGTAGATATCGAAGTATGGTTACCGGGACAAGATCAGTATCGTGAAATAAGCTCTATCTCAAACACAAGAGACTTCCAAGCTCGTCGTGCAAAGATAAGATATAAAGACAAAGAAACAAAGAAAAATACTTTTGTAAATACACTTAATGGTTCTTCTTTAGCAGTAGGTCGTACACTTGTAGCAATTATGGAAAACAACCAAAACGCAGATGGAAGTATAGATATTCCTGAAGTATTGAAGCCTTATTTGAATATGGGTGCATAGTTATTGATGGGAATTTGATAAAACAGTTAAAAGTGACTGCCTATTAGCAGCCACTTTTTAAGTTAGATTTCTTAATGGGTTTCATGTAATCATCGTAAATTTTATACTACAATCCGTCTAGGCACTTTTTAAAATAGTAGGTATATTAATTTCATGTGGGTTGTTTTTAACATTTAAAACTTCCACAGAAACTATTTCATCATTTCTATTATAGTCAACAATAACATCTGTTTTTACCTCTTCACTCTCAATGATTTTATCATCAGAAAATTCAACATAGATACTATCTGTTTCATTGTCATATACTATTTTCATTTGCAACCCTTTTTTCGCATATTTCTATCAAAGTAAGCTGTTATAATCACTCCAGTGGTAGGATTTATCACAACCTTAAAACATCGACTTTCATTTTCTAAAATTAGATATAGTTGTTATAATATTGGCTTGCCGCTGAGATTGATTGTTATTTTCTAGCCATTTTTCAAAAGTATTTTGCATTTAAACCTTTAATATCGTTAATATATATGATTGTATCTAAAACCACTAAAACATCTTCGAAACAGCCTTAAACTTCTTAGTCTCATCTACTTTTGCAATTAAGTCACATTTTCTATTTGTGGCCTAATTATGCTACAATATACTATTAGAATATAAGGAGCAATTATGTCTTTAAATGCAACAGTAAGAGCAAGAGTAGATGAATCATTAAAATTTAATGCTGAGCATATCTTAAAAGAGATAGGTTTAACTACTTCTCAAGCAATCAATATATTTTTAAAAAAAGTAGTGTCTGAACACGGTATACCATTTGAGTTGAAAGTTCCAAGTAATAGACTAAAAACTGCTATGGATGAAGCAAAAAATCTAGCAGGTACATATCACGACAGTGTAGATGATATGATGAAAGATTTAAAATCTTGATAAAGTATCGCCTTTTTAAGACTAACTCTTTTAAACGAGCCTATAAAAGGCAGAGACTCTCAGACGAAGAAGATTTAGCATATATTGATGTTGTCTATAATTTACTATGTGGCAATGAACTTATCCAAAAGTATAAAGATCATCAACTTATCGGGAAACTAAAAGATTTTAGAGAGTGCCATATTAAACCTGACCTACTTTTAATTTATATAATTGAGGACAATACTTTGAAATTAGTAGACATTGGTTCGCACAGTGAGTTATTTGATTAAAAGCAGTATAACACAAGCCTATCCACTGCCGAAACAATTCCTAAGCAGAAAATAGACTCAAAAAAGAGAAGAGAATTTTACTTTTTCTTCTCTCTCCATTCTATCCTTAGCATCAATTCCCATAAGAAATAGTCCAGTCTTAATGGAGTGGTTACCTATTATCAGCCACTTTTCAAGAACTAATTAGATGGATTTTACTTTAATATTTTCTTTGTCTATAAATAGTTAAAACATGAATTCTATCTTCGATGATTTGAAAGACTGTTGTATACTTTTTATAAATTAAGTCATGTGTATCTTCAGTATCAGTATAGTAACTTTTTCTACATCGTGTTAAGAATTCAACACCTTGTCAAAGGCTTCATCAATGGATAAACCCTTATCATTAGATATATTATTAATCGCATTTTGAACTTTTACTTGTGCTGCTTCACAAGAAACACTATTTAATTCTTTTGTTACTGAGATTTTCTCTTTTGGTAAAATATCAAGTAAGCCCATAAATTTATCAAAGATAGAATCATCAATTTTTAATTGTAATATGTGCATCAGATAAATCCTTTAATTTAATTATCACTATTATAGCTTATGTTAATAAATCTAATAAAAGTTGGAATGTCCCCTATAAACTGGACAATAAGCAACTCAGTAGTTTATTAACTAGATGTATATGCATTTTTTCTATGTCTAACTCTTACAATTTCTATCATCAATTTGTCATCTTCAATAAAGTATACAACTCGATAATTACCAACTCTAATTCTAAAGTTGTGTTCTGTTCCTAGTAATTTTTTATGATTTGATGGATGAGGATCTGAAGCTAGATTTTCTACTGCTTCTAGTATCTTTGGTATTTGTTGTTTATCAATTTTACGAAGTTCTTTTTTAGCTGATGTTTTCCATTCAATACTATAGAGTGCCATCAGCTCTTAACTCATTTAAAAAGTCTGCATGAGAAGTCGACTCTTCATCTTTTCTATCAGCAATAGCAGTTAAGTCTTCAATATCTTCTAACATATTTTCAAATTCTTCCATACCTATTACTACAGATACTTTATCACCTTTATCATCAGTAATATATTGTGGATGTAAATTTATTGGCATTGTCATAATAAATATCCTCTTTTTTAGTTCTTATTATTATAGCTAAAATCGTTTAACAATTATTATAGAGAATGCCACATTAAGCCAGATTTGTTACTTATCTATACTATATTTAAAGCCAGTAAAACTACCCTCGCATAGTGAGTTGTTTAACTAGACTTCAAAGTAATGTAAAAGATAAAAACAGTGAATACTTACTTATCTTCTTCACTTTTCATTAAAAATGCAGTTTCATCTAGTAACTTGTAAATAGTTGTTTTTTCTTCATCACTTAGTGATACACCCTCAAACAGGTTCATTTCTCTTAAAGCATCTAAAATATGCCCCTTGGCAGTAACATAAGCATTTTTTCCCTCAGGACTTAATGCTTCTAATTTTGCATGGTTTTCTTTTGTCATGATATGACTCCTACTTTTTAAGATTTTCTATTATACTGCAATAAATATACAATACCTATTTAAGAGCAACCACATCCAGTTCCACAACTCTCATCATTAGCTGCTTCAAGTGTCCAGTCATCAGTAGAACCACAACCAACATCACAAGTCACACCTGTACTACAACCTGAAACAGCAGTTACATTTATAGCAACTCTTATTACAAAATTGTTTCCGTCTGCTCGCTCAGAGTAAAACTTATGCTGGGAACAAAATTCTTCATTCATAAGTTCAGCTACTATTTCTGCATAATTGTAGGCATCCTGTTGCGTTTGAAATGTATTATTATTTGTATATTCACTTTTTTTAAAACATGCACATTCATTTTCCATTTGTACTGTATACATAAAGTATCTCCTTAAGGTGATTTAATAGTCGAATTATAGTTATTCTAAGAAAAATAAACATACAGTTTAAAAAGTACTTTATAAACATAAGCTATTAGGGAATCAAGACTTCAAACTTATATAGGTACTATTTTTGCTATAATAAAGCAGTAAAATAGATAAGGTTTTTAATGGCAGAGTTAGAAGAAGAGATAATTATTATTGATGATAGTGAAGCTATTGAAGATTCACACTCGAGCGATGATAACAGTGATGAAGAAAACTCAGACTCTAAATCAAAAAAACCGATTATCTTTGCAATCATAGCACTAATTCTTATACTCATTATTGTTGTCACATTTTTAAGCTTAAGTTCTCAAGAAGAAGAGGAGATGCCTTTTGATGTTGACTTTTTAGATGAAAAACTTGCAAAACCGAACACCCCTGTTGTAGAGCCAAGTAAACTCGAAAATATGATAGCAAAAGCTAACTATCTCTACACTAATGGCTCAAAAGAGAAAGCACTCTCCTTGTATGCAAGTATTGCTCACTATAGTGAAGCAATCTCACAATATAACCTTGGGGTAGCCCAACTTAAGAATGAACAATACCAACTAGCCTTTAATACCTTCTCAAAAGCTATAAAAAATGATGAAAAAAGATGTGTTAGTGCTATAAATGCAGCCGTCTGCGCCCTTCACCTCAATGACAAAGAAAGTTTTAACTATTATATTGGTCTCGCTTATGCATATCTTCCTTATGAAGTAAACTCTCCGCTATACTCATACTACTTCACACTTATAAGCTACTATAAAAAAGACTATTTAAATGCACTTAACTCATTAAAGAACTCTACCTCAGATGAATATCCAAATATTCAAAAAAATCTTAAAGCAAAGATAAATGCACTGTATGAAAATGACTATATAGCGATAGAAGTAATGGAGAAAAACTTTAATGATTTAGATGACTTTAGTCTTGGACTTTTATATGCTAGAGTAGGAGACTTTACTCTTGCTGTCAATCATTTTGATGAAGCTATTATTAAAAATATTCAACCTGTAAAATCACAACTTGCACTTGGACTGATAAATATAAAACTAGGTAACTTGCAAAAAGCGGCAAGCCAAATAAAAAACATTACAGATATGTATCCAGACGAAATTTATACACACTATCCAATAAAGGTAATACTTAAGCCTTCACTCTTTAATGTAGAAAAAGCACAGTATCGTTATAGAAATACAATTTTAAATACTAAAAACACCATTTATCAAAAGATATTTGCTTTTTCTCCTTACAAGATATTTAATGCAAATCAAACTATTAGTTATATTCGTAAGGGAAATGCAAATATATATATAGATAATATCCAATCAGCAAAAGAGTATCTCAGAACTAGTTCTGCATCATCAAGTGTAAATATAGGGATCACGAAAGCCATAAAAAAAGCTCTAAACCTAAAAATACGAGATGCTAATCGTGATTTGCAAGTCTTAGTAAAGATACAACCTAAACACTCAATCTTACAATATAATCTTGCATTAACCTATGCACAGATGGGAGACTTAAAAAAAGCAAATGAGCACTTTTTACGTTCATACTATTTAGATGCAAAAAATTATCTCTCGGGAATTTATGCAATAATGACCAGTCAACTTATGAATAAAAATTCTCAAAAGATTCGTTCCATGATTACAAACGCCGTGAATGATGAGGAGATGAGTGAAGAAAAAGAGTTTTATAAAACTCTTTTATTTATTAGTGAAAATAATTACCTCTCTGCTGTTGACTGGTTAGATAAAGATTATAAACAAAGGCCACTATATCTTTTACTAGATACACTTATTGCTTTAAAGCTTAACAAGTTAGATGTAGCACAAAAAGCAAGTCATACACTGACAATATTACTTCCCGATGAGATACTTCCTCATCTTTTATATATTGACTCACATTTTTCAAAACTCAAAACAAAAGAGTATGCGTTTAGTGTCTTAAACTATTTAAAAAGTGTCAACTTTAGTTTTAATGACTTATATTACGGACCATATATTACCCGTTACTTATACATACAAGAGAACCTTATCATAGGAAAACTCTACTTCTTACGCCAGCAGCTCAAATATGTACTAGAAACAACAAATAATGAGACTCAAGAGATAGAGAGTGCTTTAGCATTAGCGTCACTTTTTGATAAACAGTTTGAAGAGTCTTATACTCTTTATAACCACCTCATTGATGAACTTAAAGTACAAGATGCCTACACTTTGTTTCTCGGTGCGGTAGCTTCAACGGTAGCTTCTCATCATGGAAATGCAATAGCACTACTTGAACTGTCAAAACTTAAAAATGGCAATTTATATGAGAGTCGTTATGCCCTTGCCTTACTTTACTTAGAAGCTAAGAATAATAAAGGTGCAGTGATTCAGTTGTCGAGGATAGAGAAGGATGGATTTAGTTCGAACTTCTTTGACTTTGAGATTAATACAAATGAGTTATTGTTTAAGAAAAATAGCCAATAAGGGATTCTGATGCTTTTAGCTCTGAACCTATACTAATGTTCACTCTAAAGTTTTGAGGTAAATAAACAGTTGTTTTTCCATTTAACATAAGACCATATCTTGCAGTTTGAAAAACTTTTTGCTTATTTTGTAGCTCAACAAAAAGAGGTGTAAAACTTTGTGCTAAATTATGAATAATTTTAAAAGTATTTTCTTCTTTAGTCGTAAAAGATAGTTCTACATTTTCATTAAGTGTTCTAAAAAGTTTAGAGTCTCTTGCAACACGTGTTCCATTCTTTTGTACTACATTACTCACTGTAGCGTTTGCAGGCACTCGTAAAATAGCCACATCTCTACAAAAACTTTGTATTTCTATCTTATATGCATACTCATGATTGCTTAATTCTTCTATACTCTCCATAACACCATCAACAGGGGAAAGAAAACTAGCAGGTTCAAATAAACTCAATTCTCGTTCTGGATTTCTAAAAGAGTAGCCTATAAAAAGTGTAATGAGGAATGTAACAAAAGCTAAAAAGTCAAAGTCTAAAAATAAAAAAAGTACTAAAAAGGTTAAACTATAAAGGAAATAGCTTATGCCTTCTTTAGCGAGGGGAAGTAAGTTAGTCTTCATCGCTCTTCGATTGAGACTTATCTATCATAGAAGCATCAACTTTTAACTCTTCAGATATCTCATCGAAGTCGCCATCTACCTTAGACTCCATATTGTTCTTTTTTTCAAAATCAATAAGAATTTCACGAACTTCATCACCCGTAATATTTTCTTTTTTATAGAGCAATGCAACCATATCTTCAATCGCATCTCTATACTCTTCAAGTCTAGCTACAACAACTTCATAATGCTCTTGAAGTGATGTTTTGATAAACTCATCCATATTTTCAGCCATTTTTTCACTGTATTCACGAGCAGGTGCTTGTCCACCACCTAAAAATGATTGACGAGACTTTTCAAGTACCATTAGTCCAGCAATATCACTCATACCATATGTTTGTACCATAGATTTTATAATGTCAGTTGCACGTTCTAGATCATTTCCAGCACCTGTGGAGATTTCACCTATGAACACTTGTTCAGCAGCACGACCACCTAAAAGAACATCTACTTCAGCCCACATTTCGTGTTTTTGCATCATAAATCTATTTTCTTCTGGTTTGTTCAGAGTATAACCAAGTGCTGCTAACCCACGAGGAACAATGGAAACCTTAGATACTTTTTTAGCACCAACTGTTGTTTCAGCTAAAAGAGCATGTCCACTTTCATGGTAAGCAACTATCTTTTTCTCTTTTGGATTAATACGACGAGATTTTTTAGCAAGACCAGCTAAAGCACGTTCAACTGACTCAAAAAGGTCTTTTTGTTTTACAGTTTTTTGACTTTTACGTCCTGCAAGTAATGCACCTTCGTTGATGATATTTGCTAAATCTGCACCAGCTAAACCAGCAGTTAAACGAGCCACTTCTTCAACATCCACATCTTTATCCATTTTTACATTTTTCATGTGCACATGAAGGATTTTTACACGTCCTTCAAAGTCAGGCTTATCAACGAGAACTTGTCTATCAAAACGACCAGGGCGAAGTAGTGCTTGATCTAGAATCTCTGGTCTATTTGTAGCCGCTAAAATGATAACTGGAGTATCAGTACCAAATCCATCCATCTCTGCTAGGAGTTGGTTTAGTGTCTGCTCTCGCTCATCATTTCCACCCATGTTCGCACCACTAGCACGACTCTTACCGATGGCATCTATCTCATCGATAAATATAATACTCGGAGCATCTTTTTTTGCCTGTTCAAAAAGATCACGAACACGAGCAGCACCAACACCAACAAACATCTCTATAAAACTAGAACCAGTTACAGAGAAAAATGGAACTTCTGCTTCACCAGCTACTGCTTTTGCAAGAAGTGTTTTACCAGTACCAGGACTACCTACAAGAAGTACTCCCTTTGGAATTTTTGCCCCTATTTCAACATAACGAGCAGGATACTTTAAAAAGTCAACTATCTCTTGAACTTCTTCTTTTGCCTCTTCTACACCTGCAACATCATCGAACTTTGTATTTGGTTTTTCAGAGTTAACCATCTTTTTAGAATTACCCATACCAAGAAGTCCGCCACCCATACTTTTTTGCATACGTCCAGCAAAAAACATCCAAATACCAATGATAAGTAAAAATGGAAATAACCATCCAAACATTTCAGTAAACCAGTTTGTCTCAGAAAAACCTTGGTACTCTATACCTTTAGCATCAAGAGCTTCTACAAGTTTTGTATCACCCTTAACTATACGTGTAGTATAAACAGTAGAACCACTAGACGCAGTTGCTTTAATGTAACTCTGTCCTATTTCTACTTTACTCACACTTTTAGAGTCAACAAGTGCCTTCATTTTTGAGTAACTCACTTGTTCTACTCGTTTACTTGTATTTCCTAGTCCACCATTCACACTAGCACCATCACCTACAAGCATTTTAAATACACCTATTATTACAACTGAAAAAATTGCAAATGTTATTAAGGGGTTTTTATTGAAAAAATTATTATTATCGTTTTTATTATCGTTATCAGCCATTATTTATCTCTTTTTATTTTCTTTTTAAAATTAAAGTAACCCATTCATCTTGGGCTATTTTTTCTATTACTTCACAATCTTTATAGAAGTTTAACACTTTAGTTTCATACTTATCTAAGATACCAGATAAAACTAAAATGGCATCATCTTCTAATGCTTTTTTTAAATCATTTGCAATAAATGTTAAAACATCAGCAACAATATTTGCAACAACAAAATTATACTGTTTCTCTACTAATGAGGAAGAACCTTCCCAAATCTTGTTAAAGAGCAGACCATTAAGTTTCGCATTAACTTCTGAGTTCTCAACTGAAATAGGATCGGTGTCGCAAGCATCAACAGTAGCACCAAGTTTCATTGCTGCCATACCTAAAATACCACTACCACAACCAACATCTAAAACTGTATCGTCTGCATTTACATATTTTGATATTGCTCTTAGTGCTGAAGCAGTTGTCGGGTGATGCCCTGTTCCAAATGCTAAAGCAGGGTCAATGACAATGTTAAGTAAGTCTGGATTTGGTTTTTCCCATGTTGGGTAGATATAAAACTTATCAATAGCTAAAGGTTTTATACTGTTTTGGTAGTTTTTCACCCAGTCACTATTTTGAAGTTTTGTCTGCTCACACTCAATCTCAATTGTCTCACCAAGTGCTTTTTGCAGTGCTTCAGTAAACTGTTCTAGTCCCCAAATAATAGTATCTAGGTCCTCTTCACTTCTTATAATAAATCCTGTATCTGTCTCTTCGAAACCTACAGGTAATGTATCTGATAAAAAATCGGAAAAAAGTGAATGGTGAGAAGAAAGTGTAACTACTAACTGATAGTAGTGCTCAGGCATTACTCAGCAATACCCATAACAGCACCTAGCTTTTCTTTAAGAACAGCAGGAGTAAAAGGTTTAACTATGTAGTTGTTTACACCAGCTTTAAGGGCAGTGATAACCTCAGCCTTACCACCTTCTGTTGTAACCATAATGATGGGAGTGTCTTTAAAACGCGCATCGGCACGAACTTTTTGAACAAGTTCAAGACCATTCATCTCTGGCATGTTCCAGTCAGTGATTAGCATATCGATATCTGGATTAGAATCCATTTGAGCCCAACCTTCGACACCATCAGCACCTTCGAGAATATCTTTATAGCCTAAACGTGCTAGAGTGTTTTTAATAATACGACGCATTGTAGAACTGTCATCAACAACAAGTAATTTCAAGTGCAATCCTTTAGATAATATTTATTATATTTTAATTTAATAATAATACCAAAATTTTCATTTGATTTCAATTAATCAAGTAATTTAAACATCTTTTCTAAGTCAAGTCTTCCTTCATAGTAAGCTTTTCCTATGATAACACCATCAACTTCTTTTGTAGCGATAAGAGCTTCTATGTCACTTGCATCTTTAACACCACCACTTGCTATAGTACTTACTCCCGATGCCCGTGCGATATCAAGGGTAAAGTCAACATTTACACCACTTAATGTCCCATCTTTTCCAACATCAGTACAGATGATTGCTTCAACACCTGCATTTGCAAACTCTTTAGCTAAATCAGTAGCTTTCATAGTTGAAACTTCACCCCAACCCTCAACTGCTACATAACCATCAATTGCATCAATTCCAACTGCTATTGGGTATTTTGCCGCCATATCTCGAACAAATTGAGGATCTTTTACAGCGATACTTCCTAAAATAATTCTATCTATTCCAATCTCAAGCATTTTTTGTATTGTAGCTTCATCACGAATACCACCACCCAACTCTAACTTAACATTACAGTTTGCACGAATTTTAATAATAGAATCGAGATTTTTAGGCTCTCCTGCAAATGCACCATTTAAGTCAACTAAATGCACCCATTCAGCACCCATAGCTTCAAACTTTTTTACAAGTTCGTAGGGCTCGTTTGAGTATACTTTTGCACTATCCATAAGACCTTTTGTAAGTCTAACTGCCTGTCCATCTTTTAAATCAATCGCGGGGTATAAAGTCATTGTGTATATTTCCTATAGTTTTATAAAATTTTCAAGTATTTTGAGTCCATTTTCATGGCTTTTTTCGGGGTGAGGCTGAATTCCCATTATATTGTCATGTGCAACAGCAGAGGTAAACTTATAACCATACTCTGTTTCACCTATTATGTCATTCTTATCAGCACCTACAATATGAAAAGTATGCACAAAATAGAGATAATGATTTTCATCTAAACCATCAAAGAGTGGGTGATTTGTTGTAAACATTCTATTCCAACCCATGTGTGGTACTTTCAAAGATTCAGAAAATTTTGATGTATCAAAAGCTTTTATATCACCTTTTATAAGTCCAAGTCCCTCATGTTCACCGAATTCTTCACTGCTATCAAAAAGAAGTTGCATACCAAGACAGATACCTAACATTGGTTTTTTACTCTCTGCAAATTCTTTAATAGCGTCAATCATATTTCGTTCTCGTAAATGATCCATTGCATCCCCAAAAGCTCCAACTCCTGGTAGGATTAATTTATCATACTCTTTAAATTTATCAGAATTACTCTCAACAACTGTTTCATGCCCAAGTTTACTAAAGGCGTTTTGAACACTTGCCAAGTTTCCCATCTTATAATCAACAATTCCTATCATGATTCTTCTCTGAATTGTTTATTTTTCGTAAACTTTATATATACGGCCAAGCTTATAAGTAGAAGTGAAACACCAACGATAATATAAATAGCATACATTAACTTATTCGGATCCGTAAGTGCAAACTTAAAGACGAGCATAAGAGCTTCGATAGATAGTGCAATAATAATACTTCCTAAAAACTTTACCATAGTCTTATGCGGACCTGAAATATTATGTTCTTTATGTTGCCCTAAGACCTCTTCTTCTATAAGTGTTTTTGCAAGGTCAAAGATAGCCAAGGAGAGTGTGAGTAAAATCGTCGCTTTAAACATCGCATCTATTGATAATATGTGTAGACCGATATTTTGTGTAAAAAAGTCTTGTATTGCATGTGTAAAAAGTAAAATAGAAACTGCCATCAAAGCAAATGAAAAAACAGCATATGACAACTTAAATAGTTTCGAGAAAAACATATCCTTAGTATTCATATGAGAAATTTTAAGAACTGCTTCAAAAGGCATATCTAAACAAGCCACATATTTGAGCTCACCTGTCTCAGAAAAAATTGGTACTGACGCGGTAACCGTAAGTGTACCTGTAATCAGAGATGGATAAGGATCAGTAATAGTACAACGTTCTTCTCGAACTGCACGATAATAGTATGCACGATTTGCACGAATTTTTCCTATATCTTCAGGAATCTCTTTTTTCTCTGTATAGGTAGGTGTAACCTGAACACCTTGAGCATCTAAAAGATAAACACCCTCACAGTTTTCTAAATCTGCTTTAATTTTACGCAGACGAGGAAGAATCATCTCTTCACTTAAAGAGGGTAACCTGTTTGGAATATTTTTTTCAAAGAGGTAACAAAAATAAGCTCTAGCCTTTGTCCGACCTCTACTAAAGAGTTCTATATCTGCTGCAACCATCACTTTCTCCTTGAAATTAAAATTATTCGAATCATATCAAATTTATGCTAAATCAGTGATTTCTTTGATAGGCTGTTCCGGGCTTTGAGAAAGGCTTGGTTTAAAAACTCTTTTAATAATTGACTTTAGACCTGTTTCATTTGCTTCATACTCTGACTCTGCTTCTTGTAGTGACATTTCCCATGCAGATGAAAATCCTGGTGCTTGCATCTGCATTTTACGCAAAGCAGAGTCATAAATGTTTAAAAGTCTTAGTTCTGCGCGACCTGGTTTTTGGCCTAAGGTTTGTACCGTAATACGAAGGTTTTCATTCTCTTTTTTAAGTTTAGCGAGTTCATCTTCTTGACTCTTAGTTCCTTCATTTGTTATTTTCATCTGTCTATTTAAATGTTCTTTATACTCTTTAATCTCTTTTTTGTATTTTGAGACTTCAAATCTAGACTTAATAAAACTCAAAAACCAACCAAGTACAACCCCACCAATAATAAATAAAATAATCTCAAAACTTAACGCCATCTGTAATTCCTTTTGTAAAATTTATAATACTAATATTAAATATAAGACTAGTGTAACAAAATTGAGTTAATAATTAACCATAGCCCGATATAATATCTTAAAATATTCTATATTATAAAGGTTTTGTATGTCAGAAATATCAAGAAGAGGTTTTATAAAAGGTGCGCTTGCCTTAGGTGCATTACCATTAACAGGACAAGCAAGCTCGCAAAAAGAAGAAACACTCAAGTTTATTCATGTGACCGATTCTCATATGGACTTAAGTGATAGCGATAGTGTTGACTCAATGAAACTAATGGCCGATTTTATTAATGAAAACTATAAAGATTTAGACTTTGTAATGTTTGGTGGCGACAACTTTAACAATAATGTTAAAGGCAATAAAGATGCAGAAGTTTTTAAAGAGATAATAGAAACTCTTCACTGCCCATCACTTGTTGTTCGTGGAAACAAAGAATCAAGTCCTAAACCTAAAGATGGGATCTATGAAGAGACATTTAAAACTATGTTTGTAAATGGAAAAGGACTCCAAGTCAATAAAAATGATTGGCTTTTAGATATAAAAGGTTTTAATATCTTAGGTCTAGATAGTTGTATAAAAGATGCTAACAATGGTCTTTATACTGAGCATACCATGGCGTTTGCTGAAAAAGCCTTACAAAACAGAAAACCTACAGTTGTTTTAAATCACCACCCGTATACAAACTACTGGGGTGGTACTGAGGCAAAAGATATACATAAGTATGTACTTAACAACTCTGAGGAAGTCCAAAAACGACTTTTTCGTTACCATAACCTAATTTTAACACTCTCTGGTCATAAACATATAGACTCAGTAAAAGAGTTAGACCATACGAAAATGGTAGTAACTCGTGGTTTTGTGAGACCTCTTGATCTTGACATGTACCCTATGCGTTATGTTGAGATAACAGGAAATAAAATAAGTGAGAAATTAATCTATACTTCTTAGATATAATATCATTAATGAATAAAGATATTAAAAAAATTGCAATAGTACGACTCTCGGCACTGGGTGATATAGTCAACAGTGCTGTGGTTTTGCAGTTTATCAAAGAAAACTATCCTGATGCACAGATAGAATGGATAACTGAAGAAGTTTTTTCACCTATTTTAGAACTTCTTCCACAACTTAATGCAGTTCATACCATCAACCTTAAACGTGTTAAAAAAGAGAAAAGTCTTCAACTTCTAAAAGAGACTCTTCAAACACTCAAAAAACTCAATAACTTTGACATAATCATAGATATGCAGGGTTTAATAAAATCAGCTCTAGTCTCGCGTTTAATTGGTAAAAATACACATGGTTTTGACAAATCCTCGACAAGAGAATCTTTAGCAACTCTCTTTTATAAGTCCACTTCACATATATCTTATGAGAGTAATGTGCTTAAACGCAATGCTTTTATTGTTTGTGATGCTCTAGGATTTAAGATAAGTGATGAAATGTTACTAAACAAACAAGCAATCTTTTCTGTTAGTAAAAAGTATGAATTGCCTAAAGATAAAAAGAATGTTGCTTTTGTAATAGGGGCATCTTGGCAATCAAAAATCTATCCTAAAGAGTTAATAGTAGAGTTGTGTAATGCACTCAAAGAAGATGCTTACATAATTTGGGGGAGTGAAAAAGAGAAAAGAAGTGCTGAGTGGATAGTGGACAATAGTAAATATGCAACTTTGGCACCTTCACTTGAACTAACAGAGCTTGTAGCTTACATCTCTGCTATGGATTTACTCATCGGAAATGATACAGGTCCTACGCATATTGCTTGGGCACAAAATATTGCTTCCATTACACTACTTGGGCCAACAACTACTCGTATGATTTATGAAACACCAAAAAATATAGGTCTTAAATCACCTTCAGATGTAAATATTTTAAAAATTGATAAAAATGATTACTCAATAAAAGAAATACATAGTGAAATAATCATCACTCAAGCTAAGGAACTTTTATATGGGTTATAAACTGCTCCTTATTTTAGAAAAAATACTTATGTTTTTGCCAAAAAGTTTTAGAAAGGCTTTTTTCTCTTGCTTAGCAACACTCGCTTACCATATCTCTAAAAAGTATAGAAATATTGCACGAGCCAATATTCGTTTTGTCTTTGGTGATGAAAAAAGTGAAGAAGAGATAGAAGAAATAGTTCGTTATAGTTTTAAAAACCTCATCTTTAACTTTTTACATATTATGGAACTGAGAAATATGTCTCTTGATGAACTAAAAAATATCATCACCGTTGAGAATGCAGATGTAGTTAAAAAAGTACATGACGAGGGTCGTGCAGTTATTTATATAACAACTCACTATTCCTCTTGGGAGTTTGGTGGTGCTTCGCTTGGTGCTTTTGTAGAGCCTGTTGCTGGAGTCTATAAAAAGATGAAAAATGAAGTGTATGAAGAGTGGTTACTTGAAGGTCGAGCACGATTTGGTAACACAAACTTAGAAAAAACTCGTGTGGCTAAAGCACTTATAAAACTCATACGAGCAAAAAAAGCAAGTGGAATTTTAATAGATACAAATATAAATCCTAAAGAAGGAATCATGATAGACTTCTTTGGAAAACCTCTACGTCAGACGTATACACCAGCTTATCTAGCAAGAAAATTTAATGCTGCTGTAATTCCTGTTACAATTAGAACAGATGATGAGGACAACTACACTTTAATGCTTTTTGATGAGATACCGGTTGAGAATACTGATGATGCCGAAGCAGATATTTTAAAAGCTACACAACTTCAAGCGGATTGGCTCAGAGACCTTATAAAAAGAGAACCAAAGTTTTGGTTTTGGTTACATAGACGTTTTAAAAATGACCATCCTGAGATTTATAATTAAATATTAAGATTTTTATCTAAACACTCTTTACTTCTTGCTTCAAAAAGCTTCAAGATAGTAAAGAAAAAAGCAGTAATTGCAGGCCCTAAAATCATTCCCCAAAAACCAAAAGTACTAAGTCCTGCAATAATTGCAAAGAAAATTACCAACTCATTCATTTTTGTATCACCCTCATTAAGTAAACGCTGGTTAATCTCTTTTATAATCATTGGTTTGATAAAAGTATCTGCAATTATAGAAATCACTACAATAGAATAAATAGCAATAAAAAGAGCATTTGTACTGTTTCCTACTGAGAACTCATACATCATAAATGGTAACCACATTAAGAGACCACCAACAACAGGGATTAAAGAAGCAAAACCGTACATAATACCAAAGAGTAAACCATTGTATCCCATGTAGGAAATAGCCGCACCAAATAGGATTCCCTCAAACATTGCAGTTGTGATAATAGAGTAAAAAACTACACTCATTACATCAGATAGCTCTCTTGCCAGAACCGTACTCTCTTCTACAGACATCTGTACTATTCTTTTTAGAAAATTAATCATTACACTTCCATTATAGAGTGCGAAAAAGTAAAAAATTATTACAAGAAAAGCATTCTTTAAAAAACCTGCACTAAAAGCACCTATATAACCGGCAACTCCTAGCGCATTTGAAGTAAGTGATTTTATATCTAAATCATTTAAAGCATCAAGAAGATAAGGTTTTAAAAAAAGTAAATACGAAGGAGGCTGTGCTACAAATGCTCTTATACTAGACTCAACTTGATGTAAGGTCTCCGTCGAAAGACTATTTAATTCTATCGTTAAAGTTGTTAAAAAATAACCAAAAGGAGCAAAAAACAAAACTGCCAAAAGAAGACTAGAAACTAAGGCTGATAAAAATTTATTTTTTAAATAATGTTCTAATAAACTTTGAATATTTGAAGTTGAAATCGCTAAAAGTCCAGCAATCAAAATAACAAGTAAAAATGGAGAGTAAAGATAATACATAGCATATAAAGATACTGCAAAGAGTGCTGCTATAAAAAACTGCGGTTTCAAAATATTGTTCCCTCTTCGTTTATCCAATCCATATTTAAAACATCATAAGTTGCTCGTGTTGCCCTGCGTCCTTTTGCTGTTCTCTCTAAGTAACCATTTGCGATTAAGTAAGGTTCTAGTACATCTTCAACTGTTCCCTCATCTTCACTCAGTGAAGCGGCGATTGAGCTTAGGCCCATCGCTCGTCCCTTCGCAGCTACTAAAAGATTGAGTAAACGCAGGTCCATCTCATCAAAACCATGGGAGTTTATTCCGAGTTCATTAAGTGCATATTCTGTACGTTTTTGGTTAATATGGTTTTCATCTGCCACCTCAGCAAAGTCTCTAACACGACGAAGTAAACGCAGAGCTATACGAGGAGTACCACGGCTGCGTTTAGCTATCTCAAATGATGCTTCTTTTACTATTTCACGCTCTAACTTATTTGAAGCTTGTACAATTATTTTCGCTAGTTCATCCGAGCTGTAAAACTGCATACGAAAACTCATACCAAACCTATCTCGAAGTGGGTTTGAGAGCATTCCTGCTCGAGTTGTAGCTCCTATAAGGGTGAAACGCGGTAAGTCTATTTTAACTGTTTGTGCAGCAGGACCACTCCCTATAATAATGTCTATTCTATAATCTTCCATTGAAGAGTAAAGTATCTCTTCCACAGCAGGAGAAAGACGATGAATCTCATCTATAAAGAGAATATCACCCTCTTCTAGATTTGTAAGTATCGCTGCTAAATCACCACTTTTTTCTATCATAGGTGCTGCTGTTACTTTGATGTTAGTATTCATCTCATTTGCGATTATAAGTGCTAGTGTAGTTTTACCAAGTCCAGGAGGGCCATAAAAAAGGACATGATCAAGTGCTTCGCCGCGTTTTTTACTCGCTTCTATAAAGACACCTAGGTTCTTTTTTATCTGTTCTTGTCCAATGTAGTCACTCCAAGCATCAGGGCGAAGAGTAACTTCTGTGCTCTCCTCTTCCATACTAAAAGTCTCAATCTCAACAAGGCGGTCATCCATAAAGTCGCTCATTAGTTAGTTCTCATTAGTAGGTGTGTTCCTCTTTTGGAAACGCTCTCTTTTGAACTTCATCAGCGTAAGAAGCTACTGCATGACGGACTAAAGATGCACCATCTATATACTTTTTTACAAACTTTGGAGTAAATTCTTCAAAAAGTCCTAACATATCTGAGAAAACAAGAACTTGTCCATCTACATCTTTACCAGCACCAATACCAATAACAGGAATAGACACTGATTCTGCTACACTCTTTGCAACTTCAGCTTTAACACCTTCGATAACCATACAAAACGCACCCGCTTTTTCAATCGCTTTTGCATCTTCTATGAGATTTTTAGCCTCTTGCTCCGTTTTACCTTTTACTTTATACCCACCCTCACTACGAACTGACTGAGGGAGTAAACCAATATGACCGCATACTGCGATACCATTATCTGTTAAGTATTTTACAATTGTCGCTTTATCAGCACCACCCTCAATTTTCACACAATCAGCCTGCGTTTGCTGAAACATCTTAATCGAGTTTTCTAAAGCACTCTCTTTATTTACATAAGTACCAAAAGGCATATCTGCTACTACAAAACTATTAGGTGCTCCAGTACAAACAGCATTTGTATGGTAGATCATCTGCTCTAAAGTTGCACTAATCGTGTCACTTTTTCCTGCAAACGACATATTAAGAGAATCTCCTACTAAAAGCATATCTGCATTATCAGCTAAAAGCCTTGCAAAAAGAGCATCATATGCTGTTATCATTACTAAAGGTTTAGTGCCTTTACTCTTTTTGATTGAAGATATTGTTAGTTTTTTACTCATTTCATTACTCTTTATATATTAATTAAAGTATTTTAACTAAAAATTGCTATAATTTGAACTATATAGGAGAATTTGTTTATGGGCATAAGAAGTGATTTAGATGCAAACTTTGATTTTGAAATTGTTGATGAGTTCTTAGACCACTATTCTATGATGGTTGAGAGCATGGAAATAATGATACTTGATCTTGAAAAACCCAATAGTTATGAAAGAAGTGTAAATGAACTTTTTCGTGTCTTTCATAATATAAAATCTGCATCAGGTTATCTCCAAATTGTACCCATGGCAAAACTTTCCTCTTTTGTAGAAGATGAACTTGAAGCACTAAGAAAAGCCAAACCTCCCATCAGCGAAGAGACTACAGCTTGGCTCTTAGACATAAGCGATATGTATGCAACATGGCAAGATGACTTTAAACTTGACAACACTTTGAGTAAAATCAGATACTCTTTATTAAAAATACCAGACTTGGAAAAATAGATTGAAAAAACTCGTAGCATATATAACATCTGGATACCCAGAAAAATCATTTAGTATTGACTTAGCATTAGCACTTGGAGAGAGTGGCGTTGACACCCTAGAATTCGGGGTTCCCTTCTCTGATCCTGTTGCAGATGGACCACTTATTGAAAAAGCAAATCACAAGGCTTTAGAGAGTGGTTTTAAATTTAAAGACCTTTTAGAGATTTCTGAAATTGTTGCTCCAAAAGTAGATACTTTATGGATGGGATATTTTAATAGTTTTTATCAACAAAATCTACAAGAGTTAATACCACTTGCCAAAAAGCTACAAGTCAATGGACTCATTATTCCTGATTTACCACATGAAGAAGCACTTCTTTATAAAGACCTTTTTTCAGATAACAATTTTTCAAATATCTCTTTTGTAGCACCTACAGATAGTGAAGCACGTATAAAAGAAGTTGTAAGTGCTGCACAAAAGTTCATTTATATGGTGGCTTACACCGGTATAACAGGTTCAGGACAAGCTGAAGACTTACAACCTTTTTTAACTAGCATTAAAAAGTATTCTCAAACTCCTGTCTATGTTGGCTTTGGTGTAAATGCAAAAACTGCTAAATACAAAGTAGTCGGAGCTGATGGTGTCATTGTAGGAAGTGCTTTTATAGATATACTTTTAAAAGATTCTCTTTCTTATACACAAAAAATATCTCAATGTAGTGAATTAGCTAAAATAATTAAAAGTGAGATAAACTAAGCCTCGAAGCTGGTCTCCCCACGAGGACTCGAACCTCGAGCTAGACCTTAGGAGGGTCCTGCTTTATCCAGTTAAGCGATAAGGAGTTTATTTAAAATTATTATGATTATTTTTGATTGATTGGTTGCGGAAGCAAGATTTGAACTTGCGACCTTCGGGTTATGAGCCCGACGAGCTACCGAACTGCTCTATTCCGCGACATTTTGTAGATTAATTCATAATTAAATATGAAGTAATTTTGAAGTTTAGTATGGTGCGCCCTACACGATTCGAACGTGTGACCGCTGGTACCGCAAACCAGTACTCTATCCAGCTGAGCTAAGAGCGCACACCATCTCTTGTTTTAAGAGGTTGAAATTATAGCCTTATAAACTTATAGTATCCTAAATGTTATACATCTAATTTATCTAAGATACTTTTTATATCTTTATTTTGTATATAAAGTTCATAAGTTTTTCGGACATAGGCTTCCATAACTGATTTTAATTCGTTATTTCCCTCTATATTAAAATCATTTTCCATCTGTATTTCTAAGAATTCAGCAAATTCATCATCAACATCGACATCAAAACGACGACTACCAATATAAAGCCCTATTT
>NZ_JAEMVC010000017.1 GCF_029215985.1 Sulfurimonas sp. SAG-AH-194-C21
ACCTAAAACAAAACAATATTTTTAAGATAGTTATTCCAAATGATTTTGTCTCAAATAGCTCGTACCTTAAAACTGCGAAAGAACTCATAGAGTATATTGAAAATGACAAACTAGCACTCTTCAAAGATGCTTCACTCGATAAGTTTAAAAGTAATATTAACTTCATTAAAAAACAACTTGGGGTTTTTGAAGATGCACTTTTAGACATTGAAGGAGAAGTGAGAAACTTAAGAAATGGCATCAAAAAAGCCATCGGTTCTTTTAGAGTTATTGATGATATTGACATACGGTTTCAAGATGCAAATAGTAATGTTTTAAATACACTAAAATCACTCTCGTACTTTTATGAGCAAAATAATGATAAGTTTTTAAGTGGACTCTTTGACTCGGTTAGTGATGATAAAATGGCACAAAGAGCGAGAGAAGAACTGAGAGAGATGATAGTAGAACTTGTCAAAATACTCAATGTTTCAAAAGAATACTTAGAGCTTGAAAATGGTTTTGTTTTAGAGTTTAAAGCTGTTGAGAAAGGAAATGATCTGAAATGGAGACAAACTTTAGATGATGTTGGTTCAACGGGAACATCGACTTTAGTCAAAAGCATTATTAACATCTCTATGCTAAAACTTGTAAGTAAAAGCATTAGCACAAACAGTGATATAGTGACGCACTGTATTTTAGATGAGATTGGGACTATCTCTACACAGTACTTTAAAGAGTTAAAAGATTTTGTAAATGAGAGTGGTTTTGTCTTTTTAAATGGTATGCCAACAGAAGATGATATGTTAATCTCTATGTATCCTACTATCTATGTGGGGCAAAACTTTGGGAAGTACTCTAAGATGATACTTGCAAGTAAAATGGATATCTAAAAGGTGAAGATAAATAAAAAAGATTTTTTAAATATAAAAAGTTTACTTCAAAACATTGCTATAACAGAGGGAAAGTTTACAAACAAAGAGATACTCAAGCAGTTAAAACTAAATGGTTCTCTAAGAGATGGAAAAAAAACTCCTAAGGTAAGATATGTAGAGTTAGTTAACGCCGAAGCTATTTTTAATTTTTTGAAAAACAACAACTATAATATTTCTTCCATAGAAGATATAGACAGCTATATCCAAGAGATATTTGAGACTAAAAGTGCTAGAGA
This sequence comes from Sulfurimonas sp. SAG-AH-194-C21, assembly GCF_029215985.1. Lineage (GTDB taxonomy): Bacteria > Campylobacterota > Campylobacteria > Campylobacterales > Sulfurimonadaceae > Sulfurimonas. Next base: position 1,151 of record NZ_JAEMVC010000017.1, read on the forward strand.
TACCATACAAAAATGGCATAACAGTTCTAAAACAAAAGAGTCTAAAAGTTTAGAAGGTCTGTATGTCTCTTCTTTAGAAAAAATCGATATAAAATTAGATGAAAAAATAGTATCAATTATTCCAAATAATGGTCTAGGATATTTTCTGTTTTACACACAAAAAGTTGAACTCTTTGAGAGTACAATTATACTCGGAGTCGAAAATTATCAAGTAGTATGGTTTGCACAAAAATATAAGCAGTTTTTTGACACTAAAAATATTTTGTTTGTAGTGATTAATCCCTATATGCTAGAATGGATTAGCAGTTTAGAAAATGAGTATATTCATTTTGGGGACTATGATTTAGCAGGGATAAATATATATTTAAATAAAATTGTGCCAAGGTTACAAAAGTCTAAAAAATATTCAATGTTTATACCTCCTAATATTGACACTCTCATTAAAGAGCATGGCGATTGCGAACTGTATGAAAAACAAAAACAGTACCAAAGTTTATACACGAAGGATGAGCAAATCAACAGTCTCATAAGTAGTATAAATCATTACAAAAAATCTATTGAACAAGAAGGATTATACTTATTATGAAAAAACAAGATTTTAACGAAGGATTATTAGGCTTTTTAGATGCTTCACCAACACCTTTTCATGCGACTTTAAATATGTCTATGATGTTTGAAAATGCAGGCTTTAGTAAACTAAATGAAGTAGATAAGTGGGAACTTGAAGCGGGTAAGAAGTACTATGTAACTCGTAATGACTCATCTCTTATCGCGTTTACTTACCCAAAAGAACATTCTAACTATGTGATGGTTGGAGCTCATACAGACTCTCCAAACCTAAAACTAAAGCCAAATCCAGTTATAAAAGAACATGGTATTGTAAAGTTTGGTGTTGAGTCTTATGGTGGACTTTTACTTACTCCTTGGTTTGACCGTGACCTCTCAATAGCAGGTCGTATCTCTTTTTTAGACACACAAGATAAACTTAAAAGTGAACTTATAGATGTGAAAAAGTCTATAGCGACTATTCCTTCTTTAGCTATTCATCTTGATGATAAGGCAAACAAAGACAAAACAGTAAACAAACAAACGGATGTATGTCCTGTTCTTACAACAGATGAAAGTTTTGACTTTGATATGTTTTTAAGATGGCAACTTGAAAACGCAGGGCGACCTGATGTGAAAGAGATATATGCAAGCGAACTGAGTTTTTACGATACTCAAAAAGCAGGCTATGTAGGACTTAGTGATGACTTTATAGCAAGTGCAAGACTTGATAACCTTCTCTCTTGTTATGTTGGAATGTTAAGTCTTTGTAGTGTGAGTGATGAAAAACCGATGCTCTTCATCGCTAGTGACCATGAAGAAGTTGGAAGTGAGTCAACATCTGGAGCAGCTGGAAGTTTTTTAGAGAGTACACTTAAACGCATTAGTCCTGACTATGATGAGTACATCAAAATGATACGAAGTTCTATTATGATTAGTGCAGATAATGCACATGCTATTCATCCAAACTTTCCTTCTAAACATGATTCCAAACATACACCACATATTAACAAGGGTGTGGTCATAAAAATAAATGCAAACCAAAGATACGCTTCAAACTCTGTAACTATCTCAAAGTTTATGGATAGTGCTAAAAGTATCAAAGAAGAGATTCAGCACTTTGTGACTCGCAGTGACATGGGTTGTGGCTCTACCATAGGACCTGTTACTGCGACAAGACTAGGAATAGAGACTATTGATGTTGGGCTTCCAACTCTTGGGATGCACTCTATACGAGAACTAGCAGGAAGTAGTGATGCACTTTCTCTTTACAAAATTTTAGTAGCATTTAAGAATTAATGTCAACAGTAACCCCCGAAGAACTTAACCTTTTAATAGAGCAAACATATAAGGTAGAAGGAGAGTTTAACGAGCTTAAAGCCTCTTATGCTCACCTCCAAGATACTGTTGAAAAAGTTGTTGAGTTTCTTCCAAATGCGATATGGATAGTAAATTCTGATGGTACAATTTTTTTACAAAACTCTCAGGCTAGGGAGCTTTGGGAACTGCTTAAACTTTTAGAGTATAAAAATGAGGACTATGAGTTGAAATTTAATTCTAGTTCGTATCTTATAAAAAGCTCTTCTTATAAAGATAAGATAATGCTCTCTGCAACGGACATAACAGAACAAAAACGTAAGGAAAATCTTGCAACTATGGGACAGATGGCAGCACATCTCTCTCATGAGATACGTAATCCTATTGGGGCAATATCTCTAATGAGTTCAACCCTTAAAAAGAGAGTGATTCCTGAAAATATACCACTAGTCCAAGAGATACAAAATTCAGTTGCTCGAATAGAGCGAATCATAAAAGCAACATTGATGTTTAGTAAAGGTGTAGAGGCTACAAAAAAAGAGTTTCAGTGGAGCGAGTTAAAAGCATCTATTGATATGTCTATTGGTTATTATGCCTATTCTAAAGAGATAGAGTTTGTATTTCCCGAGTTAGATTTTGTAATAAATGCAGATAAAGATTTACTTGATATGCTTTTTTCAAACTTCATCATAAACGCGATTGATGCTATAGAATTAGATGATAACGAAGAGGGCCTTATTGAACTTTATTATGAAAGTGATGAAAAGTATCATATATTTACCATTTTTGATTCTGGTGTAGAAATAGAAAATAAGGTAAGTCTATTTGAAGCGTTTAAAAGCACTAAACTCAAAGGAAATGGCTTAGGCCTTGTTCTCTCACGTCAAATTGCTGAAGCACATGGCGGTTGTGTAAACTTGTTAGATACTTATAAAAAGTGTTTTGAGATAAAAATCTTTAAATAAGATATCAAAAACCATACATAATTTAGTTTATTCTATTATAATAATATATAACTATAAATGGTGGTGAAAATGTTAGAAATAAATTTTGCAGATGAAAGCACGGATATCCCTGAGATAAAACTAGACACCTATAAAGTTCTAATCATAGATGATGAACAGTCTATTCATGATATTACAAAACTAGCACTAACTAATATGAACTTTGTACACTTTAAAGTAGAAGTTTTGCATGCTATGAGTGCTGCTGAGGCCGAGATGGTTTTACTAGAGCATAAAGATATTGCTCTAGCATTAGTAGATGTTGTGATGGAGACACCAACAGCAGGTTTAGATCTTGTTAATAAGATTCGTAATGAATATAAAAATGAATTTATTCGTTTAGTCATTCGTACAGGACAATCAAATGACATTCCAGCTATGGATGTTATTCAAAAATATGACATAGATGATTATAAAGAAAAAACAGAACTTACGATAGAAAAATTATACACCACTGTTAGAAATGCTATCAAGCAGTATCGACAACTTATACAACTTCAGACAAAATATGAAGAGACACTTTATCAAATGACACATGACTCTTTAACAAAACTACCAAACCGTGTACAACTCAATAATGACTGTGAATTTGAGACAAATAAAACACTTATTTTGATAGATATAATTGGTTTTAGTATGATAAATGATACAAATGGTTTTATGGTTGGGGATATGGTTTTAAAAGAGTTAGCTGCATTCCTTCACTCTATGTATTCTGATGAGTATAATATTTATCATCTTGAAGCAGACCTTTTTGCTCTTACTATTATTGATGGAAACCTGACAGATCTCTCTTATAGAATTGAGAAGATGAAGAAAGATATATCAGAACTATTAATAATCGCTGATAATTTTAATAAAACTATTGATACAACCTTTGGTGTTGCATATCAAAGTGGGAATAATCTAATGCGAAAGGCAGAATTAGCCCTTAAAGAAGCGAGAGAAGAGGGTAAAAATAGTATTAAGTTTTATTCTAATGATTTAAAAATTATAAAACGCATAGAAAACACAAACCTATGGGGAAGTAGAATTAAAGAAGCAATAATAGAAAATAGAATAAAAACATTTTTTCAACCTATTGTCGACTTTAAAACGAAGGAACCTGTGAAGTATGAGTCTTTAGTCCGTTTAGAGTATGAAAATGAGATTTATTCACCTTGGCACTTTTTAGATGCTGCTAAATACAGTGGTCAACTGTATGAAATTTTTAAAATCATGTTAGTAAACTCGTGTAAAAAAGCAAAAGAAACAGGTTTCTCTTTTAGTGTAAACCTCACAAATACAGACTTACTTCAAGCTGATTGTGTAGAGTATATAATTAGGACACTTCAAGAGTGTGAAGTAGATACAAGTCTTATAAGTTTTGAGATTTTAGAGAACAACTCAATCACAGGTTCTCAACAAGATGTGATAAATAGACTCAGTTCTCTGGGATTTGAGATAGCAATTGATGACTTTGGTGTACACTGCTCAAACTTTGGACAACTTTCAGACCTTTCTATTACAACTTTAAAAATTGACGGTTCTTTTATCAAGAATATATGTGATGATGTAGATAGTCAAATTATTGTAAAGAGTATTATGTTTTTTGCAAAATCAAAAAACTTAAAAGTTGTTGCAGAATTTGTATGTTCTGAAGAAGTGTATAATTATACAAAAGAGTTAGGGATTGACTATGCTCAAGGGTACTACTTTAGTGAACCTTTAGAATATATACCAGAAAAGAAATAAAAAGGATAGAGCTGGTATAACTTTTGCTAACAATTTAATACACTTTATATTAAATTAGGATTGTTATGCCAATTACCCATCAAAATATCATTATGTTACTTGAGTATATCAAAATAGATAGTTTTAGTATAGTTTGTCACTTTAGATGCAAACAGACTAATAAGCGGGTAGTGTCAACTGTTGCATTTGAACCCTATGCTGGTAAAATTGCATTTACATGGTTAGACTTATTACTGCACCCTATAAAATCTTATCAACGCTATTATCACACACCTATAACTATATATTCAAACGAAATGAATGAAACCATAGTCTTAAAAGCCTTTAAGAAAGTCTCGAAACATTTTAAATGGAGTAAGGATACAAATAGTTATATATGTATCTAGTTATTTGACACTTTCTATTAGCTAATTTTCACTACAATGCTTTTTTTATATAAGGCTTTTTAATGAAACAAATTTTATCTTTCTTCTCTTCGATGAAACTAATGGCAACTTTAATGTTGATATTCGCATTTTCAGTAGGCTATGCCACTATTGTTGAAAATGATTTTGGTACGATGACTGCAAAAGCAGAAATCTATAATGCACGATGGTTTGAGGCACTTCTTGGTCTTTTAGCATTTAACTTAGCATTGAATATCCATAAACACAAAATGTACACGCTTAAAAAAGCTCCCATATTTCTTTTTCATAGTGGATTTTTAATCATTTTACTTGGTGCTACTATAACTAGATATGCAGGATATGAAGGTACTATGCACATTAGAGAGGGCGATGAGTCATCTACTATGGTAAGTGCTGATACTTTTGTGGGTGTAGAAGTAAGTAGTGCTGGTAAAGTAGCCAGTCTTTCACAAAAAGTATATCTCTCAGAGCGAAGTGAAAATAGCATAGATCTTTCACTTTTAGTAAATGATACAAATGTAAATGTAAAACTTTTAGAGTATATTCCTGATGCAGTCGAAGAGCTTGTAGAAGATAAAGAGCATGGAATGCCGATAGCAAAACTTATGTTGACTCAAAATGGTCAAGGTAAGCCTGTAGCACTTAAGCAAGGTCAGTTTGTTAATGGTGGTTCTTTTATTATTGATTTTGGCTCGGGTGAGACATTTTCAAAACCTCTTATATCTATCACACTCAAAGATGGTATGCCTTATATGACACATGATGAAGCACTTTCTTCTTTTAGAATGGCTGACCGTGTTAAGGGTGAACTTAAAGCGAATACAACTGATGAGTTAAATCAACGTGTTCTTTACTCTACACCAGCTGGTGGCAGTTTTGTTTTACGTGATTTTATGATGCATGGTGTAAAAAAACTTGTGAGTAGTTCAGCTTCAAGTATGAATAGAAAGATGAAAATGAACTCTGGTGGTATAGACGCTTTTCGTTTTAATGTAAGTGTAAATGATACTGCAAAAGAAATAGTAGTATATGGTAAAAAAGGCACGATCACTGCTCCAACTAATATAATTATAAACGATGTTAAGGTCGCTCTTTCTTATGGTGCTAAAAACCTAGCAATTCCTTTTAAAATCCACTTAAATGACTTCCAACTTGACCGTTACCCAGGTTCAATGAGTCCAGCATCTTATGCAAGTGAAGTAACTCTTATAGATAAAGAAGAGGGTATCAACATAGACTATAGGATTTTTATGAACAATATTTTAGAGCACCGTGGTTATAGATTTTTCCAGGCTTCATATGATAGAGATGAAAAGGGTACTGTACTTTCTGTAAATAATGACCCAGGAACTCTCCCTTCATACTTAGGTTATTTACTTTTAGCTATAGGACTGTTTTGGACACTTCTTTCTAAAAAGCATAGATTTTCAAGACTTGCGGCAAAAGCGAAAAAAGCGAGTGAAGCGAAAATAGTTCCAGCACTTTTAGCACTTGGACTTATCTTTAGTTCTGTGCCATCACAAGCGGAGGACTTAGACCCTGCTATAAAAACTATACTGGCGTTTGATAAAGAACACTCCCAAAAATTTGGAGAGTTAATCGTTCAAGATACTCAAGGTCGTATGAAACCGATGAATACACTCTCTACGGAGATTTTAGCTAAAATATATAGAGGTTCATCTCTTAAAGTAGGTTCGTACACACTAACATCTGATCAAGTGATTCTTGGAATGATGATTCGACCAGATATCTACCGTGAAGTGAAACTCATCCGTACCAAAGACCCTAAGATAAATGATGCTATCGGTGCAGCGAGTGATGCTAAGTATGTTTCTTTTTCTCAGTTCTTTGAAGATTCTGAAAATATGAGAGGTTATAAACTCGCAGAGATTATAGATGAAGCTTCAAGAAAAGAACCAAAATATAGAAATAAACTTGATAAAGCAGCTCTTAAAGTTGATGAAAAAGTGAATGTTGCTTATATGGTTTTTACAGGTTCACTACTGAAGATGTGGCCACTTAAAAGTGATGAAAATAACAAGTGGTATGCAACTATAGAAGCACTACAAAACTTTGACAAAGCAGATGGACTAAAAGTTCGTTATGCGGCTGTCACATACTTTACAGCAGTTGACGGCGCTCTTAAAAGTGGTGACTGGAGAGATAGTACTAAAGCTCTTGAAGCGATAGCAGCATATCAAAAAGAGAATGGTGCTGACGTATATCCAAGTGAAAATTCTATAAAAGCAGAAATCTTTGCAAATAAGGCAAATATTTTTGAACGTATCTACCCACTCTACCTTTTAATGGGTTTTATACTTTTAATACTTAGTTTTGTAAAAATCATTCAACCAAAACTTAAAATGGATCTTGTCACTAAAGGCTCGCTCTATCTTCTAATAATCTTTTTCGCAGCACACACTGTTGGTTTAGCTCTTAGATGGTACATCTCTGGTCATGCACCGTGGTCAAATGGATATGAGTCTATGGTTTATATCTCTTGGGCAACAGTTCTTGCTGGATTTATCTTCTCTAAACGCTCGTCAATGACTTTGGCTTCAACTGCGATACTTTCAGGTCTTATACTTTTTGTAGCACACCTAAACTGGATGAATCCTCAGGTTACAAACCTTGTACCTGTACTGAACTCTTACTGGTTGAGCATACATGTTAGTATGATTACCGCTTCGTATGGTTTCTTAGGTCTTGGAGCACTTTTAGGTTTTATCACACTTTTACTTTTCATCATTAAAACTGACAAAAATGAAAAGCAAATTACTCTTTCTATAAAAGAACTTAACTCTATAAATGAGATGAGTCTTATGGTTGGTTTAGTCCTTTTAACTGTTGGAAACTTTCTTGGTGGTGTTTGGGCTAATGAATCATGGGGTAGATACTGGGGTTGGGACCCTAAAGAGACATGGGCACTTGTAACTATTTTAGTTTATGCTGTAGTAATTCACTTAAGATTTTTAAAGTCACTTTATAGTGAGTTTAACTTTAGTGTGATTTCTTTACTTTCATTTACTTCGGTACTTATGACATACTTCGGTGTGAACTACTACCTTGCAGGTATGCACTCATATGCTAAAGGTGACCCAGTTCCAATACCTGACTTTGTGCCTGTAACTTACTCTATCTTAGCAGTAGTTATACTACTTGCGTTTAGAAACAGAAAGATAGTTTAGGTTAAGAGCGGTGGAGTTTACAGGTTTTTCTAAAAAAGCTCTACCATTTTTAAAAAGAATAAAAAACAACAATAACAAAGAGTGGTTCGCTGCTCATAAGTCAGAGTATGAAGAGTACATATTAAATCCATCTCGTGCGTTTGTTACAGAGATGGGTGAACACCTCCAAGCACTAGAACCTACCATAAACGCAGTCCCAAAAATTAACAAATCACTCTACCGAATTTACAGAGACTCAAGAAGAATGGGTGCAAACAAGATGCCTATTAAAGAGCGAATTGGTGTAATATTTTGGCAGGGAAACAACAAACGCATGCAGAGTTCTTGTTTTTATATGCACTTCTCCTACGAAGAGTTGATGGTGGCTGTTGGTGTTCGCTGGTTCGAGAAACCTATGCTTGATGCTTTTAGAGAGTACATAAAAGATGATAAAAAACGTGAAGAACTACAAAATATTCTTACAATGATAAAAGATAAAAATAAGGGTTATACTCACCTAGAAAAAGGCTATAAACGCTACCCTAGAGGTTTTAATGCAGAGATGTCAAATGCAGACCTCTCTTTATACAAAGGTATGGCAACATTCAAAACTCTAGACCCCCATATCATAGAAAATGGACCACAACTTATAGAAAAACTCTATGAAGTCTATGAAGATATGCTACCATTACAGAAGTTTATGTATGAAGTGAGTTTGAGAGTTGCTGATGTTTGATAATAAGGTATAATATCAATAAAAGGTTTTTGTATGGTATTAAATCGACTTGAATTGTATTTTGAAGAAGCACATAAACATATTGATTTGATAAATGAATCTATAGCAGTTTTGCCTTCACCTATAAAAGTATATGACGACTTAAGCCAACTACAAAGATTTGCACTAAATGCTTTAATCTTTAGGTTCTCAAAACTTCAGGATCTCATTGGAAGTAAGATATTTAGAAATTATCTTGATTTTAGTGGATTTAATTTAAGTGACTCAACTTTTTTTGATATTTTAAGAGAAATAGAAAAAGAGTCTATAGTTGATATAGACTCTTGGGATGAACTAAGAGAACTGAGAAATAAGATTGCACATGATTATCCAGAAGAGGTAGATGAAATGCTTGAAAGTATTAATCTTTTTCTTATAAAAAGTGGTGATTTGATGGATATATTAATAAAGTTGGAGAAAAAGTTTTATGAGATTAAAAACGCAAGAAATAGAGCAGATTAAAACAACTCTTGAAACAATTTTTAATGACATAAGCATTTATCTCTTTGGTAGTCGCATGGATGAGAAAAAAAAAGGTGGAGATATTGACCTTTTTATCATTTCAAATGATGAAAATCTTTTTGAGAAAAAGATAAAAGCACTTGCAAAACTCAAACGGATTCTTAGAAAACCTGTAGATATAGTAATACATAGAGATTTTACACGTAAGATAGAGATAGAAGCACTTAAAGGGATAAGGTTTTAATTTGGCAAAAGAAGCGATAATACTACTAAACATGGGTGGACCAAATAACCTTAACGAGGTTGAGATGTTTTTAACAAACATGTTTAATGATAAAAATATTTTAACAATGAAGAGTGATTTGGCACGTAAGTTTGTTGGAGGTTTGATTACCTTTTCACGAACTGAGTCATCTCAAGAGATATACAGACAACTTGGTGGAAAATCACCTATAGTTGGGCACACTAAAAACTTAGTAAAGAAACTCCAAGAGAGACTTGGGGATGATATTATCGTTGATTTTGTTATGCGTTACACTCCTCCTTTTGCTCCTGAGGTTATAGAGCGTCTTCAAAAAGAGAAAGTTGAAAAAATCTATCTTATTCCTCTATATCCGCAGTACTCCACAACAACTTCAAAGTCATCACTAGAGGACTTTGAAGAGGCTTATCATAAAGTAGAGGGTGATGCTCTTTTAGTGGAGAAAAAACACTTCTTTGAAAATGAAAGTTATAATAAAAGTGTTTTAGAGAGTATTAAAAAAAGTGTAAATGGCGATGACTATCGTGATTTTGATGTGATATTTTCTGCTCATGGCTTACCAAAAAAGATAGTCAAAGCTGGAGATGTGTATGAAAAACATATCACTAAACATATAACTATCTTAAATAAAATGCTTAAAGATGAGGGCATGGATTTTCATGAAACACACCTTGCATATCAGTCAAAAGTAGGGCCGTTAGAGTGGCTTGCACCATCACTAGAAGAAAAGTTGAAAGTAGTGCGAAACCGTGGAATTATAGTTGTACCTATCGCGTTTACCATAGATAACTCAGAGACAGACTTTGAACTTGAAGTTGAGTACCGAGAGATAGCAGAAAAACTAGGCTTTAGAGAGTACCGTGTAACTAGGTGTCCTAATGATAGCGAACTGTTTGTAGATGCACTGTGTGAAATATATGAGAAAATGAAGTAGATAATATGTTGAATTTTTTTCTTATTATTATAGCTAGTTTTTCACTGTATGCATATGAGCTACCAAGCTTAAAGCTAGAGAATAGTTCAAATCCAGAAATAGTGTTTTTTACACAAGAAAGTGTCCTTGTTAAAGAAAAGCTCTCCTATATTTTAAAGTGGAAAACACTAAATACTACAGAAGTAAAACTTACTTATATAGGGAGTGTATCACTCTCTGGCGAACTCACAATAACAGAAGATGAGTATAATATGGGAGCAATCACACTAAGTGCTTCTAATAATACAAGTAGCAAGATAGATAAAGTTACAATAAATCAAGTAAATAAAGATCTTCCACCTCCTCCTGTTTTTGATAAACCAGAAGAATCACAAGACTATTATAATAGTACTCCCTATAGAAATTATCCAAGAAGAATAAATCCCGCAAGAAGAAGGTATTACTAATGCAAAATATAGTTATATTTGATATGGATGGAACATTAATTGACTCTAAAAAAGATATTACAATTTCTGTAAACCATGTTCGTGAACTTCATTACAAGTTAGCACCTTTAAGTGAAGCATTTATTGTTGAAGCCATAAATAAAGAGGTTCGAAATCTTCCTGAACTGTTTTATGAAACACCAGAGTATCAAAAACAAGATATGCATGCATTTGAGGCACATTATGAAGAGCAGTGTGTTAAAAGCCCTTATCTTTATGCAGGTATACAAGAAATATTAGATGCATTAAAAAATGCGAATGTTAAACTCTCAGTTGCGACAAATGCACCTACAAAATTTGCTAAAAGAATGTTGGCTTCTTTAAGTGTAGAACATTATTTTGATGTAATTATTGGGGCGGATGCTGTAAGTCACTCTAAACCAAGTCCTGAGATGCTTCATAAAATCCTTGAGTATTATGATTATGATAAGACAAAAGATAAAGCTTTAATGATAGGTGATAACTCAAAAGATATATTAAGTGCACAAAATGCAAATATAGACTCACTCTTCGCAACTTGGGGATTTTCTCCTGAGACAGATTACTTAAATAAGGTGGATAAACCTCAAGAAATTCTCTCTATCGTTTTATAAAAAATTATGATAAAATAGTTTTATATAAATACAGGAGAATTAAATGTTTGATAGTGATATACTTTTAGCCTTTGCTTTTATGGGGCTTCTCTTTTTGAGACAAATCGTTATACTCAAACGTCCAAATAAAATCAACTATGCCCCTTTGATGATAGGGGTTGGCTCTATTGCCACTCTGGTTCACTTTATCATTCATCCAGAGAGTACAGATATACTTTTAATAGTACGTGAATCACTTTTTCCTCTGTTAGTTTCACTTCTACTCTATATCGTTATGAATATTCTCCATCAAACACAACTCTCTCAAAGTGCTAGAACTCAAGAAGAATTTATCAAAGTTCTAGTGAGTGAGATTACACAACTCAAAGAATTTATTTTTGAGGTAGAAGCTCAAATGACACTTGCACAACAAGAAGAACGTAAAGCTCAAGAAGAGATACGCATGCAGTTTAAAGAAGACATAGCTGCTCTTGATACAATTGAGCACAACCAAGCAAAGTTTATGATTAAGTTTGAAGAGATGAATGGTTGGCATGAGGCTGTAAGTAAAGGTTTTGACTACTTTACTGAAGTACAACTCCCTGAGCTAGATAATGTTGTGCATAAGCATATAGATATACTTAGAGTTGCCGAACAAGATCATTACAATAAACTTAATATTCTTCTTCAAAAAGGTGTGACAAGTAGAGGGAATATTTCTGAAGATATAGAGACTCTTAGAGAAAGTTTAGAAAGTATGAAAAATATTTCTCAAGAGATAGCAAAAAGTATAGTAAAACATACACTGATGCAACTTTCAGGAGTAACAAAATCTTTTGAATCTCAAATAATTGGTCTTAAGTCTCATACAGAAAGTGTTACAACATCATTGAGTGAAGGGGAAAGTACTCTAGCGAACATTAGAACACAGAGTGAATTGATAATGAAGCAGATGATTCTCTCTGCAAGTAAAATGAATGAACTAGAAGAGCAAAACAGTGGACTTCATGATATTTATGCAACACTCAAGTCGATTATAAAAGATGTTGAGGCTGTAAAATCAGACTATGTAAAATCTCAATCACAGTTAGGTTTTATTTCAACAGACCTTGCAAAAAGTAAGGATGAACAAGTTTTAGAGATGAGAAAAAAGATAGATGATTTGAGTGAGTCTTTAAGTATAAAGATAGATGAGTCACTAGAGAAGTTACATCAACATTTTCATATAACAGATGGAGAGATCAGCCCAAGTGTGCAGATTCTTGCGAAACGTGCACAGATGAAGTCTGGATATGGAGATATAGATAGTTGAAACATATAATAATCTTAAACAGATATTTATAAGTTCAAACTTAGCTTGAATCTAATGGTATCCCTGTCTTTAATCAAGTATTCATCTGCATCATTATACACATAATCAAGTAAAATACTTACCGGTAGTTTATTGACAATTACAGTATCAATACGTAAACCTAATGTTGCTTCATTTATCTTAGCTTTACCACCAGAAAATCCCGTAAAACGATAGTGACGATACTTTAGTGTTATAGATTCTCTTTGAACTGAGAGTGGAAATGTAAAGAAGTATGCTGAAAGGTTAAAAACTTTTGCAAGATTTGCCTCCATATATCCTGCACTTTTTAGATAATATGAAGTAGGAATACTTGGAATACTTATAGTTGATGGATCCATATCCCCAACACCATTAGGAGTGATTTTTATCCCTCTAGTTTCTGCTTGTAAGGCCATTTCTCTATCAGTGGAGGAGTATTTCGTACCAAAACCAATATATGTTTCATAAATAAGCTCATGGTTAAATTTAAAAATCCCACCCGCTATCTTATCTTCTCGCTCACTGACACCATAGAGCTCAAAAAGGTATGAACTATTTGTATACATGCTAACACCAAACTGTTTTGTATTTGAGAGTGTCAGTGTAGCACTTATAGGTTTTCTTTGTAATGTGTCATAATCTTGGAAATAACTCGCACCTACAGATGCATTGTAAAATCCAGCTTGATAGAGAGGGAGTGAAGCAGATGCTATAATACCATTGTTACGTGTGTCACTTCTATCATTGTTACCCAGTACACCATATGTGATAAGATTATATTTTAATATAGAAAGTGCACTACTATAGCCTACTCCAGCTATTGTAACACCCGTATTATCTTGACTTATGAAAATATTTGCAGAATTTTGAGCGAGCGGGTCACCAAATTTTATGTTTAATGCATTTGTTGTACCTAGTGATATGCTTGATCCACTATAGTGCATATCTAAAAGAGCATTGTACTCATTCTCTTGTGTCGTTTTAAGTGGTTTTATTAGTGCTTGTGTTTTAAGGCCATAGTATTCTTTATCTTCAAAAAAGTATTTAACATCAAAAGGTGTTTGTATCTGCTGTGTTAATTTGTTTATAACATAGTAGTACTCTTTATCACTTATCGCCCCAATGAGAACTTCAGTATCATTTACAAGTCTAGCTTCGACAATATTATCTGCATTACTTACACGAGATACTTTTTTATCTTGGTACTTGTAAAGTGTTGACCCAAGTTTTGAGTTAGCAACAAAGTATATGCCACCCTTAGAATCAACATCACAGACAATACCGTAATAAGCAGAGAATGAATAGAGTGGTGTTTTATTTTTATAAAGTGTTCTATTTTTACCTTTTTGGACAAAGTAGTAGAGGTTATCATCTTTATCTACTATAACTGAAGAGTTTACTTGCCTATAGAACTCTCCTTCGACATAAAGTTGTGGCTGTGCATATGAGGAGGGGACATCAAAGTAAACTTCATCTCCATTTGAGAGATAAGCTTGAACCATTTTAGACTCTGTACCATCTTTTATAAACATGGCTTCATTAAAAAGCCCTTGTTGAATTTTAGTCGGTGATGTATTTGCACTTCCTTGTGTGTAGTAGTTTGCATCCACTTTAAGTACTTTTGCACTATTCCATGAATCACTATTCTTAGTTACACTCTTTGTTGTCTTGTTGAGAACTACTAAGTCTGGAAAACTTCTTCCATCTTCATTTATAACAAAAAAAACTTCGTCTTGAGAATTTCCAAGTGAAGAAAAAAACTGAGAAACAGCGATAGGCTCACCTTGGGCTTGTACAAAATCTTGTGCTAATACTTTTTGGATTTTTGCAAAATCATTTAGTGTTTTCTCAAAAGTTTCACCTACTGTCTTTTTCATAATTTCATTGGTTCTAAAAGGCCAGTACCAATCGAGTGAATTGTTTTTAAAGAATTTGTTGAGAGTATCTAAACCATATTTATCTGCCATATACTCGTTATAAAACCCACCTTGAATATAGTTCTTCTCCCTATATGGAAATTGAAGCCACTCATTATAAGAATATGCGGGATTAATATTTCCAGCCTCGGCTTGTAAAACTGTCTGAGCACGTAGTCTACCGCTAAAAAGTCGTCCACCATTACCATGCCATGACTCATTTAAAACCGCATTACCCTCAAGCATAAAAGAACTTATTACGACATTTGGTATAACAATAGGAAGAATGAATGTAGAATTACCAATAATGGAGTGCAAACCCTGTGAAACTACACTGCCTTTTACATTTATTTGGTAGTTATGTGCAGTTTCATGATATATCAGTGTATCTAACCATGATGTAACACTGAAGTAGTCTACTAACTCAGTCCCCCCAATATAGTTAATCTGTCTATTATATGGTAACTGAGTAGAAAACCCATTCGCAATTTGGTTGTAGTCAGAGATAAGTCCAACATGCAATTGCTCATCAAATTTCCATCCAAAAGTTTTCTCATAAGCTTTATTAAGTGGTATCTCAATGGCGGCAGTCTCATTTGCAAACTTTTCATTATCTTTAGTATAAATGATTTGGACACCATTTACTAACTCATCTGTATAGTATGTTTTATCATTTGGTACAACTGCATTACCTGTTGAGAGTGGGGCAGGGGGAGATGCAAGTAAAAGTATACTAGTACATAAGAGAGATAAAGAGGTTTTATTCATAGGCAAGGTTCCTTGTAAGTAATGACATTATAGGATAAAAGTAGTCCAAGGTAAGAAAAATGATATGTAAGATAGGAAAAAATAGATAAATGCGGACAGATGTAACTGTAAATATTGTGTTTTAAGTAGTGTAGCCATACCTAAAAATAGATTCACTCTTAGGTATGGAAAATAATAAGAAAGGTATTAAACTTATGCTTGGTAAGCTTCTTTTTCTTTAGCGATTAAAACGCCAGCTAAAAATGTATAAGCTTCAGACCATGCATTGATAACTTCATCAGTTGCTGCGTCTCCAAGTACTTCTTTTATAGCTGCTAAAAGAGCTTCTCCAACCCATGGATAGTGTTGTGGTTGGATGTTGGACTTAACGTGAACACTTACCATTTTTTCTATTCCTTTAGCTAATGCACCTAAGTTGTCAATATTTGCAGCATATGCATACACAGCACTTGCAAGTTTCTTATACTGATCGGGTGCAGCATTTTTAAATAAGTCTTTAGCTTCTGGGTGAGCTGCAAAAAGGTTTACATACATAGCTTGAGTGATAGCCTCTCCATGTTCTTTTAATACAGGGGCAGTACTTTTGATTATTGCTTTAGTTTCTTCAGTCATTTTAAAATCCTTTGTTTTGATAGGAGAAGTATAGACTAAGACAAAGAGAATAAAAATGACAATTGTCAAGAAAGAGGATAAAAATTGTCTGATTTAGCTTTTTATAACTATTTCATACCCATTTGAAGTTTTTTCGAGCTGTTTGTCGCTTATTAAGCTATTGAGGTTTCTAGAAAATGTTTCAGGACTCATTCCTAAAAGGGTCGCAATTTCATATTTTTTTAGTTTTAAAACTATAGAAGCATTTGTTTCATAAAGATGAAGTATCTTTTCTTTAGCTGTTGAAGCGATGTTGAGATGTATATTTTGTTGAAGGAGTTGTATTTTTGAGAGAAGAGAGTTGATAATCTCTGTTGATACTTTAGGATTCGTTAAAAAGTAAGACCTAAAACTATCCATATCTATCTTTAAAACGCGACCATCAGTTTTAAAAACAGCAGAAGAGGGAAACGCGATACCTCTAAGTATGGCAGCTTCAGCGATGAGTGAATAGGGTGAGAAAAAACCTATAACAATCTCGTTACCTTTATTGTCATGTTTAAAAACACTGACATCACCCTCTATAAGGATAATAAGTTGTGTGCCAACTTCTCCACTCATAAACAGTAAGGAATCTTTTTTATAAGAACTAAGAGAGGAGATAACTCCAAGGCTACCGAGCTCCTCTTCACTTAGTTCTTTAAATAGGTATATTTTTTTTAGTATATCTTTCATGTAATGCAATTATGCCATAAGACTACTTGTATCATGTTGATTGCTATGACTAATGATAATAAAAGTTTACATTTATGCATAATCTTACTATAATGGTAACTATAGTTAATATTTGAGGTAAATATGAAAAAGATTGATGTTTTAGTGCAAGACACAGTTGTTGGTGAACTTTTTTTTGAAAAAGAACTCAACCAGTATGGCTTTAACTACTTAAGTGATATTGCACCAATATCTTTAATTATGCCTTACCAAAAGTCTACATATATGTGGAAAAATAAACTCCACCCAATCTTCGATATGAATACTCCTGAGGGATATCTTTTTGAAGTATTTAAAAATCTTTTGCATAAAGAACATAGTTATA
This sequence comes from Sulfurimonas sp. SAG-AH-194-C21, assembly GCF_029215985.1. GTDB lineage: Bacteria > Campylobacterota > Campylobacteria > Campylobacterales > Sulfurimonadaceae > Sulfurimonas. Next base: position 18,523 of record NZ_JAEMVC010000017.1, read on the forward strand.
TTGACGATTTTTTGATTTTTTCTTACTTAGCACCAAATATTGAGAGTAGACTTAGTTTTACTTCATGGTTTGATACCAAAAAGTTTGAGCCAGTTGAGCTTGATGATGTACTAAAAAATGATAGTGAAGATACATTTTTAAAAATTTTACACACCTTTTTAAATAAAAATGCAATTTCGGGTGTTCAACCAAAAACACTGGTACTTATAAAAGATAAGGAGAGTCTAGGGACTAAAGAGTACATCATTAAAACATGGGGTGAAGAGTATAAAAACTTAGCAGAAAATGAGTTTTTTTGTCTTAATGCCACAAAATATGCTGGTGTAGAGATTCCAAATATTCAACTCTCTCAAAACAAAAATTTTTTACTCGTTGAGCGTTTTAATTATGATAAAGAAAGTGATTCTTTTTTAGGATTTGAAGAAGTTTTAGTTCTTTTAGGAAAAAACACAGATGATAAGTATAGCGGGAGTTATGAGAGAGTTGCTAAAACTGTGTATGCCGTTACTACTGATAAACTCAAGGCGATGAAAGACTTATACAAGTGTATAGTTATGAGTTATCTACTTAAAAATGGTGATGCACATCTCAAAAATTTTGGAATTTTATATGATGAAGAATTTAAAAATATTCGTTTTGCACCAGCTTATGACATTGTAAATACCTGTGTTTACATCTATAAAGATAAACCTGCCTTGACTATGTTTGGAAAAAAACTTTGGTTTGGTGAAAATGAATTAGTTCGTTTTGGGGTAGAGTCTTGTTACATTTCAAAAGCAAAGAGTCAAAAGTATTATGATGAATGTATTGATGCTTTAAAACAGATGATGGGTGAACTCAAAGAATATATAAAAGTAAATCCAAATTTTGAGAATATAGGTTCTAAAATGCAGAGTACATTTAAAATTTCTCTTGAGAAAAAAACTCACAAGGAGTTAAGTATTGAAACTACACGAGATTGGAACTAGGATAAGAACTCTTAGAAAAGAAAAAGGTATCACTCAAGAACAACTTGCAAATATAAGTGGTCTTAGTAGAGTAACACTAGGTAAACTAGAACGCGGTCAAGTAGGTGGGGTAAGTATAAAAACACTAGATATTATACTTGCACACTTATCTTATGAGATAGAGTTTAAAAGTATTTCTGGTTTTGGACTAGCAACACTTGGTGAGTAAAGACTTGTTTTTCAAATATTAATTTATTTCATCGATTGAGAGTACTTGTAACTACAAGTATGATAAAATACGACTAATATAAAAGTATCAAAAGGTTAGATAATAATGAGCGAGAGAAAAGATTTTTTACGTACAATAGTTGAAGCAGACATAAAGTCAGGTAAATGTAAAGAGGTTGTTACAAGGTTTCCACCAGAGCCCAATGGTTTTCCCCATATTGGACATGCAAAATCTATCGCTATAAATTTTGGTATCGCTAGAGATTATAATGGTCACTGTAACCTTCGTATGGACGATACAAATCCTACAAAAGAAGATACTAAGTATGTTGAGGCTTTAAAAGATGCTGTAGAGTGGTTAGGATTTGAGTGGGAGGGGAATGTTCGTTACACTTCTGACTATTTTACACAGATTCATGATTATGCGATACAACTCATTAAAATGGGAAAGGCTTATGTAGACTCACTTGGCGAAGATGAAATCCGTGAGTACCGTGGAACTGTAACTGAGGTTGGTAAACGCAGTAAGTATGCTGAGCGAACAGTAGAAGAAAACTTAGAGCTTTTTGAGAAAATGAAAAAGGGTGAGTTTAAAGATGGTGAGCATATACTAAGAGCTAAGATAGATATGTCTGCTCCAAATATGAAACTCCGTGATCCTTTACTTTATCGTATCCGTCATGTTGAACATTTTCGTGCAGGAAATACTTGGGCTGTGTATCCTATGTATGATTTTGCTCACTGTTTATCTGACTACATAGAAGGAGTTTCTCACTCTATCTGTACTTTAGAGTTTGAAAATAACCGTGACATCTATAACTGGGTACTAGAAACTCTCTCTCTTACACCTCCACGTCCATATCAGCATGAGTTTGCACGTTTAGGCATAAACTATACTGTTATGAGTAAACGCAAGCTTCTTGAGCTTGTAGAGGGTGGACAAGTTGATGGATGGGATGATCCGCGTTTACCTACCATCGCTGGATACAAACGCAGAGGTTATACTCCAGAGTCTATTTTAGCTTTTTGTGACTCAGTAGGTATAGCAAAAGCAAACTCTATGGTTGATGTTTCTCAACTTGAGTTTTGTATTCGTGATGACTTAAACCTTAAAGTACCTCGTGTTATGTGTGTGCTTGACCCTCTTAAAATCACACTAGTTAATTATGAAGGAAGTGAAGAACTTGATGCTTCTTATTATCCAGATGATGTTCCAAAAGAGGGGAGTCGTAAACTACCTTTTTCAAGTGACATTTGCATAGAAAGAGATGACTTTATGGAGAATCCTCCAAAAGATTATTTCCGTCTAACTCCTGATCAGTCAGTAAGACTAAAAGGTGCTTATATCATCACTTGTAAGGAAGTTATAAAAGATGCTAGTGGTAAAGTAGTCGAGATAAAAGCTGAGTACTCTAAAGACTCTAAAAGCGGTTCAGATACGAGTGGCATAAAAGTAAAAAGTGCTATTCACTGGGTAGATGCTACTCGTGCAAAAGAAGTAGAGGTAAGACTTTATGACAGACTTTACTCTGTTGAAGCTCCACAAGGTGTAGAAGATTTAAACGCAGACTCTTTGAAGATAATTAAAAATGCTTTAATCGAACCTGCGGTGATAAATGAGAAACCTGATGAGAGATTTCAGTTTGAGAGACAAGGGTACTTTTATGCTGATCCTGTTGATTACACAGATGAAAAACCTGTGTTTAATAAGATAGTAGGACTTAAAGGCTCTTGGGATAAAAAGAGCAAAAAAACTGAGACGCCATCAAAAAAAGTAGAAGTTAAAAAAGAGCAGATAGATGGTGAAGTAGTCGCTATGAGTCAAACGCAGCAAACACTCTTTGATAAGTACACAATAGAGTTAAAACTAAACTCTGAAGTGGCAAATACTCTTGCTCGTGATGCACAACTTTCAGCCTTTTATGAAGAGGCTCTTTCACAGCTTAACAGCCCTGTAAGTTTAGCAAATATCGTGAGTAATGAAGTGGCACGTGAGTTAAAACAAATTGAAATTTCTGAATTGAAATTTTCTGCAAGTCAAATAGCAGATCTTGTAAAAATCATAGATGATGGAACTATCTCAAACAAAATAGCAAAACAAGTATTTGAAGAGATGGTCAACTCAGGAGAAAATCCAAGTAAAATAGTTGAAGATAAGGGACTTGTACAGATAAGTGACCCTGCTATTATCTCTGCTATCATCGATGAGGTTATGACTAAAAATCCAGATAATGTTGAAAAGTTTAAAGCAGGTAACAAAAAACTTTTAGGCTTTTTTGTAGGACAAGTGCTTAAAGCAACAGGTGGAAAAGCAAATCCGCAAGTAGTAAATCAACTTGTAGGACAGAAGTTAAAGTAATGGAGAAAAAACCTATGACTAACGAAGAGATAATCCAAGAGTTTAAAAACTTTGACAAAGATAAATATAGCCTAGTGATTTCAAGTACAAGTACAGAAAATGAGCCATTAACAAACTATGCACCTTTTGTGAAAATAGAGGAAGACTACTTTGTAAGTGTAAGTAAAAACCTTCCACACTTTGTAAATATGGCAGAGACAAAAAAAGCACATATACTCATCATAGAAGACGAAGCAAACGCAGACCACATCTATGCAAGAAAAAGACTTTATTTTGGTGCGAGTTGTGAAGTAGAAGAAGATACAGAGAAAATATTTACACTCTTTGATGCACGATACGGTGATAAACTTTCATTTTTGAGAGAAATGAAAGACTTTAAAGTCATTAAAATCACTCCAAAAGAAAAAAGTCTAGTACTTGGATTTGGAGCAGCATATAAAATGGGTGTTGACGGTAAACTTGTAAATAAGAGTATCTCACATAGCTAGTTCGTTTCTTCATCTTTAAAGTTTTCACACACACTCATAAAGTTAGGAAACTGCTTATAAGCATTTGCAACATGGTGTATAGGCACTAGATACTTCGGTGGCATCTGATGTTCACCACTAAAACCAAGAACTATTGCTGGTGGTTCATACACTACATCACAGATTTCTAAAGCTCTGAGCGCTTTCTCTCTAGGAATTATCATATGAAACAAGAAGAGTAGCTTATCTATGGGTATATACTCCATGCCTAAAGGGTTGTCATTTTCAGGAATATGCTGTAATATGATTTTCTTCAGAGTATCTACTAACAGAGTGTCTACCTCTACTTTTCGAACATCTTCTTTTTTAACATAAGCAAAATAATCTTCAAATGGATGTTTAGGCAGTTTCTCTAAAACCTCTACTACACAAGTATCATTCAACTCTAACCACTCTATCTTTTTTATAATACTTTTAGCATCATTTTTTAAAGCTACAATACCGGCTAAATAACTTTCATCTCGTAGTTTTAAACCAGCCACATCAGCTAAAGTGCCAAGAAAATATCCATAAAACTTGTCAATATCTTTTATTACAACACTTAAAAGCTTATGCGGAGTGTTAATATCAAAATCACTAAAGAGTTCTTCATCCCACTTTCCATCTTTTTTAGGAAAAAGATAAATCTCTTCATTTTCTAAAGCTAAGTCCTTTAAATCATCAAAGTTTTTATGTATTTCATCAAGTAGTTTATATCTTTTTATCTCTAATTCTTTTATTTGTTCAAGAGTATGGCGATGTAGTACTGTATTTTTTAAATTTTCATCATTTACAAGAGCAAGTTGTCCTTTAAAAGGCTCTATCTCATGGGCTTGATAATATTTCCCTAAAATTATTTTCCCAGAAACTGCAAACTTAGATATATAAGTAAACTCTGTAGGAGAACTAATACCAACCCAAACAGCTTCAGTAACATGACCAACACTTATGTCAGTTACTAACTCTTCCCCAACAAGAAAAATAGGTTTAACACCTGTATATACAGTAGGATGCATAAAATCTTTTATAGCTTGAGTGATATTAAATTGCTCCATATAGGAATGCCCTTGATATTTTTTTCAAATCCTACTTAGATTGTATTGAATAAGAGGTTCATTAATAAGTTAATTATTAATTTTAAACATTCAATTCTTGTACTGCTTAGTGTATAATACGGAAAAATATAATTACATATCAAATAAAAAGAGAAATAATGCATACAGATCAAATTGCGATACCAGTACTAGATGGTTATAAAACTGAAAGACTCAGTGGAGAAAGAATTGATTTTTTGATAAATCAAGCAAATGAACAACTTGAGGAAATATCTCAAAAAGAAGATATATATAGTGATTTTTTAAAGAAAATTGAAGTGCCAGAAAAACTAGACAAGATTATTTTATGGATACTTCTTATGTCAAATGAAACTGTATGTGAAGATTATATAGATGAGTTTAAGAAGAACTTTAGAGATATCATTCCTGTGAGTGATTTAGCTGATTTACTGATCCATGTGATTCATTTGAAAAAAGTTCAAGACATAGAACTAGATGGAATTGACTTTTTACTAAAATATGAAAAAGAATGTATAGAAGAAGTAGATCAGTTTGCTTTTACAAATGCACTACTCTACATCCAAAAATCAAAAGAAGTAGAGATGGAGTTTTAGAATTAGTAATATATATCATGATTATTTAGATATAATTAGCTCGACGAAAGATGAGGCACGAGTTCATCTTTAGTGTGAAATTTTGCCCTTGTGCATTTAGACCCCTAAAGACTCTCCAATTTTTGACTCCACAAATGAATTGAATTTCATGGTGAATTTTATACACAAGGCAATACAATGGCACAATTAGAAAATGGTTCAGTTAAATGGTTTAACGACGAAAAAGGTTATGGTTTTATAGAGCAAGAAAATGGTGGATCAGATGTATTCGTACATTTCCGTCAAGTTAACAACACAACAGGTGGACGTGTTTCACTTGCAGAAGGTCAAAAAGTAACTTACGAAGTAGGCGAAGGCGATAAAGGTCCTCAAGCTGAGAACGTAACTCCACTTTAATTAGTGACTTTTTACAGGCTCTTCGCCTGTAAATATTTTTTAACTCAAACCTTTCCAAAATTTCTTAAAATACATCTTCCTTTTTATGCTTAGTTATCTAAATCTTTAAATAACTCTTTTATATTACTGAATCTTTTAGCATTTTTTGTTTCAATTATAATGAAGAAACTCAATAATATTTGGTGAAAGTTTATCTAATATAAAGAAATAATCATACATAACCTTCCTTATAAAAAAGAAAGAACAACTAAAGCTGATAATCAGAGATTTTGACTTAATAGTAAAAATTGCCACCCAGTGCTCCTAAAAACCAAGACAATTATCTCAAAGATTTGATTTCAGACTTAATCACTGACCTTACGCGTTCTTCTAAAATTATTGAGTATATTTGGAATAATTTATCTTTATTGAATCTCAATTTTACAATTAAGAACACTAAATTCAACTAATTATATTGATTTAGGGTATGATATTTTTAATAATTTTTATAAATTAAAACTCCCTTTAGTCATCAAGGTTATACTAAATTAAACATCATATAAAAAAGGAAAAATAATTGCAATCAAAAACATTTAGACTCTTCATCAGTTCAACATTTAGTGACTTCAAAGAGGAGAGAAGAGTTCTCCAAACAGAAGTGTTCCCTGATATAAAAAAGTATGCTTCTAAAGCAGGGTATGCTTTTCAACCTATAGACCTAAGATGGGGTGTAAGCAATGAAGTACAACTTGACCAAAAGACTTTAGAATTATGTTTGAGTGAAGTAAAAGCTTGTAAGACTCATAGCCATCCTAACTTCTTAATTATGCTAGGAGATAGATATGGTTGGGTGCCCCTTCCTTATGCGATAGAGGAAAAAGAGTTTAAAAAAATTGAAAAGTTTGTAGATACTAATAATGAAGAAATCAAGATAATATATAACAAATACAAAGTATATTCTAGTGCTGATAGTAAAGAGTATGATGAAAAACAGAAAGAAGTTCGTCTAACAAACTCATCTGAACTCTTAAAACAGTGGTATTATAAAGATGAGAATCAGTTTCCACCTTCTTATGTTCTTAAAGAGAGGGACTCTAAATCAGACTACAGTATATATGAAAACTGGGAAGCAGAAGAAAATTCTCTAAGAACTATCCTTCAAAACACAGTAGAAAATTTAACTTTAAGCGAAGAACAAAAAAGAAAGTACTTTCTATCAGCAACAGAAGCAGAAGTAGAAGAGGGAATTATCCCCTACCTAAACCTAACACTCTTCCAGAGAGAACTTTTAAAAAAAGATAGTCTCCTCCAAGAGATAGATGCTCAACATATATTTGGCTTCTCAAGAAATATAGATAAAGACTCACAAATAGGCAATACCTTTATAGATGAGAGTTATGAGAAAGCACAAGATTTTAAAGAAAGAGTAAAAGATGTTTTAGTAGAAGAAAACACACTCCATGTAGAGATGCAACAGCTAGATGAAAACAACCTAAATCCAAATAACCTAGAAACTTTTAAAGAGAGAATGCTAGAGTTCTTAAAAAGACAGATAGATACCCAAAAACAAGAAGAGGAGCAGAGTAGCTACACCCCTTTAGAGATAGAACTTCAAGCCCAAAACTACTTCGCTCTTCAAAAGAGAAAAAACTTCTTAGGACAGAGTGCTATACTAGAGAGAATAGAGAAATACATAGAAGATGATAACACAAGCGATGCATTCGTTCTCTATGGAGAGTCAGGAAAAGGTAAGTCAAGTATACTCTCTCAAGCTATAAACAATGCACAAGAGACTTTTCAAAAAAGAGTTCTCTACAGATTTGTAGGAGCGACTCCAAACTCTAGCTCCTCTAAAGAGATACTTATAAGTATCTTTGAAGAGTTGGGTGTAGATATAAAGAGTGAAGATGAAAAAGAGAGCTTTGAAGACTTAAGTGCAAGAGTCTACTCTCACCTGCAAAACATCACAGAAGATGTAGTCATCTTTATAGACGCAGTCGATCAACTAGATAATGATGACAACTTCTTATGGCTTCCACAAACACTCCCATCAAATGTAAAGATAGTTATCTCCGCTCTTAAAGATGAGAAGTACAAAGAGGACTCTAAGTACTTTGAAGCACTCAGAAGTAAAACTACTACTCTAGACCCTATATCTGCGTTTGATGAAGCAGAAGAGCTACTAGATACTCTGCTAAAAGCAGAAAACAGAACTATAGACCCTACTCAAAAGGCATACTTCCTAAAACAGTACTCAAAGGTAGAATCTCCTCTGTATGTAGCTATGGCAGCACAAGAGATGAAAAGTTGGACGAGTGGTGATGAGAGTCAAGATCTAGCAGAGACACAAAGAGGCATCATAGAGGAGTTCATAAGTAACTTAACAGAGTTTTACCATCATGACACAGCCTTTGTCTCTAAAGTACTTGGCTACATCTATGCCTCAAGAGATGGACTCAGTGAGAGTGAACTCCTAACTCTCCTCGCACAAGATGAAGCCTTCATACAAAAGATGGCACCAGAGACTTGGCATGAAAACCCAAACAAAGAACTCCCACTCGTTCACTGGAGTAGACTTCAAACAGCGCTTAAACCCTTCTTGAATTACAAGACACAAGACAACGAAGAGCTAATATACTTCTTCCACAGAGAGTTTGAAGATGTCATAAGAGAGTCAAGCTCTCAAAGAGATGAGCATGAAGCTATCATAGAAGCTACTCAAAAACTTATAGTTAAAAATCAAGATAAAGCATTTGATGCAAATAGATGGGGGAACCTCTACATAACACTCATCACAGAGTATACTTTAAGGTATGAAGATACACAAGATACACAAGATAAAGAAGAAGAGTTTGCAGAGTTTCTTTCTGATACTCAGAGGCTTGAGGAAGAATGGATTGCTGCTTGTATAGTAATCATAAATAGTATTGGGTATGACCATAGCAAACATAACCGTATGACCATAGCTATGGCTTATCAAGAGATATATTTTAAAACAACAAAACTACTTTACGCACAAAACCCAGATAGATGGGCAGAGGGTTACACCAAATCTTTAAACAATTTAGCTTCTTCTTATAAAAGTAGTAACCGAGTAGAGGAGGCGATAGCACTAGAGGAAGAGTCCCTAGAGATACGCAAATCTCTCTATGAGCAAAACCCAGATAGATGGGCAGAGGGTTACACCACCTCTTTAAACAATTTAGCTGCTTCTTATTACAGTAGCAACCGAGTAGAGGAGGCGATAGCACTAGAGGAAGAGTCCCTAGAGATACTAAAATCTCTCTATGAGCAAAACCCAGATAGATGGGCAGAGGATTACACCACCTCTTTAAACAATTTAGCTATTAGTTATCACAATAAATCTAATCGTAAAAAAGTCATAGAACTTGCAATAATATTAAAAGAGGTGAGTGAAAAGCAAGGAATGCAAGTGACACAAAATTATAAAAATGCGATGCAACTGCTTGAAATGTATGGAGATGAAGGTATTTCACTCACTTCAAGTAACGATAAAGAGGCTACATTTACAGATCTTCTTTATCTAAGTAAGTTAGTTGCCCTTGTAAATAAAGAAGATATAATTAGTCAACAAAGTTTTGAATATGCACTAGGATTTATAGAGTTTAATGAAGCAGCAAAAGGAATATTTTCACAGATTGCTAATCTTGATGAAATTTCAACTCACGAAGGTGCTCAAGAGCATATAGAAAAAGTGAGAAATATGCCTGTGATGCAATATGATGAACAATTATTAGGATTAGTCTCTCAACTTAAAGAGGTCTTTGGTGATAAATCTATAGGAACACTACGATAAACAAGGGAATGAAATGCTAAACAAAATAATTCAATACAAGGGTGTTCAAGCTGTTGTCTGTATATTGCTAGGTATCCTGATTGGTACTATTAGCTATCAATTTATCATAGACTCAATTCCAAAAACCTTTGCTTTCTTTGAACTTTCTTTTCCCGATATAAAAGAGTTGAATTTTTGTATTGTTTTAGTTTTAATTATAGTGATTATTGCTCTTGTTCTTAGTGTCATCTTCCACTTCTTTAATAATAATGAAATGCTAAACAATAAGTTTTTACAATCAAGAAACAAAATATACTATGTTATCCAGCATAAGGGGAGTATAACTGCTCTGTTTGCGATGCTTACTATCGGGCTTGGTACTTATGGCTACTATGATGGTAATGCTTCTGAAGCTGTAAGGGATAAAGTTTTTATACACTCAATTACAAAAGCTTTTGCTCTTCTTGGACTTAATTTTCCCTCTATAAAGGAGTTGAATTGTTATACATTTTTAGGATCAGTTAGTGCTATTGTTACAGTGGCTCTTACTGCTGTGCTTTTTTTCTTTAAAGAGCAGATAAATAAACTAATCTTTAAGAGGATTAGTAAAAAAAAGCATGTTGGTGTATTTGGTTTAGGTCAGATAAGTAGAACATTTTTAGCTGATAAAGGCTTACGAAAAGAAGTCATAATCATAGAACAAAATGAGCAATATGCAGATGAGTATAGAGCTAAAGGTTTTGGTGTGAAAATAGGGGATGCTTTTAACAAGGAGTTCTTAGAAAAAAACCTTGACTTTAAGACTATGGAGTATGCACTCATAGCATTTGGGGATGATAAAACGAACATAGAGTTTGCAAAAAAAGTCATCACTGTTTACAAAAAGAAAAAAATAGATACACCCATAAAGCTTATAGTCCATATTAACGATAAAAATCTCGCTACTCTTTTTAGTAAAAGTTTTATTCTAGACACTAAAAGTGATGAAGTAAGAATAGATATAAAAACTTTTTCATACTTTGAAGAGTGTGCTAGAGATCTTTTTGAGAAGTACTCCATAGATGGAGAGAGTTTAGAGTATATGCAAAGAACTAAAACACTTAACACTATAGTCTGTGGTGATGGTCAACTTATAAAAAGAGTGGTCTACAGACTCATAGCACTTTCTCATTTTCCAAACGAGAACAGACATAGTATCAAAATCGTACATAAAAATGCTCAAGAACTTTTAGAAGAGATAAAAGCTTATGTTCACTATGGTTATGATGAGAAATATTTAAAGTTTCCAGCTATAGAGTTAGAGGCTGTGTGCTTAGACTACAATAAACAGGAGTTCTATACAGATAGAGTATGGAAAGAAAGTTCTAGTGAAAACATCATCATCTGTTACGAGGATGAGGGTTTAAATATAAAACTTGGTACAACACTCCACTCTCAAGTATTTTTAGCAGATATCATCGACTCCAAAAAAGTACCTAAAATCATCATGGGTGTGTTTGATGAACTAGAGTTAAGTGACTCCATCAATGCTAACAAATGTGAGTATAGAAATATGTTTACATTTGGAAGTGAAAAAGATATTGTTAATGTAGAAAATCTACAAAATGAGACTATTGATAGTATGGCAAAGCTAATTCATGCTGGGTATGGTACTAAGTATGATATCAATAACTTACTTGATGATACAGGACTTGAAGAAGTAGATACAAAATGGTTTAACATAGACAAACTCAGTGATAAACTATCGAACATCTCACAAGCTCGTCATATAGATGTAAAACTCAAAGCACTTAATCTTAAAAAAGTGAAGTACGATGGTGTTGTAGATAAGGAAAAACTTTTAGAAGAGAATAGAGCTCTATTTGATGCAGTGTTTCGCAGAGATAAAGAACAAACTGATGAGAAAATTCTTGAAGCATCTTTTGAGCTAGAAAAACTTTATGATGGAAAATATTTTGAAGTGAAGTATTGGCCAGATAGTTTTGATACTACACTTTTTGATAAGTTGTTAAATATGGAGCATAACAGGTGGATTGCACACCACTATCTTGAAGGGTGGGCATATGCTCAGAATAAAAACAAAGATAAAAAAGAGCATGATTGTCTTATTCCACTAGCAGAGTTCGCAAAAGATAGCATAAAAATAACAGCTATATTTGATATGTACTCATTCTTATACCTACCAAACTACTTGGCACAAACAGGGTATAGTTTAGTTCCCTATACTAAAACTAAAAAACTAGGGGTCACAGGACATAGGAAAAATGTATCTGACAATAAAGCTCTTATGCAAAAGATTGAAAAAGAAATAGAGAAACTTAAAAAAGTAGGAATTACTCAGGTAATCTCCCCTTTAGCCCAAGGAGCAGATCGTGTTGTCGCTAAAGCTGCTGTAGATATCTTAGGTGCAGAACTTTTTGTTCCTATGCCATTTAAACAACAAGAGTACGAAAAAGATTTTGATAAGACATCTAAAGCGGAGTTCCGTGAACTGCTCTCTTGTATGAGTTTTAAAGAACTGAGTGATTTTGAAGATAAAGATAATGTAACACCAATCTATGATGAAAAAAGAAATGACTTGTACCAAAAGTGTGGGGAGTATGTTGTAGATAACTGTGACATCTTAATAGCGGTATGGGACGGTAAAGATGCAAAGTCTAAGGGTGGAACTGGTGATATCGTTGATTATGCGGAAAAGATGGGTAGGAAAGTTATAAAGGTTTTAAGTGATTAAAACTATGTATTTTAGACTTAATACAAAAAACCAAAAAGATAAAGCAGTATTTTGCAATATAAGATGTTACACAAACCAAACACTACAAGAGTACTTTAATGTTCTGCTCTACAAAGACCTAGCAGAACGATATAAAATCACAAATACTGTAGCACTCAAGTTTTTTCTAAAACGAATTATCGCCTCATCAACTAAGCAAATATCTATCAACAAAATATATAACGAACTAAAATCTGCTGGTATAAAAATAGGGAAAAATAGTCTCTATGAGTTTTTAGATTATGTACAAAATATCTATTTAGCCCTTACTCTTCATAGATATGACAAATCACTTGTAAACAAAGAGTTAGGTGAGAAAAAAATATATAGCATTGATATAGGGCTAAATAATGCAATCGAGTTTAAGTTTTCAGACAACAGAGGTAAAGCTTTAGAAAATGCAGTTTTTTTAGAACTCAAAAGAAATCATAGTGAACTATTTTATTATCGCGATTTAACAAGTGAGTGTGATTTTATAGTCAATGAAAAAAATAAGATACGCAAAGCCATACAGGTTACTTACGATATGAGTGAAGATGCAACTAAAAAGAGAGAAATAAAAGGCTTAGTAAGTGCTTGTAAAAATTTTGATCTTACAAGTGGTCTTATTATAACTTATGACAATGAAGATGAGATTGTGCAAGATGGTGTTACTATTTCATTTGTACCTTTTTACAAGTGGGTTCTAGAATCGATTTAAGCCTAAATAGCCTTATACAGCCAAAAAAGAAAAACAGTTTGATTTATAAGTTCCTTTAAAGGGTATAATATAAAAGGCAATGATTACCGTTTAATTGTACATATTGACTATCCTCGTAAAATTGTGCGGGTGAAGTTTATCGGTACACATGCCGAGTATGACAAAATAAATGCAAAGGAGATATAAGATGTTACTCAAACCAATAAAAAACGAAGCAGATTATGACAAGGCACTCTCAAGAGTTGATGAACTTATGGAGTTAAATCCAAAATTAGAGACAAGAGAGAGTGATGAATTAGAAGTACTTGTTATGCTCATTGAAAAATATGAAGAGCAGGAGTGGGCTATCTCAGAACCAGATCCTATTGAGGCTATAAAAGTTAGAATGGAGCAGATGCATTTAAAACAAAAAGATCTTATTCCATATATTGGTAACAAAAGCAAAGTATCTGAAGTTTTAAACCGAAAAATTGGCTTGTCTCTTACTATGATAACAAATATTGCAATTGGTTTACATCTTCCTCTTGAGAGTTTGATTCAACTGCCTCAAAAAAGTGTCGCTTAGTTTTAATAATCTACTTTATATGATATAATTATTTAATATCACAGAGGAGTTTCAAATGTATACTATTAAACTTGATGTAAATGATACTATTTATGATAAGGTTATGTTTTTTTTAAAAAATATTCCTATTTCAAACTTAGAAGTAGAAAAGTATGTGAATGATTCTCAGCCAAAAGAAAATGATATAGTCAGTTTTTTTCAGAACAGTCCATTAAAAGATAATATTGAATTGTTAAGAGATAAAGAATTTTACGATGAAAGAGTTAGTTTTTGAGGTATTTGCTTGACACAAATATTATTTCTGAGTTTATATCAACTAAACCAAATGAAAATGTACAGAAATTTATTTTAACCCTCAAAGAAGAAGATCTATTCTTATCTGTAATAACTATTGGTGAAATAAAATTTGGTATAGAAAAATTAGAAGATGGTAAGAAAAAAGTAAGTCTTCTACACTGGCTAGAGAATGATTTACTTCAAAGATTTAACAATAAAATTCTCCCAATTAATGTAAATGTCATGCTAAAATGGGGAGCTTTAAATCAAGAGTTGAAAAAGTTAGGAAAACCGTTACCTTTAATGGACTCTATTATTGGTGCAACATGTCAAGAATTTGAGATGACTTTGATAACTAGAAATGAAAAAGATTTTAAAAATATTAGCATAGAGATTATAAATCCATTTTAAAATTCAATCAAAAAATTCATAATAAACAAAAGCAGCAAGACTCAGTAAAAAAAGTTGCACCATAAAGTCCTTCATTTTTACTAAACGCAAGAACTCTTTTTTAAATGTAGTGTCCTTGTTTAGTTTTCGCTCATCGCTGACAGCAGATGCTACAGCAAAAAAGACAAGTAAAAAGTAAATGACTAGAAGTAAAAGAAGTGAGTCTACTATTGTATCTTTGCTATCAAGTTTATAGCAGCGATATAGTCATAGTTAGAGATCATATGTAGAACTAAAATTTTCTCTTTTTTCACTATAAAGATGCCGATATCTTCAAACAATCCTAGTATAGTGTTTATGACCACCATCTCAGCGGTTACTATGGCTAATGGCTCATCTTCATCTGAATCTTCATTGTAGCCATCGTTTATAAAGAGTGCTTCATCATACTCATCATTTGCAAGTGAGTGAAAAATATCATAAACTCTCTCAGCTAAGTCAAAATCATCATCCTCATTAGCTAGAACATAGAGTAATGTAAAAACTTCATTATAGCTCTTATAATCACCAATCACTTGTGTTTGCATAAGTTTGTAACTATTTGTAAGTTCATGCTCATCATACATAAGTCTATAGGAGTGTATACTTTTTTTATCTTTAACCTGAAGCTCTTGCATAAGATCCTCAAATGAGACTGTTAAGTATGGTTCTAACACTCTTTGTATAACATCATCTTCAAACTCTGTAAAGATTTTTCGGTATCTTTTCTTCTGTGTTTTTGTATCTATGAGAACAACTTCTCTCTCATTTTCAAAGTGTGTTACATCATAAAAGAGTATCTCGTTTTTTTCTATCTCTTTGAGTTTAAGGACATCATGTTGGTACTCTAACTCTACAGCGTCAAAATCTTCTTTATTTAAAAACAGAGGTATCGCCCTTAGTTTGTTCGAATCATGCTCTTTAGCATACTCAAAAGTCTCTAAAAGTGCAGTCTCGACATAAAAAGAGAGAAGATGGTCTCCTCCAAAGTATGTTGACTTAAACGCGAACTTCTGAGCGATGTTTACAGATATTTTCTGCCAGTCTTCACGTGAGCCAAACTTACTTATGAGCTGTATCTCACTTTGGACTGCCATAAGTACATCTACCTTAGAACTTCTCAGCACATCAAGAGGTATATCTTTGTTTATGAGTCTTTGCGCTTCATCTATGAAAATAGATATAGGCTTTTTCTCCTCTTCACTCTGAAGGTTTAAGTCTATCATCTGCTCAAACACCTGATCGAGCATTAACTCTAAGATAGTATCTGGGATAACTCTTACATTTATGATGATTATTTTTCCATTTTGAAGAGCATCTACTATGTCAAGTGCATTTTCTGACTCTGAGATATACTTTGCAGAAGAGGTAGCCATAAAGTTAAAGGCAGATGAGAGTGTACTGATGACTGAGAGCAGGGAAGTCTCAAACTTTTCAGCATTACCTCTGTCACTTGCTTCTACATCATACTTTTTAAAGAACTTGAGTGCTGTGTTTATGTTAGTATAGTTTAAGATTATGTTTTTATATATATCACCCTGTTTAGAATCATAATACTCGGTGTATTTAATGATAAATTTGTGTAAGTGTGTGGCAAACGCTTTTATATCTTGTATAAATTTATAAAGAGTATCTATGTTATAAATAACACTATAAAAAGCACCCAAACTAAAATCTTTTTGCACAGGATAATAGTGCTTTTTTCCTAGTTCCATAAGTTCTTGAGAAATTATTGCCTTGAGTTTAAGCATATTAAATATGCTCTTTCCCAAACCTATGGCTTCATTGTAGAAGTAGGTGTTTTGTCCAGCCTCTGCAGGGTCTCCCACCATGTCTTGTAGAAAACTTGCAAAAGTTCTGTTGTTGAGTGAGTCCATAAAGTTTATGTTTTCACCCCACGGTTTTCCTATCTCTACTACATCCTCAAGTCTATTCGCATCTGAGGCTAGTTTTTTAAGTGCTAAATGCTCACTCCCTTTTATGTCAAAAAAGAGTATACCGTGACCTAAGTCCATACGATTTTTTATGTTTGGGTAGATAAAAGAAGTTGTTTTACCACTTCCTGTTTGTCCTATACATAAAGAGTGTGTGAACTTCACGTCTACAAGTGGTGTTTCTTCTTTAATATTTGTGTCTTTTACAAGTCCCATTATCATATATATTTTTCCTATTATAAGTAGTATTTAGCTTTAAACGCTATAGTAACATTAAATGTTTTAAAAGATTGTTTTTAACTTGTTAAATCTATTTATATGAGAGAAAATGTCCTATCTAATACTACTCATCATCTTCTTTAGTACTCTAACAGCCCAAGGTACTAACAAAAGCATATCTTCTAAGTACCCCATCATTGTAGTTTTAGACAGTGGTCTTCATGCTAAAAAAGTCATCAGTACTATTGAGACCTCCTTGTCTAACTCTCAAGTCACAGATATAAGCAAGAACATTATATTTGTCAGCAGAGACTTTAGCTCAAAAAATGAACGTAGCGATAGCGAGGTCATTACGAATATTGCCAAGAGGTTTCCCCAGCAAAAAGTATTTGTAAATATCTCGTATGGTTACAAACTTGTTTTACCATCAAAGTATGTAAGTTATACTCAAAATCCTTTTTTCCGTAAAGACCTAAGAATGCTTTTAAATACTTATAAACAGATAACAGAGGACTTTATAAAGAGCATAGCCAAACTAAACAATGTAAGTGTCTATAAATCTTATGGAAACTACATATACTTTGAAGATACACTCTTAGCTAGAAACTACTCCACAAAAGAGGCTCTTTCTCTCATATATAATCATATTTGTGGGAGTGACTATGGTAAAAAGCTCTTACTTTCTCACTACATAAGAGAGTACTTGTATACATATAAAACTATAGACCTAGTGAAAATAAAAACATACATCCAAAAGAACATATCTAAGAAGAGTTTAGATGAGAATGTGCTTAAAAACTTACTAAGATACTCAGAAGTAGAACTCTATGCGCAGTATGTAAACAACATGTATATAGATAAGAAAAACATCAAACTAGTTGAGGCTATAAACTATGACTCCATATACAGTGGGTATAAAAATAGTACGAAAATATACCCAGAAGAGTTAAAAAATGACTTAGATGGCGTTTACATAGAGTACATAAAGTCAGAGTCATTGAACTTAGTGCGTTTTAATTTTAGCTACATAAGTAAAGTGTCTCAGTTTATAAAAAAGTACCAAAGCATTTACCCTGAACTCTTTATATCTGTTTATGAGAACTACTCCTCTCTAGACATAAACCACAAAAATACTTTAGCACCACAGGGTCAAGCCCTGAAACTAAACTACTCCACACTAGATGAGTTACTAAAAGATACTCAAAGAAGGTTTATAGGCACATCATCAGCTACACCAGAGGCTTTAGCTGATGGGGTTAAAAAAGAAGTTTTATAGTCTTCTACTATTATAGAATCCTATTTAAAACCTATACTTGGAGACACTCTCTTGGTATGTAGGTTGTGGATAGTTTGAGAGTTTACACATTTTCAGATTATATCTTGAGTTGAAACCCGGAATCCTCTTTTTGATAACTTTTACTTCGAGACATCCATCTACACTTCCTATGATTTTAAAAAGATCATAATATTTTGTGCTTTTTACTTGGTAGTTATTTCCATATACTCTTATTTGATATATTTTTAGTTCTCCTCGTATAACTTCATAGTTGTAAACCTCGTCGGTCTCAAGAACTTTCAGTAAACCTCTTTGGTTAAAAAGAAGTGTGAGAGTTCCATTACGAGTTTGACCTATGTACTTTCCAAAAGAGACAGCTTGGTTGCGTTTAGCAGATGAGAGTTCCCATTCTCCCTGCAATGTTCTTTTAGAAAAGTTTTGTGCATTAAGAGTGAGAGTGATTGTTATGAGTAGTAGTATAGATTTTATCATTTGGGTCCTTTATTTTGTTAGTATATCATCTAGTGTTGGTTCTATTGTTATAATGTCCACAGAAAAACAAACCACTTAATTCCCTGCTAAAATTTCATTTTTTTGTGCATAGCTTTTTGCTAATGTATCAGAAAATGTAACTACACTTTCTTGTGTAGAAAATACAGTCTCTAGTATGATGTCTTTTTTTTCTGATAATAACTCTTCTCGTTTCGACTGAGCAACTTCAAAAGCCTTGAGATAGTTTTCTCTTGTCTCTTCAAGCTTTAGCTCATGCTTGAGTACAAGATCAGGATTTACATAAGTGCCATATATAATTTTTTCTTGAAGTAAGTGAGCGATTAGTGTTGACTTACCAGATGCATTTGCACCTGCAAAAATAAATGCTTTTGGTTTATTAATCATCTTGCTTTGTGATGTAAATGAGAGTAACTTGCATTATTGATAATATTTAAAGCATTAACTGCGATAGTTGGAATTTTAGGCATCTTCATTTTTGACAATACTTTGTTAGTAGAGTCTGGAGTTAAACTAATAGAGCATTTTATAATATTATTGTTATCTGTTGTACTTGACACTGTTCACTCCTTATCTAAATTTGTATGAAAATTATAACATAATACAGATTAGTCTTTTAATATGATTTGTTAGTATATTTTTGTACAATACAAATAAAAAGAAGTTCATATGCAGATTAGAATATACTATGAAGACACAGACACAGGTGGAGTAGTTTATCACTCTAACTATTTAAACTTTTGTGAGAGGGCTCGGTCTGAGGCTTTTTATGAGAGAGGTTTAACTCCTGTCTTAGAACATGGACACTTTGTCGCTCGAAGAGTTACAGGTGATTTTTTTGCTAGTGCTAAACTGGGAGATATGTTAGAAATAAAGTCTGAACTTGTAAAACTCAAAGCGGCTTCGTTTATACTCAAGCAGTGTGTTTATAGAGATGATGTGAAAATATTTGAACTTGAGATAGTACTTGCATACATTACTTTCGAGGGAAAACCTCAAAAAATTGATAGGGTGACAAAAGAGTTACTCTTGAGTCTCTTCGCTGAATAATTCAGGCACAGGCTTAGGCTCTCTAAAAGGGCGCACATACTTTCTAAACTTAGAGTGTGATGGCTGGAGTAGTTCGATATCATAAATCATCTGATTATTTTCTAGTTTAGTCTTATAAGTTCTCTCTTCATCAGTAATAAGAGCATAAAAATAATCAACACCAATAGTAGTCGAATAGTTAATCCAATCATATACGATGTCATTACCAAGGAGTGCATTGGTCTCTATTAAGACATTGTTATGCTCCGTTATTGAGTTTGCAACTACCATATCTTTTCTATCTGAATACTGAGTCATAGAGAGGAGAAGAGGGTCATAATTGATTTGAGTAGAAAGTACATTTGTCGCGTTTGTATCGTAGAGAGTAAGTTGAGACATGATCATCGCACTTTTAATGATAGGTGTGTTTATGAAAAACGAAGCATTTACAACTTCTTCTTTATCTTTAAGATAATACTCTAAATTTGTAGTTCTTTTTGAAACAAAATAGTTGATAGCACTTTTTTCTATCTCTTCTTCGAGCATTACCTCTTCGACTACTTCTTGTGTATCATCTTGTGAAAACATATCAAAGAATGAACTGTTATCACTTGTGTTTGTATCTACTGTTGCTACTTTAGGATATAAAAATTGTTCTTTTTGGTAAGTCGCAAGCTTTTTTCCAGTCGCAGATTTATCAGAAAAAATAACCAAAGGAGATAGTGCTTCTTTTAGTAGTAAGTCACTCTGCTCAGTGTAGTCAATAGCTCCAAAAGAGAGAAAAGCAGATGAAGTATTTACATCTTTTTTGTTGATAGTCGGAAAGTATATATGTAGAGCAGGATCTATCTCGATGATATTATTTGCCCCTTTTTTTGTTAAGGGTGCTATGATGTACTCAAAACCATCTTCTCTCATTTTAGAAAGAGCTAACTCCAAATCTTCGATACTTTCACTATTTACCTTATAACTTTTAAGTTTAAACGAATGGCTTTTTGTCATAAGGTATGCAAATGTCGCGTTTGTAGTAGATGCAGCATACTTTCCTATCTTTTTATAAGGTAAAAGCAGTGCAATGTTGAGCTGGTTTGAACTATGAAATGCACCAAGGTTTAAGATAGATATGAGGAGAACTCGTGCTTCATTTTGTTCTTTGTTTTTAAGTTTATTTGATGAGTGTGCTAAAAATGAAAAAATCATACCATTGTCTAGCAGTTTTTGTCTACAAGTATCGTTACATTGGTATGGATTAAGATCTTGAACATAGGTCTTTGGTAGGGGAATATTTGAGAGTATAAAACTCTGAGCAAACACCATAACAGGAAGAAGTAAAAATAGCAGTTTTTTCATTCACATCACTTTAAGTATTATTTTCTTTATTATATCGGATTGAATTTAATCTGAGTATAAATAGTTTAATTTAACCACTTGTTTGCTAATATAGCTCAAAGAAAAAAGGTTGATAACGAGTGAAAATACTACACACATCTGATTGGCATTTAGGGCAAAGTTTTATGGGGAAGAGTCGTTTAGAGGAGCATGAAGCATTTTTAGCTTGGCTTAGTGAGACGATTTTAGAGCAAAAAGTAGATACTCTAGTAGTTGCTGGTGATATTTTTGATACTGCCACACCTCCAAACTATGCACTTGAACTCTACTATAACTTTTTAACGAGCCTGACTTCAACATGTGAAAATATCATCATAACAGCGGGTAACCACGACTCAATAGCTACACTAAAAGCTCCAAAACAACTCTTAAAAGCTTTAAACGTGCATGTCATTACAAGTGGTGATGAAGCTGAAAATGAAGTTATCTGTATCTATAAAGAAAAGAAACTTGAAGGTATCATCTGTGGTGTTCCCTTTTTGAGAGACTATGTAGTGCGTCAGTCTCTTGGTGGAGAAACTGTGAGTGATAAAGAAGACTCGCTTTCAAATGGTATTAAAGAGCATTATAAAAAAGTGTATGAAGAAGCATTGGAAATTTCAAAAGGTGAAGGTGTTCCTATCATAGCAACGGGACACTTAACAACAGTAGGAAGCAAAACAAGTGAGTCAGAGCGAGAAATATATATAGGCGGTACTTTAGATATAAACAGTGACTTTTTTGCTAAGTATTTTGACTATGTGGCGTTAGGGCATTTGCACATAAACCAAACAGTAGGCAAAAATCATATTCGGTATAGTGGCTCACCCATTCCTCTTAGTTTTTCAGAGTCTTCTTCACAAAAAAAGGTAAACATAGTCGCGTTTGAAGGCAAGACTATAAAAGTAAGTGAGATAGATATACCTCTGCATAGACCTCTTTTAGTCCTTCGTGGAAACCTAGATATCATTCTTAAAGAGTTAGTGAGTGTTACAGATAAAAGTACATGGATAGAAGTACACTTAAATGATGAGAACCCTTTTCATGCAAACCAAGTCATAAGAGAAAGGGCTGAGGAGTTAGAACTGGTACTTTTAGCCGTGAAGATAGACCAAACACAAAAAAGACTCGGCAGTGAAGACTTTGATGTCATAAGTTTAGATGAGCTTAATCCTGTCGATGTTTTTACTCGCTGTATGGATAAAGATGGTTTAGAAGATGAGGCTTTTGTCAAAGAGCTTGTTGTCAACTTCAAACAAATCCTTAGTAAGGTGCAAAACTCATGAAAATACTTTGCATTAAAGCCCTTAATATTAACTCTCTTAAAGGTACGACAGAGATTAACTTTGCAGAGCTTACCAAAGATAGTTCTCTTTTCTCCATTACAGGACCAACGGGTTCTGGTAAAAGTACCATCCTCGACATCATCTCTTGTGCTCTGTACGGTAGAACTTCAAGACTCAAAAATCCAAATGACTTAATGTCAAGAAACTGTGGGGAAAGCTATTGTGAAGTTGAGTTTGAGATAAGAGGCACTCTCTATCGTTCTTCATGGACACAAAAAAGAGCACGAAAAAAGCATGATGGTACATTTCAAACAGCGAAGATGGAGCTTG
Organism: Sulfurimonas sp. SAG-AH-194-C21; assembly: GCF_029215985.1. Taxonomy (GTDB): domain Bacteria; phylum Campylobacterota; class Campylobacteria; order Campylobacterales; family Sulfurimonadaceae; genus Sulfurimonas. The sequence goes on from NZ_JAEMVC010000017.1 coordinate 41,098, forward strand.
TTGACTTAACAAAGAACGAGATTTTAGCTTTAAAATCCAGAGAAGTACCAAAAAAGATAGAAGAACTCTCTGGTTTAGACTTCTCGCGTTTTACTCAGTCTATGTTACTCGTTCAAGGTGGTTTTGATGCTTTTTTAAAAGCGGATGAAAAAGAGCGATCTATTTTACTAGAGAAGATTACGGGAACTCGCGTTTATGCAGATGTCTCCATAGCTATCTTTGAGAAGCATCGTGCTTATGCTCAGGATATGGAGTCGGATGAAAGAGTTTTGGAGTCTATAGAGTTACTAGATGATGAGACACTTCAAAAGATGCACCTAGACTTAGAAAAAAACATCAGATTAAAAACTACAACAAATGAAGCATTACAAAAACTTACTGCATCGCTTACTTGGATCAAAAGACTAGAAGTGTTAAAAGAGCAGAGTACAAAGTACGAAGTGGCGTTTAGAGAGAGTACAAAAGACAAAGAAGAAGAGAGTGAAAAGTTTGAGAGACTTAGTCTAGCTAACCGAGCACTTAATGTCTCTGCTAGTTTTTCATCTTTTGTGCAAGTGCAAGAAAATGTGAGTGTGGATACAAACGCAGTGAAGATGTTAAACGCAGAACTCTTAACACTCCATAGTGAAGTTCGTAGTAAAGAGTTAGAGTATGAAACAGTTAAAAAAGAGTTTGGCATTGGGGTTACTGTGTTTACACTTGGAACGCAGAAGTTAAAAGAAGCTAGAGAGAAACAAACGCAAGAGAGACAAACACAGGCTAGTATACTAAGACAAGGTGAACTACTTAAAGTAAAAGAGAAAAACTTAGAAATGACGAGAGATACTTTGAGTGCAAGAGTAAAAGAGTATGAGTCTATACAAGCACAAGTTAAAATCATGCAAGAGAATACTTCTGATGGTGTAGGTGAGAGTAGACAAAAGAACTTAGAAGATGTACAAACACTCATAAGAGTAGTACAAGCATATGTAAACTTGAGTAAACGCGAGAGTGAAGAGAGTAAAGAGTATGAGAACAACACCGTCCTTGTAAACTCACTCATAGAGACAGAGATTATATCGACTGAAAATATAGCGACACTTAAAAAACACATTAGCACGCTTAGAGAAAAGCAAGAAAAAGAACAACTCCTTCAAAAGTATGAAGAGGATAGAAAGAGTTTGGTAGAGGGTGAGGCTTGTCTTTTGTGTGGATCTAAAGAACATCCCTTTGCAGATGAAGTGATAGAAGTTCATATAGATAAGACTAAAGAGATGATACTAAAAGAAGTACAAGACTTAGAGCATAAAGAAAAAGAACTGAGTGCTTTAGTGTCTCGAATTGGGGTAGGGCAAAACAAGATAGAATCATCACGACTCCAAATGATACACTTAACTCAAGAGATAGAGAATTTAGCTGCTACTTTAAAACAACACTCCTTTGAACTACAAAGTGATAGTGAAGACAAACTCACACAAAAAGAGTTAAAGCTCCGTACAGAGATAGAAGAACTCAAACAAAAGCAGATACAAAAAGATAAACTACTCATAGACTTACATAAATGTGAAGTAGAGAAAAAAGAGAATGAAACAACAGCCACTTTACTTTTAGAAGAGATAGAAGTAATAAGAGTAGACTTAAAAGAGTTAGAAGTAAATTTAAATCAGTTGTGTACAAAACGAGTAGAGATACTTAATGTAGCAGACTTAGATATTTACGAGCAAGAGATACAAACGCAGCACAAAGTACTCCAAACGAGAGAACAGTCATGTAGCAGTGCTCTAAATGCTCTTAAAGTGAAGAGTAGTGAACGCGAAGCAAATAAAAAGAGTTTAGATATAAAGATAGAAGATGATACTAAAAAACTAGATGTCTTAAACACGGAGCTTAAAGAACTCTATAAAGAAAATGAGTTTAAAGATATGACTGCGTTTAAAAATGCACAACTTGATAAAAATGAGAGAGACTCCTTAGCCCTTGTGTGTAAAAATATACATGATAGATACACCCAAACGCAGACTCTTTCTAAGCAAACCCTAGAACAACTCGAAGCTCATGAAAAAGAGGCTTTGAGTGATAAACCCATAGATGAACTTGAAGTACTTTTATCTTTACTAGGGCAAAAGAAAGATGCACTTGGAGAGAGTATAGGAAGTGAGAAAAAAGTCTTAGAAGTAAACACACAAAATAGTGCCAAACATAAGGAACGAATAGTCTCACTCAAAAAGAAAAGAGAGTCTTTTAAAGTCTGGGTAAAACTAAACGAACTCGTAGGTTCATCTGATGGCACAAAGTTTAAAAAATTTGCACAGGGTATAACGCTAGACCAACTCATAAACCTAGCAAACCAACACCTTAGTATACTAAGTACTCGTTACACACTTTCACGAAACCAAGACAAACTCTTAGAGCTTGAAGTCGTAGATGCCTACCAAGGAAATGTAGTCCGTCCGGTGAGCACTCTTTCAGGTGGAGAGAGTTTCATAGTAAGTTTAGCTCTTGCTCTTGGACTCTCAGAATTAGCAAGTCAGAAAATAGCCATAGACTCACTCTTTTTAGATGAAGGTTTTGGTACACTTGATGAAGAGAGTTTAGAAACTGCGTTAAATGCACTCAACCTTTTACAAAGTGGCGGAAAAATGGTCGGTGTTATTTCACATGTTGAGGCTCTTAAAGAGAGAATACCTTTACAGATAAAGATTATTCCTCGTGGGGATGGGACTAGTTTTGTTGAGGTTGGATGATATAAAGTACTTGAGAAGCTTTAAAATTTGAATTTTTCTACTAAAATAAATAGTTGTAATAATTTAAAATTTAATGCC